>JALFTO010000142.1 GCA_022779165.1 Lachnospiraceae bacterium
ATCGCAGAAGGCAGATTCAAGGATGAGATCGTTCCGGTAGAGGTTAAGCAGAAGAAACAGACAATCATTTTTGATACAGATGAAGGACCGAGAAAAGGCGTTACCAAGGAGAGCATTTCCGGACTGCGCCCTGCGTTCAAAGAGGGTGGAATGGTTACTGCCGGTAATTCCTCGGGAATCAATGATGCGGCTGCGGCGATCATTGTCATGAGTGAAGAGAAGGCAAAGGAGCTGGGTGTGAAGCCTATGGCGACATGGATCGGCGGAGAACTGGCGGGTGTTGAGCCGCGCATCATGGGAATCGGTCCGGTAGCGGCAACGAGAAAGGTTATGGCTAAGACAGGCTATCAGATCGGAGATTTTGATCTGATCGAGGCGAATGAGGCGTTCGCAGCACAGTCGGTAGCAGTCGGACATGATCTCGGATTTGATATGAGCAAGTTGAATGTCAACGGCGGTGCGATCGCACTCGGCCATCCGGTAGGATGTTCCGGCTGCCGTATTCTGGTTACACTCTTACATGAGATGGAGAAGCGTGATGCCAAGAAAGGTCTTGCGACATTGTGCGTAGGCGGCGGCATGGGTGCTGCAGCGATTGTGGAGCGAGAGTAAATCATCAGACAGCTGTAGCCCGGAGGTGCCTTATGGCAAATAACATTTTTGAAAATGAATTGTTTCTGGCATTTGCGAATGCTTCCGATAATGTCTACATTTATGTCTGTGATATGAAGGATGATCTGTCCAGATGGTCGCAGAATACGGTGGACTATTTCGGGCTTCCGGGAGAGTACATCAAGAGTACGGGAGAGGTCTGGATGCACTGGATCCACCCGGACGACAGACAGGTATATCTGGAAGATATTCAGGCTGTCTTTTCGGGAAAGTCCGCAAGACATCACTGTCAGTACAGAGCGCGGAACAAATACGGCGATTATGTATGGCTGGAGTGCAGGGGATCTGTGATCAATGACGAGGATGGCACTCCGAGCGTGTTCGCCGGTATGATGACGAGGCTGGATAATCAGAGCAAGTATGATACGATAACGCATCTTCTGACAGGGGCGGAGCTGCCGAATTATGAGTATATGAACAGGCGGGGTGCCATGCTTCTGATCGGGCTGGATTCCCTCAAGAAGATCAACAGCAATTTCGGTTATTCCTATGGAAATAAGCTTGTGGTGGAATTTGCAGATTACCTGAGCAGCCTCTGTAATTCCGGTGAACTCCTTTACCGGATACGGGATGACGAGTTTGTGGTAAATGTACCGGATGGAACACAGGAAGATATGCTGAATCTGATGAAACAGGTCAGTTATTATACAACCGAGAAGCATACCGGTGAGGATGGGATTTACAGTTTCAGAATGTCGGCCGGTATTGTAGAATATCCGAAAGACGGAAGAGATTACAATGAATTGCTCAGCAATCTGGAGCATTCTCTGGAATATGCCAGAGAGAACGGTCTTGAGGAGGTTGTTGTGTTCTCCAAGCAGATAGCGGCAAAACATAATCGTTCCGGTTTCCTGCAGGAGGCGCTCAGCAAGAGCATTGGGCAGCATTTTCAGGGATTCTGCCTGTATTTTCAACCGATCGTCAATTCGGTGGATCAGCGCATTGTGGGATGTGAGGCACTGCTCCGGTGGAGAACGGATGAGATACAGGATTCCGCTCCGGGTGAGTTTATCAGGATACTGGAGCAGACCGGTGAGATTAGGGCTGTCGGTCTCTGGGTGGCAGAACAGGTGCTACAGTATGCAAAGAAGTGGCAGGAAACGTACGGTGATATCCAGATCAGCTTTAATGTGTCCTATCTTCAGTTGGATAACGATCATTTTGTGAATGAATTGCTGCGGATGGCAGACCGGTATCAGGTGGACACAAGTAAGATTATTGTGGAATTGACAGAGAGTGGCCGCTTGAAAGACATTGACCGCGTGAATGAGTATTTCGCCAGACTCAGGGAGAGAGGTTTTAAGATTGCCATGGATGATTTCGGAACGGAATATGCCTCTTTTGGTTTGATCCATAATGTGCCCATGGATATCCTGAAGGTTGACAGAAGCTTTGTGAAGGATTTGGAAAAAGAATCGGGCTGCGTGGATTATGCGATCGTGGAATGTGTGACCGACATGTGCAGGAAGCTTAATATACAGACTGTTGCGGAGGGAATTGAGACAAAGGATCTGGAGCGTATCCTGTGCAGTTTTCCCGGGGTTACCTATCTGCAGGGCTTCTACTATTCCAGACCGGTTCCGGAGGCGGAGTTCGTGGAAATGTTGGAAAAGCAGTTTATGCTTCAAGAATAGAGGAAAAAGGAATCTTATCTGAAAGGATAGGATTCTTTTTTGGAATTTGGGATGACAAATGTTGAATTGATTGATCGTCTGGAGGCTGAGGACAGGCTTGCGGCAAACGAATGGGTGCAGCTGATTGATTCCTACAGTACATCAGACAGAGAATATGCGGCGGTCAGGGCAAGAGAGATCTCGCATCGCTACTTTGAAAATAAAGTATATACAAGAGGGCTGATTGAGTTTACAAGCTACTGCAGGAATGATTGTTATTATTGCGGGATACGCAGATCCAATCAAAGTGCAGAGAGGTACAGGCTCACGGAAGAACAGATCCTTCAGTGCTGTGAAGAAGGGTACCGACTCGGTTTCCGCACTTTTGTTCTTCAGGGCGGAGAGGATGGATATTACACGGATGATCGGATTGTTTCCATCGTGTCTAAGATTCATACGGGATATCCCGACTGTGCAATCACCCTTTCCATAGGGGAACGTGAGGAGGAATCCTACAGACGCTATTTTGATGCAGGGGCAAACCGGTATCTGCTCCGACATGAAACGGCAGACCGGGAACATTACGGGAAACTGCATCCGGAGGAGATGTCCTTTGATCACAGGATTGAGTGTCTGTATACACTTAGGAAAATAGGATTTCAGACCGGCTGCGGATTTATGGTGGGCTCTCCGGGACAGACGCCGGAAACGCTGGCACAGGATATGCTGCTGATCAGGAAATTGCACCCCCAGATGGTGGGGATCGGTCCTTTTATCCCGCACAAAGACACACCGTTTCGGGGAGAAGCGGCAGGAACATTGGAACTTACGCTTTTCCTGCTGAGTCTGATACGCATTATGGAGAAAAATGTACTTCTTCCTGCGACTACAGCGCTCGGCACAATTGCGCCGGACGGAAGGGAACAGGGGATTCTGGCGGGTGCCAATGTGGTGATGCCCAATCTGTCACCGGTTGCGGTGAGGAAGAAATATGCATTGTATGACAATAAAATCTGTACCGGTGAGGAGGCTGCAGAGTGCAGGGGCTGTCTTGCCGGAAGAATGCAGAGAATAGGATACAGAATTGTCTCGGACAGAGGAGACTGGAAAGAGAGGAAGGAAACAGATGGAGTACAAGTATGATCCGTCATCATCCAAGGCGGAGGAATTTATCAATCATCAGGAGATCATGGACACGCTTGAATATGCGAGGGCAAATAAGGATAACAGAGAACTTATTTTTTCCCTGATCGAGCGCGCCAAAGACTGTAAGGGACTTACACACAGGGAGGCTGCAGTTTTACTGGAATGTGATATCCCGGAGGCGGTTTGGGCGATGAAGGAAGTTGCAATGCAGATCAAGGAGAAACTGTACGGCAACAGGATCGTTATGTTTGCACCGCTCTATCTGTCGAACTACTGTGTGAACGGGTGCACTTACTGCCCGTATCATCATCATAACAAACATATCACCAGAAAAAAACTGACGCAGGAGGAGATCCGACAGGAAGTAATTGCACTGCAGGATATGGGCCATAAGCGTCTTGCGATCGAGTCCGGGGAGGATCCGGTAAACAATCCGATCGAGTACATTCTGGAGAGCATTCAGACGATCTACAGTATCAAGCATAAGAACGGAGCGATCCGCCGTGTGAATGTTAACATTGCGGCGACTACCGTGGAGAATTACCGCAAACTCAAGGAAGCAGGAATCGGCACATATATTCTGTTTCAAGAGACTTATCACAAAGAGGATTATGAGAAACTGCATCCGACGGGACCGAAACATGATTATGCATATCATACGGAGGCGATGGACCGTGCGATGGATGGCGGGATCGATGATGTCGGGATCGGTGTCCTGTTCGGGCTGGAGAAATACCGTTATGATTTTGTCGGACTCCTGATGCATGTAGAGCATCTTGAGGCGGCAAAGGGCGTGGGACCGCATACGATCAGTGTGCCACGTGTCTGCCCGGCAGATGATATTGACACGGCGGACTTTTCCAATGCAGTCTCTGATGATATTTTTGAAAAGATCGTAGCAGTAATCCGCATTGCGGTTCCTTATACGGGAATGATCATCTCGACCAGAGAGTCCAAGGCTTCCAGAGAGCGCGTGTTGAAACTCGGGATCTCACAGATCAGCGGCGGCTCCCGCACAAGCGTGGGCGGTTATGTTGAGGAAGAGCCGGAGGAGAAAAATTCCGCGCAGTTCGATGTGAGCGATACGAGGAGCCTCGATCAGGTGGTAGACTGGCTGATCGGTCTCGGATATGTGCCCAGCTTCTGTACGGCATGTTACAGGGAAGGGCGGACGGGAGACCGCTTTATGACGCTGATCAAATCGGGGCAGATTTCCAACTGCTGTCATCCGAATGCGCTGATGACGCTGAAGGAGTATCTGGTGGATTATGCCTCACCCGAGACGCAGAGAGACGGGGAAGCGCTGATCCAGAGAGAGCTTCAGAAGATTCCGAACCCTGTAGTCAGACAGAAGGCAGCGGAATATATCGCGGAGATTGCGGGCGGAAAGAGAGACTTCAGGTTCTGATTTTATATGGAACGCATATCGCGGAACTACGATAGAAAACATTTGGCAAAGAGCGTACACACGGAGGACACCATATGGCAGTGACATTAAATGAGACACCATCGGCAGATCGCATTCACATCGGGTTTTATGGCAGGACGAACAGTGGGAAGTCCTCGCTTATGAATGCCTTTGTGGGACAGGATATTTCGATCGTATCGGATCAGGCGGGAACAACGACCGATCCGGTCAACAAAGCGATGGAAATTCACGGGATCGGCGCCTGTGTGCTGATGGATACGGCAGGCTTTGACGACGTGAGTGAACTTGGCACAAGCCGTGTGGACAAGACGAAAAAGACAGCGGAAAAGACGGATATCGCATTGATCTTATGGGCAGGCGGAGATCTTTCCCGGGAACTGGAATGGCTCCAATATTTTAAGAAAAAGGGAACACCGGTAATTCCTGTGATCACAAAGGCGGATCTGTTCGCAGATGTTGATTCTTTGCGCCGGGACTTGGAAGAGGCTTTTGGAGAGAAGCCGGTAGTGGTCAGCGCGGTGGAGCGTACGGGGCTTATTGAATTGAAAGAGCGGATCACGCGTGCGCTGCCGGAGGATTACGGAATGGAGAGTATCACGGGCAATCTGGTCCGTGAAGGGGATACGGTACTTTTGGTGATGCCGCAGGACATTCAGGCGCCGAAGGGGCGGCTGATCCTGCCGCAGGTGCAGACGCTCAGGGATCTTTTGGATAAAAAATGTCTGGTGATGAGCGTGACGACTGATAAAATGCAGCAGGCGCTGGAAGCCATAAAGGAGCCGCCTGCACTGATCATTACAGACTCGCAGGTGTTTAAGACTGTGTTTGATCTGAAGCCTGCTCAGAGCAGACTGACTTCTTTTTCCACACTGTTTGCTGCTTACAAGGGAGATATCGGATACTATAAGGAAGGGGCAGAGCAGATCGGTCACCTGACTCAGGATTCCCGGGTGCTGATTGCGGAATGCTGCACGCATGCGCCTCTGACAGAAGATATCGGGCGTGAGAAATTGCCGCGTATGCTGCGAAAGAAAGTCGGAGAAGGGCTGCAGGTGGATATTGTCAGCGGGACGGATTTCCCCGAGGATTTGTCAGGGTACGATCTGATCATACAATGTGGCGCCTGTATGTTTAACAGGAAATATGTTATGGCAAGGATTCAGAGGGCGAAGGATCAGCATGTGCCGATGACCAATTATGGTGTGGCGATTGCATGGTTAAGTGGTATTTGGGATAAGATTTCCACGGAGGGATAATGGATGGACAATAAACGGGAAGAATGGAAAGTCGGAGGCTTTCTGTTTGGCTCGGAGGCAGATGCGAAACTTGCGCGGACAGAGCAGGAAAAGATTGTCTATATGGAAAAAAGAATGCAGTATGACCATCCGGAAAGCGTACTGACGATATACAACAGGGCAATTGAAAACAGGATTTTCCGGACTCCGGTGGGATTTCAATATCTGCAGGAACTGCTTGCTTTTTTGCGGGAGAACGGTCTGGAGGAGCAGGCACACAGCATACCGCTCTATCAGGTGTTTGATCAGAGGACACAGGAGAGACCGGCGGGAGTAGCTCAGAGACGTGTGCAGCCGAGCCGGTACTCACAGCTGCGCGCCAGTCTGCGCAAATCCGTGATTCTGAATATTCTGCTGATCCTTCTGGTGATTGCGATGTTTGTGATCACGTTGACGGGAAATAACCCGACGATATTGAATTATGAGCAGAAACTTCAGAACAAATATGCCGGCTGGGAGCAGGAACTGACGGAGCGGGAAAATGCAGTCCGTGAAAAGGAACGTGAATTATCTTTGAATGCTGGAGAGGAATAAACAGAATGGAAAGTTTGAAGATATTGGTGGTTGATGATGAGAGCAGGATGCGTAAGCTGGTCCGGGATTTCCTTGTGAAGAAAAACTATAATGTGCTGGAAGCGGGAGACGGCAGTGAGGCGCTTGATGTTTTTTTTGCAAATCAGGATATCGCGTTGATCATACTGGATGTCATGATGCCGAAGATGGACGGTTGGCAGGTGTGCCGGGAAATCCGTGCGTATTCCAAGATTCCCATTATCATGCTCACGGCCAAGTCGGATGAGAAGGATGAACTCCTTGGATTTGAACTCGGCGTGGACGAATATATTTCCAAGCCGTTCAGCCCCAAAATTCTTGTGGCACGCGTGGAGGCAATCCTGCGCAGAGCCGGACAGGGACAGCCAGAAGATGCTGTTTTGGAGGCCGCCGGTATTGTGTTGGACAAAAATGCCCATCAGGTCACCGTGGATGGCAATCCGGTGGAACTCAGCTATAAGGAGTTTGAACTGCTTGCATATTTTATGGAAAATAAGGGAATTGCATTGTCCAGAGAGAAGATTTTGAACAATGTATGGAATTATGATTATTTTGGTGATGCCCGTACCATTGATACCCATGTAAAAAAACTTCGCAGCAAAATGGGCGAAAAAGGAGATCTGATCAAAACCATATGGGGCATGGGCTACAAGTTCGAGTGATCCTTACCTGTGACTCTGCTTGTCAAGGTACATATTCTGATCGGCTTCACTGATCAGTTGATTCAGGTCAATATTTCCGCTGCCGTAGGCATAGCCGATGGCAATGCGGCATTTTACAGGCTGATCCGGATCGGACAGATTTGTCTTCGGGTCAGCCTTCATGTTTTGGACGAGAAGCTGAATTGTATTTTCCGTAATGTCGGGAAGAAGCATCATAAACTCATCACCGCCCATTCGGAATGCAGCGGAGTTCTCTGGAAGGTATGACCGGATAAAGTCTGCCGTTCTTATGATCACACGGTCACCACACTCGTGACCGCAGATATCATTCATTTTTTTCAGGTTATCCACATCAAAATAAATGATTCCGAGAGAGTCACGTGACTCATGTTCGTAAGTACATTCCTCCAAATAGCGTTTGTTGTAGAGTTGCGTCATGCTGTCGTGCTGACTGTTCCACTGGGCAACGGACAGGTTGTTGGAAGAGTTCAGGATATCGGACTCCATTTTGCGGATGGAATGATACAGATGCTCAATCTCATCTCCGGTATGGATGGAGAACTGAGAGAGGGGAGAAATGCTCTGGCCACTCTCGTTCATGGAATCCAAATAACCGGAAACCGCGGAGGACAGTCGGTTGATTGGAGTAATAATCGTTCTGTTGATAATGGCAACAAAGAATGCAGTAATGCACAGTGTCAGCGCAGTCATGATAATGGTCAGACGAATCAAATACTGCATCTGCATGTGCTTGGCATTCAGAGTAGAAATTCCGACGACAACATAGCCCATCGGCATATTAAAGGAAGACAGAATGGGGCGGTAATATTCCACTCTGTCATTGTAGGTCAGAGAAACAGGATCGTTTCCCTTTTGCAGGATATCTTTCTGGTCAAGTTGCTTCTGATTAAAGGAAATCTGATCGCCCAGAAATGCGCCGCCCGGGGTCAAGTCGGTGTCATAGATGTAAGTTCCGCCGTTTTCATCAAAAGTCATCAGGGACAGAGAAATGATTTCCGGGTTGGTGTTGCGATAATCAATCAGTTTGTTCCAGGTGGCATAATATGCGCTGTCTCGGATATGAGTGGCACTATAGTCCCCGACGGAATCGCCGTCGATGATCAGGGCACAGGTTTCAGCCACCGTGCTCGCGGCAGAATTGCTCGCGGTTCTGGTGGTGGCGGCAAAGTTCTGGTAGTTCATAAAAATGCTGAACAGATTCAGCAGCAGAACACAGCAGAATATGAGAAGTACAAATCTTTTTCGCAATGATTTTTTCATAATTGTCCCTTAATATTTCCGTGTGTTGATGTATTTTGAAGCATTTTCATATGTGAATATGGATTCCTCTACATATTGGACGGGGCGTATATTGCGTCCTGCTTCCATATCAATGATAGCCCGTTCTGCCAGATGTGCGATCAGCGGATTGCATTCGATCGATGCCGTCAATGCCTTGTTTTGCATCAGAAGGAAAGCTTCCTGCAGGGCATCAAAAGAGATTGTGATCACATCGCCATTGACACCGTAGGTAACGCCGGCCTGATTCATGGCTTTCATGGCACCGAACATCATATTATCGTTTTCGGCGATCACAACATCAATGTCATCTGCATCGTAGTCTTTTAGAATCTGCTGCATGACATTTTTGCCCTCACCCTGGGTGAAGTTGGCACACTGGCTTGTGAGAATGTGCCAGTTGTCGTGATAATCAATCTCTGTCTGAAGGCCTTCCGTTCTGCCGATCGTGGCGGAAGAGCCGGGAGTCCCTTCGAGGATAACGATGTTGATCTCTTCATCCTGACGTCCTGCGCTGATGAGAAAACTTTGCAGCCATTTTCCGGCTTTCTGGCCTTCCTGTCGGAAGTTGGAACCGATCCAGCACTTATACAAGGAACGGTCTGCACTGACGTTCCGGTCGGAGATGATAACCGGAATATTTTTCTCTTTTGCAAGCGTGAGGACATCATCCCAGCCATCTTCAATAATGGGATCGATGATCATATAATCCACATTCTGGGCAATGAGATCATAGGCTGCTTTGACCTGACGCTGCGTATCCGAACAGCCGTCAATATAGATCAGGCGGTAGCCTTTTTCTACGGTAAATGTATTCAGGAAGTCATCTGTATTTGCATCGCGCCATCCGGATTCCTTTCCGGTCTGGATAAAGCCGACAGTGATCAACTCATCATTCCGAAGAGGGGCAGCGGCACGTGTCAAAGGCTCGCTGTGGATATTCTCCGAAGTTTCTCCGCATCCGATGCAAAACAGGATCGGAAGTATACAAAAGAATAAAATATGCAGCTTCTTCATGGACAGACCTCTTTTTCATAAAGGCTGAGGATAACGGTTAATATTTTGCCGCATCCGTGTCATTGGATGTAGGATATTTATATATATATTATATAAAGTACATGGCAAGAATGCAAATGTAATAAAGAAATCTTTGGAGTATTTTAAAATAGGAAAGGCGGATTTGACATTTATGTATTGAAACAGCAAAAAGGGTTCTGCGAAACAAACAGAACCCTCTTTTCATGGTAATTTTATTCAGTTGATTGTTGATCTTGAAAGAATGATTCTGTAAATGAACAGAAAAACAGTATGATAACTGTGTTTGACATAAACGAAATGAATTCAAGATAAAATAGACAGGCAGTATTATGCCATTTTCTTTTTGATGTTCCGAACATCGCTTTCAAGGATGCCGACTCTGACTGTAAGCATTTCCATTTCAGCGCAAGGCTTTATTGCTTCATGCAGATTCCTGGACAGATCGAGATGGCCTTCGGCAATGCGCTTGATGTTGACGCGAAGTTCGTTTTCGGCTACCAGCTTGATTTGGCGTATATCTTGCTCAACAGCGGTAAGTCTGTTTTCAACAACGGTGAGCCTGTCTTCGACAGCAGAGAGTCTGTTTTCAACAACGGTGAGTCTGTCTTCGACAGCAGTGAGTCTGTCTTCAATAACAGCAACTCTTTCTTCAAGAGCAGAGAGCCTGTCTTCGATAACAGCAACTCTTTCTTCAAGAGCAGAGAGTCTGTCTTCAATAGAAGAGAGGCGGGTGTTAATTTCCTGCATTCCTTTTAGCAGCAAATCAAGTTTTTCACTATCGGTCATGATTGGTTCCTCCTTTCGTAAGTAGTGAAAGAATTGTATCATATCCGGAATAGGAAAACAACTGGTTTTAGAAATTTTGATAAACGAAATTTCGTAATAACCGGTGTGCCGCTTGTTAGTTGAATTCACATTTGATATGATAAAACAGATAGCAGAAATGACAAAATACAAAGGCAGGCAGAGAAAAAATGAAGCATTCCATTAAGCGGCAGCTTGCAGTGGTTTTTATCGGATTGACAATGCTGACAATTGCGAGCTGCCTGCTGATTAACAGTACACTTTTGGAGACATTTTATGTGAATAATAAGCAGCACGCACTGATGGAAGTATACGGAAAAATCAACGCGCTGGATGTGCTGGATTCTCCGGATCAGGAGATTCCGGAGGAGACAGAAATTGAACTCATGAATCTGTGCAGCAAGTATAACATCAGTCTGCTGGTACTCAATGGAGAATCACAGACCGTGCTTGCCACAATGCATGACTCGGATATGTTGAAACAGCAGCTTTTAGATAATATTTTCTTCACGGATCAGCACAGGAAAAGAGTCAAGATTTTGAAGCAGACGGAACGGTATACGATCCAGAGTTCCTTTGATCCCAGACTGCATACCGGATTTATTGAGATGTGGGGATTTCTCGACAACGGGAACCTGTTTCTGTTCCGTACCGGTCGTGAGGGGATTCGGGACAGTGTTGCCATTGCGAATCGTTTCCTGATCTATGTCGGTTTTTTGGCAGTGCTTGTCAGCGGAATCATCATCTGGTTTGTGTCCAAGAAGATCACGGCGCCGCTCCTGTGTCTGGCAGATATTTCCGACCGTATGCGGCATCTGGATTTTGACGCCAAGTATACGGTCGGGAAACGCAAGAATGAGATTGATGTTCTCGGGGAAAATATCAATCAGCTGTCTGAGACATTGGAACATACCATTTCCGAATTGAAGACAGCCAATAATGAACTGCAGAAGGATGTGGAGAAAAAAGAGCAGATAGATGAGATGCGAAAGGAATTCCTGTCCAATGTATCGCATGAGTTGAAGACACCGATTGCTCTGATACAAGGCTATGCGGAAGGGCTTAAGGAAGGAATCAGTGAGGATGGGGAAAGTAAGGACTTTTATTGCGATGTAATCATGGATGAAGCGGGCAAGATGAACGTTATGGTTAATAAACTGCTGACGCTCAATCAGCTTGAGTTTGGAAATGACGTGGTGAGCATGGAGCGGTTTGATCTGATGGAACTGCTCAGGACGTTTGTGGAATCCATGGAACTTTTGACAAAGCAGAGTGGCATAACGGTCAGGCTTGACGGGCAGGAGAGCTGTTACGTATGGGCTGATGAGTTTAAGACAGAAGAGATGATCCGCAATTATTTCAGCAATGCGATGAATTTCTGCAAAGGGGAAAAGGTAATCCATGTGAAGTCGACGATCCTTGGGGGAAAAGTCAGGGTGAGCGTATTTAACACCGGTGATCCGATACCTGAGGAAGCGGTGCCTCACCTGTGGGAGAAATTTTATAAAGTGGACAAGGCGAGAACCAGAGAATACGGGGGCAGTGGTGTCGGACTTTCCATTGTAAAAGCGATAGCGGAGTCCATGAATCAGGAATACGGTGTTATTAATTATGAAAATGGTGTGGAATTCTGGTTCACATTGGAACTTCAGTGATGTAAAATTCGGGGGTTTTATTGCATTTTGTTGAATTTCTACTATAATAATTGTTAAAGACACTGCAAATATATATTTGATGATACGGGAAAGTAAAAGATGGATCGGAAATATTACAGAAACTGTGCTGTGATTTGCGTGATGGCAGGAATCATATTGTCACTGACAGGGTGTGGATTGGATCCCATGCCTGATCTGACTGCGGAGGAGAGTGCAATGATATCGGAATATGCAGTGGGAGTTTTACTCAAGCATGATATCAATGCAGGAAAACTCGCCTCGGATTATGAAATTGCGGAAGCTGATAGGCATGATGCTGAGCTTCAGGCCAAAATGGAAGAGATGCGCCGGCTCAAGGCTGAGCAAGAGGAAAACGAAACGGAGAGTAGTGGCAGTCAGACGGGAGAAGATCAGATTGAGACAGCACAGCCTGTTTTTGAGGGGATTGCCCAATTCTATGGATTGGATGGTTTCCAGATTGATTATATCGGGTATCAGATCTGCGATTCCTATCCGGAAAGCAATGATGTTACAGATAAGGTGTTTGCCATGGATGCAGCAGAAGGGAAAAAACTACTGGTACTCCAGTTTGTGGCGACAAATGATATGCCGGAGGACAGAGAACTTGATATGTTTGATGCCAATCCGCATTTCAGGGTTGCAGTAAATGACGGCAAACCGGAAAATGTGCTCTCTACGATGCTTTTGGATGATCTTGCCATGTACAAGGATGTTGTGCCGGCACAGACCGGTGTGCAGTTGATTCTGGTGAAGGAGATACCAACGGAGGAGGCCGGCTCAATACAGACGATTTCGCTTACTTGTAAAAATGAGTCTGAAAGTGCGACAACTTTGCTGGAGTAATGTGTTAAAACGCTGATAAGTAAAAAAACGATAGAATCCCTGTATTGCGAAACCGCATAAATACAGGGATTTTTTGTATTTTAAAAAATGTAGCAAAAATTGAAAAAATTTATGGAAATGGAGTTGACATGTGACGTGACCGGGTGATATACTAAGCTACGTCGTCGAGAAACAGCGAAGACGACAGGAAAAAGTTTAAAAAACTCTAAAAAAGGTCTTGACACAGACGAGAACGGATGATATGATATCAGAGTTGCGTCTGGGGAAACAGACGAGACGAACCTTGAAAACTAAACAGTAATGCAACCCTGAAGATTCGTAAGAATTTCAGAGAACGGTCTGTGAAGGAGATACCCATATTGGGACGATCCGGAAACAGACAAACCTAAAAACAGTAAGAACGGAAGGAATAGCCAGAGAGGTTGTTCTGGACGGGAAACAAACTATTTACGAGAGTTTGATCCTGGCTCAGGATGAACGCTGGCGGCGTGCTTAACACATGCAAGTCGAACGGAGTCAACCTCTGTCAAAGCTTCGGCAGAGACTTGGTTAACTTAGTGGCGGACGGGTGAGTAACGCGT
>JALFTO010000145.1 GCA_022779165.1 Lachnospiraceae bacterium
TCTTATCAAGTTTTCTTCTTTTAAAAGATTTCCCATAATTATGCTTCCAGACCGTTATATTTTAAGAACGCGCTGTAGCCGCGTTTTGTCTCGTACACATCCGCCTTGCTGGTAGCCTCCCAGGGCGCATGCATATTGAGCACCGCCACACCGCTGTCAATCACATTCATGCCATAGAGCGCCAGAATATAGGCGATGGTTCCGCCGCCGCCCAGATCCACCTTGCCAAGCTCTGCCGTCTGGAAAATGACTTTTTCCTTCTCAAAAATATTCCGGATATAGGCAACATACTCCGCATTGGCATCATTCGAACCGGATTTTCCTCTCGAACCGGTAAACTTATTAAACACCATACCGTTGCCCAGATAAGCCACATTCTTCTTGTCAAAGCTCGACGCATACGTCGGATCAAACGCACTGCTCACATCGGAGGAAAGCATGGTGGAAGCTGCCAGAGCGCGCCGCATGGTAAGCTCCGAATAACAACCGCACAGTTCCATTAATTCCGCAACACTGTTCTCAAAGAAACGGGAACGCATGCCGGTCGCACCGACACTTCCAATCTCTTCCTTATCCACCAGGATGCAGCATGCGGTACGTTCAATGCTCTCCGGGAGCTCCAGCATCGCTTTCAGCGAGGAGAACGCACACACTCTGTCATCCTGCCCGTATGCGAGAATCATGCTCCTGTCAAAGCCGGCCTCTCTCGCCTTACCGGCAGGCACCACTTCCAGTTCCGCAGAAAGGAAATCTTCCTCCTCCATGTCATAATCTTCTTTCAGGATACGGAGAACTCCTGCCTTTACCGGATCCTTTTCCTTATTCTCTTTGTCTTCCTTCTTTGAATGCTTCTCACCCTTGATCGTGAGCGGCCTGTTGCCGACGATCAGATCGAGTGCCTCGCCTTCAATGACCTTATTTGCTTTCTTTTCCATCTGCTCCTGTGCCAGATGGATCAGCAGATCCGAGATAAAGAATACCGGATCGTCCTCATCCTCTCCGATATTGATCTGGATCGTCGTACCGTCCTTCTTCATCACAACGCCGTGCAGCGCCAGCGGGATCGTCACCCACTGATACTTCTTGACGCCGCCGTAGTAATGTGTATCCAGATAGGCAAAACCGCCGTCCTCATACAACGGATTCTGCTTGACGTCAAGTCTCGGGGAATCCAGATGCGCTCCGAGGATATTCATGCCCTGCTCCAGAGGCTTCTCACCCGCCTGAAACATCACGACAGATTTGTTCATCCACACGGAATACACCTTGTCGCCCGGCCTTACGCTCTTTTTCTTCTTCTGCAGTGCCTGCAGTTCGACATAGCCTGCCTTTTCGATGGTATTGACGATCGTATCGATACACTCACGCTCCGTCTTGCCCTCATCGAGGAACTGCATATATTCCTTTGCAAATTTTTCTACCTGGGAAAGCTTTTTCTCATCGTAGCTCTCCCAAACATTTTTCTTTTCCATTTCAGCTGTCTCCCTTACTGTCTCAGTTCGATTCCCATGCTCTCAAGACCGTTCAAGATCTTCTTCATCGCAGCGGTGATATCACCCTCCTCCAGCGTCCTGTCGAGAGCCCTGAACACGATGGAATATGCGACTGATTTATAGCCGGCCTTGATCTGTTCACCCTCATAGAGGTCAAAGAGCTGATAACTCTCGAGGATCTTGCCACCTCTCTGTGCGATCATCTTCTCGATCTCGCCCACCAGGATCTCCTTGGGCACAACCATACTGATATCTCTTGTCACCGCAGGATATTTCGCAATGCCTGTGTACTTTCTGTCAAAGGTTGCGAACTTCGTAACCTCCGGCATGTCGAGCACTGCCACATATGCCTTCGTGCCGATGTCATAATTGTCGAGCACCTCAGGATGCACCTCTCCGAGGAATCCGACGATCACACCGTCATAACGGATCTGTGCCTGCCTGCCGGGGTGCAAGAATGTCTTGCCGGCATTCGGATCATACTCAGGCTTCTTTGTCATGCCGAGGCAGGTGAACATCTCCTCAACGACACCTTTCATCGTGAAGAAGTCGCCCTCGCCATACATACCGAGTGTCAGCTGCATACGCTCCTCCGGAAGCTCTGTCACGGGAACCTGATGCGGCAGATAGATGTTTCCCAGCTCATACAGACGCACATCCTTATTTCTTCTGTTATAATTGGTAGAAAGCGACGTCAATATACCGTTTAAGGAAGTTGTTCTCATAATGGAGAAATCTTCTCCCAGCGGATTGGCGATCGTCACTGTTTTCCTCAGCTCACTGTCCTCGGGCAAAAGCAGCTTGTCAAATACCTTTGGACTCTCGAAGGAATAACACATTCCCTGTGAAAATCCGCAGAACTCTGCAATGTCCTTAGCCTTCTGCTCCACTCTCAGTTTAAACGGAAGCTTACCTGTCGTTGCCTCGCCGCTCGGCAGTGTGGTAGGGATCTTATCATATCCGAAGAATCTTGCCACTTCCTCCGCAATATCGGCATTGCCGATCAGATCCTGTCTGAAGGAAGGAATGGTCAGCACGTTGTCTTTCTCATCATACTCAAGTTCCAGTTTTTTGAAGATGGCAAGCATATCATCTCTGGAAACGTTTGTTCCGAGCAGACTGTTGATACGGTCAGGCTCAAAAGGAATCCTGTTCAACTCCTTTAACGGAGCGCCCTCATCGATCATGCCACCCACGACTTCGCCGCAGCCCAGCTCTACGATCAGCTGGCAGGCACGGTTAATGGCATCCTCTGCATTCCTGGGATCAAGTCCCTTCTCAAATTTGCCGGACGCATCGGTTCTGAGGCCGATCCTCTTGGCTGATTTCCTGATATTCGGTCCGTTAAAAGTTGCTGCCTCAAACAGAACTGTCTTGACGTCATCTGTGATCTTGGAATTCTCTCCGCCCATGATTCCGGCAATACCGATCTCTTTCTCGGCATCACAGATCATCAGGACATCGTGATCCATCTTACGCATCTGTCCGTCCAGTGTCTGGAATTCATCTCCGTCCTTTGCACGGCGCACGATGATCTTGTGCCCGGCAATCGTGTCAAGATCAAAGGCATGCATCGGCTGTCCGTACTCCTCCATCACATAGTTGGTGATATCAACGAGATTGTTGATCGGACGAATGCCGCTGGCTGCCAGACGTCTCTGCATCCACTTCGGCGAAGGACCGATTTTGATATTCGTACATACTCTCGCGCAGTATCTGGTGCACAGATCCTTATCCTGCACTTCAACACTGACATAATCCTCTACTTTTTCGCTGTTTTCCTTTACGGTGACCATCGGCGGGCAGAACGGTTTGTCGAAAGTAGCTGCCGCCTCTCTGGCGATACCGATCACGCTGTAGCAGTCCACACGGTTGGAAGTGATCTCATACTCGAATACCGTGTCGTGAAGTCCAAGCGCCTCGATGGCATCAGTTCCCACTTCTGCATCCTCCGGGAAAATATAGATGCCGTTCTCCGGTGCCTCGGGATACATCTCTCTGGTTGATCCGAGTTCTTCGATAGAGCACATCATACCATTGGAAGGTACGCCTCTCAGTTTTCCCGCCTTGATCTGAATGCCGTCCTCCGGCAGCGGTCCGTCACTGTGTGCGCTGCCTGCCACCTTGCCGCCGTCCAGAACAACCGGCACTTTATCTCCTTCTTTTACATTGGGAGCTCCTGTAACGATCTGAATGGTTTCGCTTCCGATATTGACCTGACACACGATCAGTTTATCCGCGTCAGGATGCTTTTCGATCTTCATGATCTGTCCGATCACAATTTTATCAAGATTTTTGTCGGCTCTCTCAAAGCCCTCCACCTTGGTTCCCGTCAAAGTCATGGCATCACAGTACTCCTGATCTGTGCAGGAAAGCTCCGGTACGTATGCCTTGATCCATGATAATGCTGTATTCATAATGATTCTCCTTTATATTCGTACGGTCTTAGCGGTTTCTCCTCGACCTGTTTCATAAGATACAATAACTTTCTTAGAACTGCTTTAAGAAACGGATATCGTTCTCATACAGCAGTCTCATATCATCAATCTCATACTTCAACAAAGAAATACGCTCCAGTCCGATACCGAATGCAAACCCGGTATACTCATTAGGATCGATCCCGCACATCTCAAACACATGCGGATGCACCATTCCGCAACCGAGGATCTCGATCCAGCCACTGCCCTTACAGAAACGACATCCCTTACCGCCGCACTTGAAGCAGCTCATATCCATCTCGGCACTCGGCTCCGTGAACGGGAAATGATGCGGTCTAAATTTTACTTTTGTATCCTCTCCGAACATCTCTTTTGCAAATTCCGCAAGCGTTCCTTTCAGATCCGCAAAGGTGATCTTTTTGTCCACGACAAGTCCCTCAATCTGATGGAACGAAGGAGAATGTGTCGCATCGACTTCGTCTGCGCGGAATACTCTTCCGGGCGCGATCATACGAATCGGCAGCTTGCCTTTCTCCATCACACGCGCCTGTACCGGAGATGTCTGGGTACGCAGCAGAATGTCGCCATTGATATAAAAGGTATCCTGCTCATCCTTTGCCGGATGATCTGCCGGAATATTGAGTGCTTCAAAGTTGTAATAATCCTTTTCCACCTCGGGACCTTCCACGACCTCATAGCCCATGCCGACAAAGATACGCTCAACCTCATCGAGCGCGATGGCATTGGGATGTCTGTGCCCCACATTATTCATTTTGGCGGGAAGCGTGACATCAATGACCTCGTTCTTCATTTTCAGTTCCCTTGCAGCGCGCTCCATCTGCTTCTTTGTATTTTCCAGAAAGGCTTCAATCTCTGCTCTCGCCTCATTCACCATCTGTCCGACCTTCGGTCTGTCCTCCGGCGCAACATCTTTCATACTCTTCAGTACGGCAGTCAGTTCTCCCTTCTTGCCCAGGAAGTTCAGTCTCACTTCATTCAGTGCTTCCAGAGAACTTGCCTCTTTCAACTGACTGATCGCAGCCTCTTTGATTTTCTGTAATTTCTCTTTCATGTTTTCCTCCATTCTGATTCT
>JALFTO010000149.1 GCA_022779165.1 Lachnospiraceae bacterium
TCCGCACAGCGGTTTTGAATATCCTGCAAGGAACACACTCTCAGCCGGATGAACTCTGTCTGGAACTGACGGAGCGTTGTAAGAATCTCGATTTTGCTTTCCTCAAGGAAGAGGTTGCGTATTTCCATTCCCTCGGAATCAAGATTGCACTGGATGATTTCGGAACGGGCAACAGTTCATTGAGTCTTGCACTGGCGCTTCCTTTTGACGAACTGAAGGTTGACATGAGTTTTATCAAGGATATCAAGGAAAGGCCGCAGAATCAGGCCATGATCCAGTCGATCGTTGATTATGCGAACCGCACGGACACAGAGACCTGTATCGAGGGGATTGAGAATGAGGATGTCCATGAATATATCAGCCGGTTCGGCGCGACCTGGCATCAGGGATATTATTATTCCAAGCCTGTACCGATCGAACAGTTTGAGGAGCTTATCGATTAGAACAGTCAGAGGTAACGGCAGAGTCACAGCAAGGGGGAACAGATCATGGGATATCTGATCAGTGAGACGACAAGGGAAGAAAGGGAGCGGATTGTGGCCGAGTCTCTCGGAAATATCGATGCAAACTGCGACGGCTGTATGACCGGACGGGCAGATATGTATCAGGATTACATTGACGGCAAAAAGGAACTGCGGGAAATCAATATGGCATTTAACGCCGGATATATAAAGGGCGACGGGATGTATCTCGCACCTGGGGATCGGGTGAATGTGTGGTAAGAAGTTTTAAGCAAAGTAAGAAGCATCAGGGAAACCCGGTGCTTCTTTTGCATTTATAGGAATCTGTCTATTCTGTCAGAATGCGGCTGACCCGGTCGGGGTAATTGCTGATAATCGCATGTACGCCGCGCGAGATCATTCTACGGATGTCATCAGGCTCATTGACAGTCCAGGTGTTGATGCCCAGACCATATTTTTGGCATTCCAGGGCATATGCGCCTGTCACTGAGTGAAAGACAGGATGGACAAAATCCATACCATATTTTTTGGCGTATTCCGGAAAACCAATGATCTGACTTTCTTCGAGAAAACCATACTTCATCTGCGGAGCCAGATCTTTCATCCTGAGGACAGAATAATGGTTGAAGGATGAGATGATGATCCGGTTTCTGAGCCCGAATTCATCAATGATCCGTAAGGTTTTTTCCTCGATTCCGGGATAGGGATATACGCCTGTTTTGAGCTCGATGTTGGTAATGATATCCGTGTCTGCGGCAAGAGAGAAGTATTCCTGCAGTGTCGGAATTTCATTTTTGCCGTATTTCCCTGTAAATTCGGCTGAAGCATCATACTGCTTCAGTTCTTTTAAGGTATGATCTTTTACGTTTCCAATTCCGTCAGTTGTGCGGTCAAGAGTCTCATCATGTATGATGACAACTTCACCGTCTTTTGTGAGATGTACATCCAGTTCGATTCCGTCCGCGCCTGCATCGATCGCTTTGGAAAAAGCAAGCATCGTATTTTCGGGATAGTTTCCCTTGAATCCCCGGTGGGCAATATTTAAGGTCATAACAGTACACACTCCTCTTTCTTTATGGATAAATGGAGGCAGCTGCCTGTCGGTATCGGTGAGATGTCGGTAAACAGAATGTCCACATCTATCTGTATGCCGCCGCAGAGAATTCCATACCGGATAAAGTTTCCGTGCGGGAGAGATACCGCTACTGTCCCCTGCATATGGTAGCAGTCGGGATCATCTGTTTTCTTGTCAGTCAGGCGGATCAGTTCCGGGCGGACAGCAATATTTTCACAGGGGATCTCTTCTCCGGTAAGCTCTAGAAATTGCTCTGATGACAGCACATTGTAATGACCGATAAAGGATGCGGCAAACTTGGAGGCCGGCTTCGTATACAGATCGGCGGGTGAGGCAGACTGTTCGATCTTTCCCTGATACATGAGATGGATCATGTCGGACATGACCATTGCCTCGTCCTGATCGTGCGTGACAAAGATCGCAGTGATCCCGAGTTCTTTCTGGATACGCTTGATCTCGACCTGGAGTGAATGGCGCAGGAGCGCATCGATGGCGGAAAGAGGCTCATCCAAGAGCAGTACCTTCGGCTCCATGACGATAGCTCTTGCGAGTGCCGCTCTCTGCTGCTGTCCGCCGGAAAGCTGTGACGGATAGCAGTCTCTTTTATCAGACATGCCCACAATTTCCAACATTTCTCCGACTTTTGTCAGGATCTGCTCCTTTGGCATTCTTTTCAGTTTGAGTCCGAATGCCACATTTTGTTCTACGGTCATATTCGGAAACAGAGAATACTGCTGGAAAACCATGCCGATGTCCCGATCCTTCGGATTGACGTCGGTCACATCCTTTCCGTCGAGATAGATGTGTCCGCTTGTGACGCTTTCAAGCCCGGAAAGGCATCGAAGCAGTGTACTTTTGCCGCATCCGGAGGGACCGAGCAGGGTGACAAGCTGTCCTTTTTCGATCTCGAGGTTGATATTTTTCAGAACTTCATTTTTCCCAAAGGTTTTGATGATATTTTCAAATTTGATATATGACATAGGCTGCTCCTCTTCTCATGATTTGTCTGGTTTCTTTCCGCGGTTCTGAAGTGTCAGTACAACGCCGGCAATGATGCATGTGACGAGCATGATCACGACAAATACTGCGCTTGCTTTGACGGAATCCGATTTCATTGTCTGGTACAGATAGATCTGCATATTCTGGAAGGATGTTCCCGCAAGGTTCCTGACAAGTACATAATCGCCAAAGATGATCCCGACGGCAAGCAGTGATGAGACGACAACTGCTGAAATGATGTTTGGCACAACAACCCGGAAAAATGCATACAGCTTGGAGGCGCCCAGCATTTCCGCAGCTTCGAGCAGCATCGACATATTGACTGCCCGCATTCCGTTGCGGATTCCCTGAAAGATATACGGCAGGATAATGATGCAGTATGCGCCTGTCAGCATAACGAGCCGGTTGCTTAAGAAACTTTTGCTGCCGACATAACGCTGCAGGATACTGACCGAAAGGATCACACCCTGAATTGTATAAGGAATCATACAAATGATCTGCACGTATTTTTCCAGTCTTGGAAAAAAGGCGGTTGTGACAAAGAGCGCCAGAAGTACGATGATTGTAGTAATGATGATCGGGATAATGCACATAACGATCGTCCTTACAATGGATGAGCGGAAAGCAGGATCTGCGAAAATGCTCATATAGCTTCCGAGCGAAAAGTGTTCGGGAAGTACATCCGTCCATTTTTCAAACAGAGAGTAAATGACAGATACGATAAGAGGGACCAGGAGATAGAGCATGATCAGCACGATCACAGCCGTATTCCATATATTTTTCTTTTGCATAATCTATGCCCTTCCTTTCTGGAATCTTCTGCTGATTCCGTTTGTGATGAGGATCATGATCACCATAATGAACATCATCGTCACGGAGAGCGCTCCGCCGAGGCCGGGCTTTGTCTTGACTTCACCGACATAGCTGCCGGCGATCTGAACCGGCAGAAGGGAGATGTTATTCATCATCAATGCATAAACCGTCGCATAGGCAGCGAGCGCGTTGGAGAATAGCACGCTGAAGGTTCCCAATATGCTCGGCATGAGCACCGGAATGCCGATCTTTCTCCAGAATATCCCGTTTGTACCGCCAAGCAGGGTATTTGCCTCTTTCCACTGCCTGTGCACTCCGCGGAAAGCGGGAATGAGAAGAAGTGTGGCTAATGGGACTTGAAAATAAACATAGATCATAGCCATGCCGTTTGAAGTGTACAGATTGTAACCGGCAAGGGCATCCCATCCGATTGACTGACCAAGGTGGACGATAAAGCCGGCATTTCCCAATAAGATCATATAGGCAAACGCAAGAGGCACGCCGGCGAAGTTGGATACCACGTTGAGAAGCGTCATGAATATGGTGTTCAGCCGTCCGCTTCCATGATAGACGGCTTTTGCACCGATAAATGCCACAAGGATCCCCGCGATGGATGAGATCAGGGAAATTTTTATGCTGTTTCTGATCGCTTTTTGATATAAAAGCTGTGTGAATACTGTCTGATAATTTTCCAGTGTAAATCCGCCTCCCGAGTCTGGCTGGAAGCTGTTGACAATGATCATGATAAGAGGCACGATCTCGTATAAAAATGCAACGAGCAGAAACGGCAGGAGCGCCAACAGATACATATATTTTTCTTTCTTCATATTCTTTTTCTCCGGAACCAAAAGGAAATAAGAAAGAGAGAAAGCCCACATATATGCAGGAGCTTTCCCTCATTCATTCAGATATTTCAATCAGACTACTGAACCATAAGCGGAATGATTTCGTTCTGCCATCTCTCAACGATTTCTGCGCAGGCTTTTGTATAGCTTTCTGTATCTTCCATAGGAATTGCATTTGCATATGCGGATGCCTGGAATGTTGCATCCTGAATTT
>JALFTO010000152.1 GCA_022779165.1 Lachnospiraceae bacterium
TACCGAACCTGTTCGATTACAAATTAAAGAGAATGTTTGACTATGAACCTCTGACGCCGGAAAAAGCACCCAGAGGAAAAGTCGGCATTCCCCGCGTCCTGAATATGTACGAGAATTACCCCTTCTGGTTTACCTTTTTCACCAGACTGGGTTATCAGGTTGTGGTATCTCCCGTTTCCACCAGACAGATCTATGAGCTTGGCATCGAATCCATTCCCAGTGAATCGGAATGTTATCCCGCCAAGCTTGCACACGGTCACGTGACCTGGCTGCTTAAACAGAAGGTTCCTTTTATCTTCTATCCCGCTCTCTTTTATGAGCGCAACGAGTTTGAGGATGCAAACAATCACTACAACTGTCCGATCGTCACCTCTTACTCGGAAAATATCAAAAATAACATCGACGAGATCCGTCAGGGCAGCGTCGATTTCCGCAACCCGTTTCTCTCCTTCTCAAGTCCCGAGACGATCACGCACGGACTGGCGGATGCCTTCCCCGAGATCCCGGATGCGGAGCTTAGGGATGCGGTAAATGAAGCATGGAAAGAACTCGGGCATGCGCGTGAGGATATGCGCAAAAAAGGCGAGGAGACCATACAATATCTAAATGAGACGGGCAAGCACGGCATCGTGCTCGCCGGCAGACCGTATCACATTGATCCCGAGATCAACCATGGCATTCCCGAACTGATTACCGGCTATGACATTGCTGTGCTCACGGAAGATTCCGTCAGCCATCTCGCCAAGCCGGAACGCCCGCTGATCGTATCCGACCAGTGGATGTATCATTCCAGACTGTATGCGGCGGCCTCGTACGTACGCACTGTGGATAATCTGGATCTGATTCAGTTAAATTCGTTCGGCTGCGGTCTTGATGCTGTCACTACGGATCAGGTAAACGATATTCTGTCCGGTTCCGGCAAGATCTATACCTGCCTGAAGATCGATGAGGTCAACAATCTCGGTGCGGCAAGGATCCGTGTGCGTTCCCTGCTCTCCGCGCTGCGTGTGAAGAAAAGTAAAGGACAGACCCGTCAGATTCATCCGACCTCGATCCAAAAAGTCGCTTTCACCGAGGAGATGCGAAAGGATTACACGATCCTCTGCCCTCAGATGTCTCCCATTCATTTCGAAATCCTGGAAGCGGCGATTTCCGCCTGCGGTTATCATCTGGAGGTACTGTCAAACGACAACAGACACTCCGTGGATGTCGGACTCAAATATGTCAACAACGATGCGTGCTATCCGTCTCTGATGGTTGTCGGCCAGATCATGGAAGCACTGCAGTCGGGAAAATATGATCTGAATAAGGTTGCGGTCATCATGTCCCAGACCGGAGGTGGATGCCGTGCGACCAACTATGTCGGCTTTATCCGCCGCGCCCTGGGGAAAGCCGGAATGGAGCAGATCCCCGTGATCTCTTTGAATCTGGCCGGCATCGAGAGCAATCCGGGATTCCATATGAACACAGAACTGCTGATGCGGGCGGCTTATGCCGCACTGCTCGGTGATGTCATCATGCGCTGCCTGTACCGTATGCGTCCCTATGAGAAAGAACCGGGAAGCGCCAATGCCCTGCACCGCAAATGGGCCAAAGTGTGTAAGGAATTCGTTTCCTCCAGACACCCCGGTTACTTCCGTTTCGGCCGGATCTGCCGCGATATGATTGCAGACTTTGATGCGCTGCCGATCAACGATATTGCCAAACCGCGCGTAGGCGTCGTGGGCGAGATCCTGGTCAAGTTCCTGCCGGCGGCAAACAACTATCTGGTCGATCTTCTGGAATCGGAAGGTGCGGAGGCAGTTGTTCCCGATCTGCTCGATTTCATGCTGTACTGCTTCTACAACCAGATTTACAAGGCAGATCAGCTCGGCACCAGCAAAAAGGCAGCCATGCTCTCCCGTCTCGGCATCCGTGCCCTGACCTTCATGAGAACGCCTGCCACAAAAGCATTTAAAAAGAGCAGGCACTTTACACCGGCCGCCAACATTTACGATCTGGTGAAATATGCAAAATCCATCGTCTCGATCGGCAACCAGACCGGCGAAGGATGGTTTCTCACCGGTGAGATGTTAGAGTTGATCCACGGTGGCACAAACAACATTGTGTGCACGCAGCCCTTTGGTTGTCTGCCCAACCACGTAGTGGGAAAAGGTGTCATAAAAGAGCTGCGCAGACAGTATCCGCTGTCCAACATCGTTGCTATTGATTACGATCCGGGTGCCAGCGAAGTCAACCAGCTCAACCGCATTAAGCTGATGCTTTCGACCGCCCATAAAAACCTGAAAAAACAGCAGAATTCTCTGTCAAAAAAATAGAACATATGTTATAATAAGTGCATATTAAATGTAACTCAAAGGGAGGGAACACCATGCTTGCAACTTTAATACCTTTTTTTGACAAAGACATGAAAGTTCGCGCCTACTCACTTTTTTCCCAAAAGCATAATCTTTTGCTGCAACCCTCTTTGCTCGGTTCAAGGAAAAATGACGGTGCCGCCAGCGTGGACGGGCTTGATGTCATCAAATCCATCGGCATTGACACCCTCTCTCCCGATTCGGATGTATTTGTCCCCGTAGGCAATATCGCTATCTTTTCAGATGTCTTTTCTCCGGACGATCCTATGCGAAACAGGCTTACCCTGTTATTCGACCAGGCGATCGCAAATGACACGCTCTATCTGGACAGGCTGAAAGAAGTGAAATCCTACGGTTATAAGCTTGCGATCCGCAAGCTTCCCGTAATGGAATTTGAGGCGAACAGAGAACTGTTGTCCCTGATGGACTATATCCTTCTTGATACGAAGAAGATTGATGTCAGAAAGGCAAAGATCTACTTCGGCCACCTGCATCCCAACATTAAGATCTGTGCAGGAAACATTGATAAACAGTCTGACTTTGAGACTCTGCGCGAAGACCCCAGTTTTGTTCTGTTTGAGGGTTCATTCTACCGACTCCCCATCAACAACGGTGAAACGGAAGTCTCCCCTCTGAAGGCAAATTATCTTGAACTGCTGAATACGGTGAACGACAACGATTTCGAACTTACCGAGGCAGCCGATATCATCAGCCGGGACACCGCCATGGTGGTTTCCCTTCTGGATATGGTGAATCACATTTCCATCAATTCTGAGATCACCTCGATCCGCCATGCTGCGGCGATGCTTGGGCAGAAAGAATTAAAGAAATGGATCAATACCGCAGTAACAAAAGAGCTCTGTACCGATAAGCCGAACGAGATCACAAGGCTCTCCCTGCTCCGTGCAAAATTCATGGAACAGTTAGCGCCCATCTTCGGTCTTGCCGTGAAATCATCCGAGTTGTTTCTGACCGGACTGTTCTCTGTGCTGGATCTGATCCTGAATCTTCCGCTCGAAGAAGCATTGCAGAAGGTCAATCTGTCGCAGGAGATCACAGATGCCCTTGTATATCAGAAGGGTGACCTCGCACCGGTCTATAAGTTCCTGCTCGCCTATGAAAATGCCGACTGGCAGGAGATCTCCCGCCAGGTGATCGTCATGAACCAGACGACGGATGCTGTGTATGATGCATACATCACTTCTGTACAATGGTATAAAGATTTGTTCTTTTCCTAAAATAATTCAAAAAAAACCTTGATTTTTATTCGAATCCAGGGTATAATATCAGAGTTGTGACAAATAACTGATATTTATCACAACTTCCAATCGGGGTGTGGCTCAGTTTGGTTAGAGCGCCGTCTTAGGGAGGCGGAGGCCGCAAGTTCGAATCTTGTCACTCCGATGCAAAAAAGGAAAGCCTTTCAAATGGCTTTCCTTTTTTCATGTCTCTATATACAAAAATGGCTAACACCTTGCCTAATCTCTGTCATCAGGCGTGCACCGCGCTCTCTAACTGCTCCAGTGCCTGTTTCAAAACGCTTCTGGGACAGGTGATATTCACTCGTTCGAATCCTTCTCCCTCCGGTCCAAACATTGTACCGGAATCCAGCCACAATTTCGCTTTCTCTACAACAAGTTCTTCCAACTGTGCTTCTGTCAGTCCAAGTTCTCTGAAATCAAGCCAGACAAGATAGGTCCCCTCCGGCTCCACCAGTTTGATTTCCGGCAGCCTCTCCTTCAGGAATTCTCTGATATAATCGAGATTTCCCTTCAGATACACTTTCAATTCATCCAGCCACTGCGCACCGCCCTCATAGGCCGCCTGACACGAAAAAAGACCCATGGCATTCACTTCACAATAGCCTGTTGCATCGATCTGACGATTAAACTGCTTCCTGATGTTCGCATTCGGAATAAAAATATTGGAGTTCTGAAGCCCTGCCAGATTAAACGTCTTGCTCGGAGCCGTGCAGATAATCGCATTGTCCGCATATTTCTCACCCAGGCTCGCAAAGATATGATGCTTATGGCCTTCATACACGAAATCACTGTGGATCTCATCCGCAACGATCAGCACATGGTACTTCAGACAGATATCCCCCACCCTGCGAAGCTCTTCCTCCGTCCATACGCGTCCCACCGGATTGTGCGGACTGCACAGCACAAACAGCTTCACATGTTCCGTGATGATCTTTTGCTCCAGATCCTCAAAATCCATCTCATATTTACCGTCCACCAGCTTTAACGGACTATTGACAAGTTTCCTGTTGTTTGCCTTGATGGTCTGTCCGAAAGGATAATAGACCGGCTGCTGAATCAGCACCGCATCTCCTTCTGCGGTAAAGGCCCTGATCGCCATGGCGATCGCAAAGACAACACCCGGCGTCTTGACAAGCCAGCTTGCCTTTGGCTCCCAGCCGAAACGTTCCCGATACCATCCCGATACTGCCGCAAAATAGTCCTCTTTACTTTCCGTATATCCGAAGATACCATGCTTTACCGCCTTTTCCAGTCGCTCGAGGATACAGGGAGCCGCCGGAAAATCCATATCAGCCACCCACAGCGGGAGCACATCTTCGGCCTTTCCCCTCTCCTTCGCAAAATCATACTTCAAACTGTTTGTCCCTTTTCTTTCCGTAACCCGGTCAAAATCAAAGTTCATTGGATCGCTCCACCTTTCTTATATGATATTCTCACGCAAACGCCTGTTCCAGATCAGCGGCCAGATCCTGCACATTCTCAATCCCTACCGACATACGCAGAAAATCTTCCGTGATACCGAGATGTTGTCTCACCTCAGGTGCCAGATCTCCGTGTATCTGCAGCATCGGATACGTGATCAGCGATTCCACACCGCCGAGGCTCTCCGCATACGAGATCAGTTTCACGCGTTTAAGCACCTGCCGTGCCGTCTGCTCACTGTCCGTCCTAAATGAGATCATGCTGCCAAAGCCTCTTGCCTGCCTTTTGTTTACCTCATAGCCCGGGTGATCCGGAAGACCGACATAATACACTTCCTTCACTTTTTTCTGTGATTTCAGCCATTTTGCAAGAAAAATTGCATTTTCCTGCTGTTTTTCCACCCTGACCGCAAGTGTTTTGATGCCTCTGACCGTCAAAAAGCTGTCAAACGGTGAAAGACTGCATCCGACGGTTTTATACAAAAATCTCACTTTTTCAGCTAATTCCGGACTGTTTACACATAAAAAACCTGCCAGCGTATCATTGTGTCCACCGAGATATTTCGTCCCACTATGTATTACAATATCCGCTCCCAAAGCCAATGGATTCTGAAAATACGGCGTCAGAAAAGTATTATCCGCAATCAGCACAAGATTATGGCGATTTGCAATCTCCTTCATCTGAAAGAAGTCAGTCACCTTCATCGTCGGATTGCTCGGTGTCTCTATATAGAGAGCGCTCGTATTCTCCCTGACTGACTGCTCCACCTGATCTGCATCCGAAGTGTCCACATAGGAAAACGTAATTCCCCGCTGCTCACCGATCGCCTGAAACATCCGCACGGATCCTCCGTACAGATCCTCAGAGCAGATCACATGACTTCCCTGCTCCAAAAGCTCCATGCAGAGGCCGATCGCCGCCATACCGCTGGAACACGCCACAGTATCTGCCGCCCCCTCCAGCGCCGACATCGTTTCCTCCAATTCCGTTCTGGTCGGATTGCTCTGCCTGGAATAATCATATCCTGTCGATTCTCCGATTCTCGGATGCGCAAAGGTTGCTGTCTGATAAATCGGAAGACTTACCGCTCCATAAGAGTGATTTCCCACTACGCCTTGCTCTCCATGAATACACTTTGTATCAATTCTGTATCCCATTTCTCTCTCCCGCCTCCGTCTCTATATAATTCCCATTTATTTAGTAGGAATTATAACATTTTTCACACAGGATTGTCAATCAGTATAACATCAATTCCGAATAAGTCAATATCTCTCGTGTTCGGGATATTGTTTAAAAACCCGGAATATGATACAATTCATTAGGATAACGAGCAAAGGAGTTCATGCATTATGCCTATTAAAGTACAGAACAATCTTCCCGCAAAGGAAATTCTTGAGAATGAAAATATATTTGTGATGGACGAAAACAGGGCGATCCATCAGTCGATCCGTCCTCTTCAGATCTGTATCCTGAATCTGATGCCCATCAAAGAGGATACAGAATTGCAGCTTCTCCGTGCATTGTCCAACACACCGCTTCAGATTGACATCACTTTTATGAAAATGAACAGCCATGTCTCGCTGAACACATCGGCGAACCATCTGAACCGGTTCTACAATACGTTTGATGAACTGAAAGAGAATAAATATGACGGTATGATCATCACCGGTGCTCCCGTGGAACACCTTCCCTTCGAGGAGGTTGACTATTGGCAGGAACTCTGTGAGATCATGGAATGGACCAAAACACATGTATTCTCCACCTTCCATATCTGCTGGGGTGCGCAGGCCGGTCTGTACTATCATTTCGGAATGAAAAAATATCTTCTTCCCGAGAAACTGTTCGGTCTGTTTGAACACCGCGTCATGAACCGCAAGATCCCGCTCGTGAGAGGCTTTGACGACATCTTTATGGCGCCTCACAGCAGACATACCGCAGTTTCCAACGAAGAAATCCACGCATGCAAGGATCTGATCGTGCTTGCCGAGTCTGACAAAGCCGGTGTCTATCTGTGCATGACCAAAGATGGTCGGCAGGTATTTGTCATGGGGCATCCGGAATATGACCGTGTTACCTTGCATAATGAATACATCCGGGATAAGAACAAGGGACTTGACATCAAGATTCCCGAGAATTACTACACCAACGATGACTGCACCATCCGTCCGAGCCTGCAGTGGCGTGCTCACTGCAACAACCTGTATACGAACTGGCTGAACTACTACGTATATCAGGAAACGCCGTACGAACTCAACGAAATTCACGGAGAATAAACATAATCGCTATAACGCAGGCGGGGTTGTTCAGATGGCCCCGCTTTTAGCATGAAAATTGCAATCAAAACATAGCAGTGGAATACTCTCAAAGTGTTAAGTATCAGCATCGTTTTCGGAAAGACGATGTTTGATAGCAGGGCGTCTGCGGAACTCGCATCTGCCTGTTCATCATCTTTCTCGAAAACGGCTGATACTAAAACACTTCTCGAATGTATTCTCCTGCTATGTTTTGATTGCAAGTACCGCAAAACAGCGGGGCTGTCTGAACAGCCCCGCCTGCATTATAACGCTTATTTTATAC
>JALFTO010000161.1 GCA_022779165.1 Lachnospiraceae bacterium
TCATACGGCTTCATCAGGAAATCCGCCACACCGAGTTTGGCCGCCTTCCTGCTGACCTCCGCAGCCCCGGGCAGTGTTCCCGCCAATACCGGCACATTGCGGAACCGCTCATTTTTTTTGAAGAAATTCAGTAGACGAAGCCCGTCCAGATTCGGAGAGACGATGTCAAGCAGGATCAGATCCGGCTTTTTCCCCGACTCCAGCAGATCCAGTGCCCTGCCCACAGTATCAGCTTCCAGGAAATAATACTCGGGATGTTTCTTCCCGATCTGCATCAGGATACTTCGATCTTCGTTTTTGGCATCAATTATCAATATTATCTTCTTTTCTCCCATATGCGTAATCCCCTTTTTGCTATGTACCCCATCACGATAAAAAAGAACAACCTCTTTATCCTATTTTACCAATTTTTCTCCCATCATTCAACGAACTTTTCTCTTTTCTTACAAATAGTCCACATGAATCCATCGACAAAAACTGTCCGGATCGTCCGATGCCTACCTGCGCAACCCTTTGGGATAATGATTCTTTAACATCCCTCCCGCCGATTTGGCAAAGCCCAGTGAGCATCCTCTGTATGTCATCAGCACCCATCCCTTATCAAGAGGACTCGGAAAAGCCGCCCCTCTCAGATACTCTTTCGCCTCCTGATCGGAAAGTTCATAACACAGAACCGCCTCCTCGGGATGAAGTGCCAGTGCAAGCGCATGTGACGGCTCGAAACGCCCTTTCTTGTTTTCCCCGAGGCAAAGTCCCGGCCGCAGCACCTTCATTCCTTTCATATCGATCATGCCCTCCGGAATCAGGTACAGGATACTGCCAAACAGGCAGGGAGTTCCCTGAGGTTTCATCTTTAAGTTCTCCGCCGCAAACTGATCCCAGTCCGCGAGCTGGCCTTTGGATAATGCTCCTGTCATACCGGACGTCTTCCGACTCTTTGTGGCGGATCCTCCCCGATCTGACATTCCTCTGTCTTCCGGCGATTCCTCCCGCCGCAGTCTGGCGACAAAATGCCCTTCTCCCGGCACTCCCTGTGCGGCAGTCACATGTGGCCAGAGTCTGACTGTCCCCGTCAGAACGGAATTCTCTCCCTCACCCGCCCACTCGGGTCTTCCCTGCGAGAATCCAGGCTTGCTGTCAATCGCTTCGATATAGAAATCCGGATGCTCTTTCAAAAACTCCACGATGCTCTGCTCATTCTCCTCCGGTGCAAACGTACAAGTGGAATATACGAGTGTTCCGCCTCTTTGCAGCATAAGTGCAGCCTGATGCAGAATATCACGTTGCCTCTGTGCGCAACGTTCCACATTCTCGATGCTCCACTCTGTAATCGCAGCCTCCTCCTTTCGGAACATTCCCTCTCCGGAGCAGGGGGCATCAACCAGAATATGCGTGAAGTACTCAGGGAAAAAGGCGGCAAGCCGTTCCGGTGTTTCGTTAGTCACAACACCGTTTCGGATCCCCATGCGCTCAATATTCTGGGACAGAATCTTTGCCCTGGCAGGATGGATCTCATTGGAAACGAGCAGCCCCTGCCCTCTCATATGCCCCGCAAGCTGCGTGCTCTTTCCACCGGGCGCAGCGCACAGATCCAGTACCCTGTCGCCCGGTGATACCTTCAGGATATCCGCCACCGCCATCGCGCTCGGCTCCTGAATGTAATACCCTCCCGCTTCGTGGAGCGGATGCTGCCCCGGTCTCTGCGCATCATCATAATAATACCCTTCCGCCGCCCAAGGAATCTTTTGAAGCGTAAAAGGAACCTTTTGCAAAAACTCTTCTTCCGACCATTTTAACGGATTATACCGAAGCCCATAGACCCGCTCATTCTCATAGCTTTTACAAAAAAGTTCATATTCTTCTCCCAGAAGCTTCTGCATTTTGTGTTCAAATACTTCCGGAAGCCTGATCTGTCTGTCCATCTTTTGATTATCCTCAATTCTTTGACATGCTTTTTTATTAGTATAAAGTATAGACGCTTCCCTCGCAAGCATGCGCACTGCCGAAATCACGGCGTACATGCCGGGTGCATAGGATAATTCATCATATGAAATCGGGAGGTATCTTACAATCATGAGATTACATGCGAACATTTACAGAAAAATCGCCGCATTGACTCTTCCCGCCATCCTGCTCACATTGTCACTGACAGGCTGCGGCTCTGCCGGTCAGACAACAGGCGGCGATGCAGGTGCCAAAAAAGGCGGCGAAACGCTTGTGCTGAATGAAGTTGCCCACAGCATCTTCTACGCGCCGATGTATGTTGCCATCGAAGAAGGATATTTTGAGGAGGAAGGTCTGGATGTGACGCTCGTCACGGGATTCGGTGCAGATAAGACGATGACTGCCGTGCTCTCCGGCGATGCGGATGTCGGCTTCATGGGTTCGGAGGCATCCATCTACACGTATCTCGGCGGAACTGATGACCCTGTGGTAAACTTTGCCCAGCTGACGCAGCGTGCCGGGAATTTCCTGGTATCCAGAGAGCCGGTCTCTGATTTTACATGGGATATGCTGAAAGGAAAAGAAGTGCTTGGCGGCAGAGCCGGAGGTATGCCGGAGATGGTGTTTGAGTACATTCTGAAAAAAAATAACATCGATCCCTCAACGGATCTGTCAATCGACCAGAGTATCGATTTCGGATCCACGGCGGCAGCCTTCTCCGGCGGTCAGGCAGACTTCACCGTAGTAATACTAAAGTTACTACACCATTTTCGTTTGTTAACAAAGTAGAATAATCATTTTTAAGAGAAATCATTACACCCTCCTGAGCGCGTCAGCCATCATCTTCTCCGTAATCAGCATCCCGTAGCACGGATGTATTTTAACATGGTATTTGTCGATCAGGCATCGATACATAAGATATGCAAGTTGGGATTCAAAATAAACGATACAGAATTCCATAAGACAGGCTCCTTTCAGATATGCGTGATAGATATGTTAGATGTGTCTATTTAATTATATATGATAATGAAAAGAAATGGAATATGTAAATGAAAAAATCCCCGGCTTTTACACCGGGGATCCGTTTTAATTGTAGAACACCGACTGCAGGCTGTTGTATCCTGCAATTCCATCTGCCGAAAGATTCAATTTTTTCTGCAGCTCAATCGTTTCTGCTCTGGCCGTCTTGCCGTACAATCCGTCCACTTTCTGCGAATATCCGAGGATCTCGTTACAACGCCTCTGCCACCATTCCACGACCGAGCCCGTGGAGCCTGTCCTCCATAATATTCCTACACGCTTTGCCTTAAGGTTTATCTGCCTGCGTACATACTGCGTCTTGGGACCATCTTTCCCGTCCTCAACAAGAGGATTGCCGTTCTGATCACGGTATCCATCCGCATTCGCGGCGCGCTGGAAGTCCTGGATATTGATGTTACAAGTATCTTCCTTGCAATCAGAAGGAATTGGAACGCACGTCAGATTCTTGTAAAACCTGTTGAGATCCACCTTCCCGGATACTCCCGGGATCTTTCCGGATGATGTATACTGCCAGATATCCGTCATGTCAATCTCTGACTCTGATAATTTTGACGTGTATCTCGCATACCATACATACACCTCTCCAAGCTCCGCGACGATCCGATCCATGTCAAAGTAATTGCGGAGATAGTCACGGTTTGTATAAATGACAGGGATCTGCCCTGCTTTTTTGACAGTTTTCAGGAATGCAATGGCCATATCAGTAGCCAATATCTTCGTGATGGCCACTCCGTTCTTTCTTGCATAGTTGACAGAGTCATACTCAAAATCGAATGCAATCGGGCAGATAACCCAATACTTCGCTGCCTGCGCTATCGCATATTCTGCTTCTGCGATTGCCATCTCTACGGTATAAGCGTAAGAAAACCAATATAGGATTACGCTTACCAACAGGTTACGGCACGCCTCCGCGTTGCTGACATATTTCTGGTCGACATTGTTCTTTCCGTATCCGGCACGCAAGCCGATCCGTTTGTACCCTGCATCTCTGATCTGCTTGATATTGACTGTCCCGTTATGATAGGACAGATCAGGTCCTTCATACAATACGATTTTTGACATATTACTTTCCCTCCATCTCAGGAAGTCCGGCAATGCTCGTTAAGATAGATAAAATGCCCGCCAGTGCGGATGCACTTCCTACCATCATCCAGTTAACATCACCAATGACCGCACTTGTCCCGATTGTTGCGATCGCCGTCTGAGCAACCGTCTTGATTGCCCTCACGCCTGCTGCCTTTGTCCATTCAATCCAATACTCTTTGTTTCTCATGATCTTAATCCTCCTTCTTTTCTTGCGGCTCTGTCGGCAGAGCCATTAAAGCGTTGTATAAGTTTGTACCAACACCATTCCCTTTTAAGGCATGGTACTGTTGGTATTCGTCCTCCAGTGACTGTTTGACATATACAGGGCAATATCCCAAGTCATCATGATACTTGTTGTAGAGCCTGATTAAATCCGCTCTAAGAAGTGCCCTGATACCCTTTCTTGTGGCAACGATCTGGCGATACATATATGCAAGTGCCGCCACTAATGTTGTAACGATCTGCCAGTTTTCCTTGATACATTCAAGCACGTTTTGTTTCCTCCTCGAAAAATGATAAGAGCCGATAAAGAATCTAATCTCTATCGGCTCAAGGCTCTACTTTTCAGGATATGTAAGTCCTGTAATCTCATAATACTCTGCTTCCGTAATCCATTTTCCTACCGCATTATACACACGGTCGATTGACCATAATCCGCGGTCATAATAATCCTTGACCTTCTGGAAGTTCTTTGAATGCTCTACTGCTTTCTTTGCCGCCATTACAAATCCACCCCGCTTTCCATTGCAAGATATGCGATGTCTGCCGCATTCTGCTCCGTCTTGTCTGCCACAGCCTCAATCTTTTCAGGTTTAATCAGCGTAATCACGGAAATATCCGCTTTCTCCTCTGCGAATCCGCTTTCAGTGGAAGAATCCGGTGTGCTGTAATCAGTGCTGATTGTCTGATCCATGCACTTCTTGTACTCATTCAGTCGCGTATACCCGGCATATCCTTTTACGAGTTCTGTGCCGACATAATACTGAATGACTGCAAGGTTGTCCGAATCCTTAAAAAGTGTCTCAAGATCCGTGGAATTACCGTTCAATACTTCCACAGTGAGTGTGTTACCGGAACAGGAAATGTTATAGATCTCAAGTTCCGTGTTGTCTGAAAATCTGATTTTTTTCATAAGATAAATTTCCTTTCATTATTTTTTATGTATATGTGATTTTTCTTTTATATAATATAGAGATATAAACATTTATTTTTTCATATGACCTCACGTCCTTTCTATCAGTATCACATTCCAAGCAGATATCTCCACATCCTGCCCTTTGCAGTAATCTCACCGTCCTGCTTTTCATACTGTAATAGTTCATTCTGATAACTATTGACCGCCGCCTCAAACAGTTTTCCGGCAATCTTGTCAACAGTACCGAAATAACCTCCATGTTTCTTGAACAGCTTCTGGAGTGGCATCACCACAAAGTGTGTGCGGTTTTTCGTCCTGCTTACCGTAACAGTCTTGCCTAATGTTTCCGATCCCGGCTTTCCGTCCGGCGTTGCACCTGTGCAAAACTGCACTTCACGGACAAAATCCTCATGCCGGTATTCTCCATCCTTTACAATCCCGTTTTTCTTCACAGTCTCCGGCACATCGACAGCCCAGTAATATTTGACCTGGCTCTTAAACAGATCCCACGTATTCTTTGCCCTTGTTGCCTTTGCGCTGGCAGGATCGTTGATGTAGACATATCCGTCCTCATATCCATAAACAACAATGTAATGCCCGGAGCTTGTCCAATTTCCCTTTCCCATGCAGGCAATCAGCCAGTTACCCTTCTGGAGTTCTGCCAGAGCATGATTATGGACGGAATCAGAAGATTTTCCGTATACATTCGATGTGTTAAGCCTACGCACGGTAACTCCGTATGCCGCCGCGCATGGCGTGAAAAAGCTGTAACTCGTTCCGCTATTTTTCACCTTATAATTGTGTCCTCTTGCCCATGCTGCAAGCGTCACAGGATCAATGTACGGGCTCACGATTGCCGCCAGCACGTCCGCAAGAGATGTAGGGCCGCATCCGGCACTCTTAATCGTGCTACGTTCGCCGTCTACTGCGTATGACAATCCGCCCCATCTGCTGTCATTCTGTTTGTAATCAACAGGTTTAATCATCTTCTCAACCTTCCTTTCTTTTTTCTTATAACAAGAGCCGGCACCTCATTTGAGATATCCGGCTCTATGGCTCTTTGATTATTCAGTTTCTTATCTTCCCACGCTCTTACTTCCCACTAGATAAAAATTTAGGAGGAAACAATTTGGTGTACCAGGACGGTAATTTCTATATCGAAAATCGAGGTGCTGATACAGGGTTAAAAAAATTGGGTAAAATGATGGATTTTGGAGAATTTAATATATCTGGACGTGGGCCAATACAGGAATATCGTTTTACAACTACTTACAATGCAACAAATGATGGCCCCGTGCTGGTATATTCGTTACAAACGCGCTGGACTGAAGGAACCTATGGAGATTGGGAAATTTATGTTAATGATACAATAGTTCATTCATATAGCGTTTCTGTTAATTCATACGCAGTTAAAACTTTTGCAGTTTCAAAGGGAGATATTATTAAAATTGTTTGGAATAGTGGGGATGGGGCAATAATACCTGTGTTGCTCATTCTATATCCATAATAATTAGTGTCTGCTGATTAGGTTGCAAACACTAATTACTTATGTTATATCTAAACCCCAATAATGTCATATACACGAACTAAACCAGTATAACTTATACAAACATAATATTCTCCAGTATATGCAGATACATCAAGGCAACTCCCGCAATTTGCAACATTACCAAGTGCACCGTTAGGTAGATACGAATATATACCAGCATTAAACTGGTTATTCTTTGAATCAGATCTACATGATAAAATTATTTTTTTATAACTTGTAAGATCAATCTTAAAACATAATGCTGCAGCATCGGTATCCACAAGAAGATATTTACCAATATTATCTTCTACCAATGAATAGTTACCTGACGTGGTAGTAATGA
>JALFTO010000162.1 GCA_022779165.1 Lachnospiraceae bacterium
GGAGATTGATCTGAAAAATCCGAAGACGAATCATCACAACGCGGGATTTACGGATGAAGAGAGAAATAAAATGACACAGCTTCTGGAAGCCGGATTCGTGGATACCTTCCGGCATTTTTATCCGGATCAGGAAGGAATCTATTCCTGGTGGTCCTACCGGTTCAAGGCGCGTGAAAAGAATGCCGGATGGCGTATTGACTATTTTATTGTTTCCGAGGACTTTAAGGAAAGAATAACCGGTGCGAAGATTCATACGGATATTACGGGATCCGATCACTGTCCGGTTGAACTGGAATGGAAGTAAACCAAAGACAAAACGATAGATGGGGGAAGACAGTATGAGAAGAAAACTAATAGTATCGGCAATGGGATTGATTTTGGGAATGAGTATGAGCATGACGGTTTGTGCAGAAGAGCCTGTTCAGACGCCTGCTGCAGCGCCTGCAGCGGAAAATGTTGCAGGTCAGATTCCTGCTCCGGCAGTTGTAACATACGATCCGTATGCTTCTTACGTGTTTACGGATCCTATTCTGGCAGCCGCCAGACAAAACTGGATTGAGAAGAAGAGATTAAGTGTATCCAGAGTAAGTGCGATTGACAATAATGTACTTCTGTTTGCCGACAGGGATGACTGGAGACAATGGCTTGAGTACATTTCTTCCTATGCGCTGGTGCCGAAGGGAGGCTCCAGTGCGGTGGACAGGCATGGATATATCGGAACGAATGAAACAAAACTGGATTTTAATGCAACTTATGGGATTGATTACAGAAAATATTCCAACGCCTTTGATCTTATGATGGGGATCCTGGTTCAGGGAGGGATCAATCCGGATTTTGACCACTATACTATGGAACCAACCAAGGTAAATGACTGGACGATCCGTTATCATTTTACGAGTACGGATGAGCAGCCGGTGTACAATACTCTGAAAACAAAGGTAAATGACATTGCTTCTGTTGAAAAACAATCTGTTCGGATATCTGTTGACTACGACACCAGATACAATACATATCAGTTTTCCTTTGTTGATGCAGAGGTCCGGTATAAGACGGCAAATTGCCCGGGCAACATTGATAACGATAAGGACGTTTATGTGTGCTATAGCCTGGGGGCAAGATAGGCCTGACAAAAGAAATGGCTAAAATATGATTCTTTATTGCTAAAATCTTAAAAATGGGCTAAAATATTAGCATGATCAATTTGTTTCGAAAGACTTGGAAAGAAATAAATACCGGTATTGCGAATCGAATGGTACAGCTTAGAAAGAGAAAGAAAATCTCGCAAAAAGACCTTGCTGCAAGATCAGGCGTAAGCCTTGGTTCCTTAAAGCGGTTTGAACAGAGCGGAGAGATTTCCCTTCAGTCTTTTACAAAGCTTGCGATTGCTCTTGAGGTGGAGGAAGAGCTGGAGGCTTTGTTCAGTGAGGTGCCGTTTGGTTCCATTGAGGAGGTAATAAATGGACAGACTAAATAAGCTGGATGTTTATTATCATGACAGGCATGTCGGGACGATGGCGCTATTCCGGAATCGTCTGGCGGCATTTGAGTATAGCACTGACTGGTTAAAGGATGGATTTTCGATCAGTCCGTTTTCTCTGCCGTTTCAAAAAAAGGTATTCATGCCTGAGATAGATCCGTTTGAAGGGCTTTTTGGGGTGTTTGCGGACAGCCTTCCCGATGGCTGGGGACGACTGTTGGTTGACAGGCTTATGAGAAAGAACGGCCTCGATCCGCATGTGATCGGAAGTCTGGAGCGGCTCGCAATTGTCGGCGCCTCCGGTATGGGAGCACTGACCTATCGACCGGTCATTGCGATGGGGAAAATGCATGATGAGATGACGCTGGATGAGATTGCCGGGGAATGTGAGCGGATTCTGAATACGGAATCGAATGACAATCTGGACTATCTGTTTGCAATGGGAGGATCTTCCGGAGGGGCAAGGCCGAAGATCCTTACACGCGTAGACGGCGTTGACTGGATGATTAAATTTCCTTCATCGGATGACGGTGGGAATATCGGAAAACAGGAATATGATTATGCGCTCTGTGCCAGGGAATGCGGTCTTGAGATGGAAGAGGTAAGACTGTTTCCTTCTGAAAAGACAAAAGGGTATTTTGGAACACGCCGCTTTGACAGAAGAGGAGAAGGGGAAGAGGGGAAGGTTCACATGGTATCTGTTGCGGGACTGCTTGAGACTTCCCACAGGATACCGAATCTTGATTATGATATTCTTATGAAACTGACTCTTCAGCTCACAAAAGATATGAGTGAGTGCGAAAAGCTTTACCGGTTGATGTGCTTTAATGTATTTGCGCATAACAGGGATGATCACTCTAAAAACTTTACTTATCTATATCGGGAAGAAGAAAAGAGATGGACACTGTCACCAGCCTATGACCTTACTTATTCGAATTCGATCGGAGGGGAGCATGCCACGACGGTGAATGGTAACGGCACAGATCCCGGAATGGATGACATCCTGGCAGTGGCAAAAAAGATAGGCTTGAACACTGCAAAGGCAAGGAAAACAGCTGCCCGGATCAGGGAGTGTGTGTTTGAAATGCTGCGGGATTATATCTGAATAAGGACTTACAGAAACTGTCGGGTCATAACGATCCGGCAGTTTTTCACCTGGCAATGAAGTAATGGGCATTTGACAATCATTGAAAAGGCAAAAATCTATTTGGAGTTATCCTCTGTCAGATATCTGATAAAAGCTGAGACGGCGTACACCTGTTCATCGGTCAGGGAGTTGATGGAATCGAGAACCTGATTCTTGGTGCAGGAGACATCCTGTGTGGTGAAAATATTGCCTTTGCCTTCCTCCAGCCATTGTTTACTAACATGAAACACATTTTCAATCAGAAGAAGAATCCTCTGCGGGGGAGTTACCTTTCCGTGCAGGATTTTTGAGAAGTATCCTGGATCCAGGTTAATCTTGTGTGCAAACTGGCGCTGGGATATTTTTAATTCATTCAGTAATACTTTTAACCGTTCTGAAATCAATGCTGTTACCTCTTTGAAAAATGTTGACAATAATATAGCAAACAATGTTGCCTATGTCAACGGACGCATCTAATGCCACATCTCTATTTTATCTTGAATTCCTTAAATAGCGCAAGATATCCCATATATTGACAAATTGCTATAAACAACATAAAATGTTGCTATAAACAATGCTGGAGAGAGATAAGATTGACAAAAGCACAGAGAGAATTAAAGAAAAATATCGAGAGTATCCATGATGAAAGTATCATTGAGAAGGTGCGGATCTTTATCATGGGTATTTTGGCGCAGCAGGAGATTGAGCGGTCAGGGAAACTCTGCAAAAGTCAATCT
>JALFTO010000186.1 GCA_022779165.1 Lachnospiraceae bacterium
CTATTTCGCCAGGTCCAGATGCTGGACCGTGCCTGCTGTCCCGTTCTCATACAGGAAGATACCCGTACTGCGGATCACCGCATTCGTGCGGTTTGTCTGAAGAGACTTCAGGGCAAATTCCGTTGCGCGGTTCTGCAGGCAGATCGCACCGACTCCCTTTTCGGAGAGATGATACAGTCGGTCTTTGCCATTCTCATCCTTCGTCCAGATGAGCAGCTTGTCCCAGATCTCATCATTCTCATCGATCCATCCGTTTCCATCGGAATCATAATCCGACAGATCTTTAAAGCCGTCACCGGAGCCTGTTCCAAACAGCTCTTTCCCATCATTGATGACGCCGTCACCGTTCTTGTCAAGTGCAAGATAGCCGCTGCCCGCATTCAACTGCGATATACTGTCCAGAATACCGTCTCCGTCAATATCAAACCGGAACTTCTGGTCTGACACCTCCGCGATCTCATTGTCCAGATTGATCACGAGCGGATCACAGAATTGTGCATTCTGATAGGCCGTCTCATACGAAAACTGTGTCGTCTCCATGAAACTCCGGCTCATCGTAAGCTCCAGTCCGAAGTTTATCTCCCTTCCGTCCGCTGTACGAACCGTACCCTGTGTCTGGAAAGAAGTGCTCTCCTGTTCCATGTATGTGGTGGAAACCACTCCTTGCATGACGTTCATCCCCGAGCTCAGGTAGATCGGCGTCATTTTGGGAAGGCCGTTCACATAGCTTTGCAAGGCGCTGTCTGTGCTCCGTGCTCCTTCCTCAGTATCACTGCTGCCCGTCTGATACTCATCACTCCGTTTCCTTGACGGATAGAAAAGCTGCATCAGATAGCTGATACACTCCTGACGGATCTTGTCTAACGTCCGCAGGCGTTCCGTATTGGAAATCTTTGATGTTGCTGACACATTTGCAAACTGCTGACGCAGATTCACAAAGCTCTCCTTTTGTTTTATCACACTCCTTGTGGCAGAAGCATAGCTTCTGGCGGATTCCATTCCTATAATGCCGGAATCAATTCGCAAAAAATCCCCCGTTTCTCCGGTTGTCACCCAAGCCTCTGCCCTACAGACCATCCGTTGTCACAGACATTGAAAATGGTATCAAAGGACGACGTCCTGTCGTCACAATGATACCATCCATGGTTCGCCGGTTATGTTAGATTCAGAATGCAATGCTGCGCGCTGCCTGACTCTGTATCATATATATCGGTGAATCTGCCAAAAACCTTAGTGCTCTTTTTACACTCTGTTGAAGTTGATCAAACATCCCTTGAGAATGATCTGTCTCTCCTCCGCCGTCATCTCGGAAAGATGCAGCGTAAATTCTTTTAATCCGTCTTTCTTCACGACATATGCCGTAACCTCCGTTGCCGCATTCTCCACAGCCTGTCTGATCTTCGGAATATACAGATAGTCCAGATTCTCAAAAGGAAGCTCACCCGCATCGATCAGGAACGGAAGCATACCCCAGTTCATAAGATTTGAGCGGTAGCGCTTCGTCGCATACTCATTGGCAATATTTGCCCAGCCGCCGAGCACCTTCTGACAGGAAGCCGCCTGCTCTCTCGCAGAACCGTCACCCGGCTTCACTGCAAAGATTGTGGAACCAAAGCCAATCCCGGATACCGGATATTCCGCGAAACTCTTCTCCGGAAATGCATTGCCGATCGATGAGAGCACCTCACGAAGCTCCGGGAATTGTTCAACAGGATCCTCGCCCGCTTCGACCGCCTTCTGTGCCTTTTGGATCTCCTTCGCCCTTCCGACATACAACGGATCCTTTCTCGACAGTGTAAACTCTGCCAGTCCGAGCGGATTGGAGCGGTAGGAAGATGTCTCTCCGGACGGTATCAGTTCATCTGTCGTGGTGACCGGATCGTGAATCTCAGACACAACCCTAAGCACAAGATCCTCCGGCAGAGGACTCATAGCCGGCCAATCCTTGATATTGGGTCCGAGCTGGATCGGCACACTCGGATCTGCCACTCCCTTGGAATCAAAGACTCTGTTCTCATATATCTTTGCATCAAAATGATATGCGTACCTGTTCAGTTCGCCCGTAAATGCCGTTGCCGGTGTCAGGATACCCTTGTTGGCAGCGGTCGCCGCGATCGATCTGGCATCCATCAGTGCAACAGATGCAATCTGTCCGCTCTGAAGCTTGGAGCCCTCCCTGTTCGGGAAGTTGCGGGTGGAATGTCTGATACTGAACGCATTGTTTGACGGCGTATCACCCGCACCAAAGCACGGTCCGCAGAAAGCGGTCTTTAAGACTGCACCTGTCTCAAGGAGCGTCGCCGCACAGCCGTTCTTGATCAGTTCCATATAGACCGGCATGGAAGCGGGATACACACTCAGTGTAAACGCATCTGCCCCGATAAACTGACCCCTAAGGATGTCCGCCGCCGCACAGATATTCTCAAATCCGCCGCCTGCACAGCCTGCGATAATACCCTGATCTACCAGGAATTTTCCGTCTTTTACTTTATCCTGCAGAGAATAATCCACTGCACCGTCAAGACTGACAAGCGCTCTCTTCTCCACATCCGCAAGCACATCCTTGAGATTGTGATTGACCTCATCGATCGTATACGTATTGCTCGGATGGAACGGCATGGCGATCATCGGCTCCACTGTGCTTAAGTTCACAGTAACCACACCGTCATAATATGCCACCTGTCCGGGATTCAATTCCTTATAATCCTGTTTTCTTCCGTGGATCTCATAGAATTCCTCAATCTTTTGATCCGTAGTCCAGATGGAGGATAAGCAGGTCGTCTCCGTCGTCATCACATCCACGCCGATACGGAAATCAGCACTCAGATTCTTCACGCCGGGTCCTACAAACTCCATGACCTTATTATTTACGTAGCCGTTTGCAAATACCGCACCGATAATCGCAAGCGCAACGTCCTGCGGACCTACACCCTTCTTCGGCTCTCCGGTCATATAGACTGCAACCACGCCCGGCATGTTGATATCATACGTCTGGTTCAAAAGCTGCTTCACAAGCTCCGGTCCGCCTTCGCCCATCGCCATTGTTCCCAACGCACCGTAGCGGGTATGGCTGTCGGATCCGAGGATCATCTTGCCGCCGCCTGCCAGCATCTCTCTCGCGAACTGATGGATGACTGCCTGATGAGGAGGTACATAGATACCGCCGTATTTCTTGGCACAGGAAAGGCCAAACATATGGTCATCCTCATTGATCGTACCACCCACCGCGCACAGTGAATTGTGGCAGTTCGTAAGCACATACGGCATGGGGAATTTCTCAAGTCCCGATGCCCTTGCCGTCTGTATGATCCCCACGAAAGTAATATCATGGGAAGTCAGCTTATCAAAGCGTATTTTCAATTTGTCCATATTATCTGAGGTATTGTGATCTGCGAGAATACGGTATGCCATCGTCTCCCGCTTTGCTTCCTCTTTTGTGACGGATTTCCCGGTCAGGCTCTCCACTTCCGCATGTGCCTGTGCAGAATCCTCCACGATTCTCTCGCCGCCGATCAGATATGCGCCGCCCTGTGATAATGTAATCATTCGTTTGCCCTCCTTCACATTCATGCAGAATGCCTGCCCCCGACAGTCATTCTGCTTATCAGGTATAAAATGCAGAGAGACACTGGTGCCTCTCTGCACAAAGAATCCTTTACACTGCTTATAACACTACCTTGTCTAACTTCCAGATGTCATCCACATACTCCTGGATGGTACGGTCGGATGTGAACTTGCCGGAGCATGCCACATTCAGAATGGCACTCTTTGCCCAGCCGGACTCGTCACGATACGCCGCTTCCACCCGTTTCTGCGCTTCCGCATAGGAACGGAAATCCTTCAGAATAAAATAGGTATCTGCCTTGGCCGTACATCTTGTATTTAACAGAGAATTATACAGATCCCTGAACAGTTCCGGATTATCCGGCGAGAATGTGCCGTTGATCAGCTGCATCAACACTCTGCGCACATCGGGATCGTTGTTGAAGATCTCTGTGGGATCATAGCCGCCATAATTCTCATAGCGGATGACTTCATCGGAACTGAGTCCGAAGATGAACGCATTCTCCTCGCCTACTTCCTCGACGATCTCCACGTTCGCTCCGTCCATTGTGCCCAGTGTCAGCGCACCGTTCAGCATGAACTTCATATTGCCGGTTCCGGACGCCTCCTTGCTGGCGGTTGAAATCTGCTCCGACACATCGGCTGCCGCAAAGATCCACTCTGCATTGGACACACGGTAGTTTTCGATAAAGATCACTTTCAGTTTTCCGCCGATCGACGGATCGTTGTTGATCACGTCAGCCACTGAATTGATCAGTTTGATCGTAAGCTTGGCATTCTTGTAGCCTGCTGCCGCCTTTGCCCCGAAAATGAACGTTCTGGGATAGAAATCCATTGTCGGATTATCCTTCAACTGATTGTAGAGATGCATCACATGAAGGATATTTAACAGCTGCCTCTTATACTCATGAAGTCTCTTTACCTGAACATCAAAGATCGAGCGGGGATCGACATCCACACCGTTATGCTCCTTGATGTAAGCGGCGAGACGTACCTTATTGCGGTATTTGATATTCATAAATTCATGCTGTGCCTTCTTGTCGTCGGCATACAGCGCAAGCTTATGGATCTGCGGCAGATCGGTGATCCAGTCATCGCCCACCTTATCTGTCACCCACTGAGCCAACAGCGGATTGCCGTGGAGCAGGAACCTTCTCTGTGTGATACCGTTTGTCTTGTTGTTGAATTTCTCCGGCATCATCTGATAGAAATCTTTCAGTTCCTGATTCTTTAAGATCTCTGTGTGAAGTCTTGCCACGCCGTTCACGGAGAATCCGGCTACTATGGCAAGATGCGCCATCTTAACCTGTCCGTCGTAGATGATCGCCATCTTGCGGATCTTCTCCTGATCACCGGGATATCTGCGCTGAACCTCGTCGAGAAATCTCCTGTTGATCTCCTCAATGATCTGATAGATCCTGGGCAGCAGTCTTGAGAACAGCTCGATCGGCCACTTCTCCAACGCCTCTGCCATGATTGTATGATTCGTGTAAGCGCAGGTCTTGGTCGTGACATCCCACGCCTCGTCCCAGCTAAGATAATACTCATCCATCAGGATACGCATCAACTCTGCGATCGCCACCGTCGGGTGGGTGTCATTGAGCTGGAATACCGTTTTCTCATAAAATTTCCTGATATCCGAGTGATTCTTCATATACTTTGACACCGCTTCCTGAACGGATGCCGAAATGAAGAAGTACTGCTGCTTTAACCGAAGCTCTTTGCCGGCATAGTGGTTATCGTTCGGGTAAAGGACCTCGACGATGTTTCTTGCCAGATTTTCCTGCTCGACCGCTTTCTGATAATCGCCCTTGTCAAAAGAATCCAGATGGAAGCATTCCACCGGCTGTGCATCCCAGATACGGAGTGTATTCACAATGCCGTTTCCGTATCCTACGATAGGCATATCATAGGGAATCGCCTGAACCGACTGATACCCCTCCTGCACAAAATGCTGCCTGCCGTTCTCGTCTGTCTTTACATTTACATAGCCGCCGAATTTCACGATCTTGGAGTACTCCGGGCGGCGCAGCTCAAACGGGTTGCCGTCCGCAAGCCAGTTGTCCGGCACTTCCACCTGATATCCGTTACGGATCTCCTGCTTGAACATACCGTAGCGGTAGCGGATGCCGCATCCGTATGCCGCATATCCGAGTGTGGCAAGGGAATCCAAGAAGCAGGCTGCCAGTCTGCCCAGTCCACCATTGCCCAGTGCCGCATCCGGCTCCTGATCCTCGATCACATTCAGATCGACACCCAGCTCCTCGAGCGCTTTCCCGATCTGCTTATAAGCCTTCAGATTTATCATGTTATTGCCAAGCGCACGGCCCATCAGAAACTCCATGGACATATAGTATACGATCTTGACATCTCTTTTTTCATATTCTTTCTGGGTATCCATCCAGTTATTGACGATGGTATCTTTTACAGCATAAGAGACAGCCTGAAAGATCTGCTGGGGCGTCGCCTCCTCCAATGTTTTGCGGTAAAGTGTCTTGATATTATAGAGGACACTCCGCTTAAAGAGCTCTTTGTCAAATGAAAGCTTCGGAACCTGTTTTTTTATCATAACTATCTCCTCCTAACAAACATATAGTAACATAATACCATTTTTCCTAAAAAAGTAAAAGGAAATCTGATTCCAGATTTCCTTTTCTTACAAATTTTTTACTTTTTCTCCCCGTTCCAATTTGCATAAATGTTAGCCAGAATCGCGCCGGAAATATTATGCCATACGGAGAAAATTGCTCCCGGGACGGTTGCTATCGCCAGATCCGGGAAGGAAGTTGCCGCAAGGCTGGTCGCAAGTCCGGAGTTCTGCATACCGATCTCGATGGAGAGCGCTTTTGTCTTCTCAGGGCTCAGTTTCAGCAGCCTGCCGAGTCCGAAGCCGCCCGCATAGCCTAACAGATTATGCAGAATCACTACAACAAACACGATCGCGCCGGTCGTAAGGATCTTTTCAGAGTTGGCGGAAACAACAGCCGCAACGATCATGACGATCGCCGTTACGGAGATGAGCGGCAGCACCTTCACGCATTTCTGTGTGAACTCTCCAAAAAACTTGTTGATGATAAATCCAAGTCCGATCGGAAGGATCACCACCTTAATAATAGAGAGGAACATGCTCATGATATCAACCGTTACGGTGGTACGCAGCAGCAGATACGTGATCGCCGGTGTGACAAACGGCGCCAACAGCGTATTGACGCTGGTCATGCCGACGGAAAGCGCCACATCTCCCTTGGACAGGAAGGTCATAACATTAGATGACGTTCCGCCGGGGCATGTTCCCACGAGAATCACACCCGCCAGCAGTCCTGCCTCCAGCCCGAATGCCTTGCCGAGCAGAAATGCCAGAACCGGCATAACGATAAACTGTGCGGCACATCCGATCAGTACATCCTTGGGACGTTTGAACACAACCGCAAAGTCAGACAGCTTCAGTGTCAATCCCATTCCGAACATAACTACCATCAGCAGGTAATTCACCCACGATGTCTTAATCCAGTTGAGTGACGTCGGTACAAACAATGCCAATGCCGCAATTGCAAGTACGATCACCGCCATATACTTTCCTACAAAATCACTTATTTTCTCCAGTACTTTCATGTTTTTCCCCCTAGTTCTCTTTTCCTTTTTTACTGTTTCTTACTGTTTCTCAACACCGATGGTTACCGTCTCGCCGTTGATATTCCACTCTTTTGCATTTGCGACAGTTCCGTCATAAATAACCTCATCTGCCAGCACCTTTGCACAGATGCTCCCGGCGTTTTTCTTCACGATATCCGCAATCTTATCATTGCCCTGTACAGATACCTTAATGTGATCCATCACCTCAAAGCCGGCATCCTTACGCATCGTCTGGACCTTACTGATGACCTCATACATGAAGCCTTCCTCAATCAGTTCATCGGAAAGTCTTGTATCCAGCACAACTGTGATACCGCCGTAGCTTTCGGACACGAAGCCCTCCACCTGTGCGGCATCGATGAGCAGGTCATCCTTCTCGAGAACCTCCTCCTGACCGTCAAGCGTGATCGTGAGCGTTCCTTTTTCATTCAGCTCATCCATGGCCGCATTGCCGTCCAGATTCGCCAGAACCTCCTTCAGCGCATTCAACTGCTTGCCGAACCGTCTTCCCAGCGTCTTCAACTGCGGCTTAAAGGTATAGGAGGTGAAATCACGCACATCCTGTGAATACACCACTTCCTTGACATTCAGTTCATCCTCGATGATCTCCTTATAGAAATCAGAGAGTTCCTCCTCAGCCTTCACATACATTTTGCCGATCGGCTGACGATTCTTGATATTGGCCGTATTTCTGGCCGCACGTCCCAGCACTACCGTCTGAAGGACTGACTCCATATCCTCTTCAAGCTTCTTGTCGATCAGAGCCTCATCCACAGCCGGGAAGTCACACAGATGCACGCTCTCCGGAGCGCTCGGATCCACGCTTCTCACCAGATTCTGATAAATCTGCTCTGTCATAAACGGAATCATGGGCGCAGCCACCTTGGAGATCGTCACAAGCGCCGTATACAGCGTCATGTATGCATTGATCTTATCCTGCTCCATGCCCTTTGCCCAGAAACGCTCTCTGCCGCGGCGCACATACCAGTTACTCATCTCATCCACGAAATCCTGCAGTGCTCTTGCAGCCTCCGGGATCCGGTAATTCTCCAGATTGCTGTCGACTGCACCGACCACGGTATTCAGCTTGGACAAAAGCCACTTATCCATAACGGAAAGCTTGTCGTATTCCAGTTTGTATTTCGTGGCATCAAACTCATCAATGTTAGCGTACAGCACGAAGAATGCGTAGGTATTCCACAGTGTTCCCATAAACTTGCGCTGCCCTTCCATAACCGCCTTGCCATGGAAACGGTTCGGCAGCCACGGTGCGGAATTGATATAGAAATACCATCTGATCGCATCTGCGCCGTACTGAGCAAGCGCCTCAAAAGGATCTACCGCATTACCCTTGGACTTACTCATCTTCTGTCCATTCTCATCCTGCACGTGGCCGAGAACGATGACATTCTCATAGGGCGCCTTATTAAAGAGCAGTGTGGACTCAGCTAACAGGGAATAGAACCATCCTCTCGTCTGATCCACGGCCTCAGAGATAAACTGTGCCGGGAACTGCTGTTCAAATACTTCTTTATTTTCAAACGGATAGTGATGCTGTGCAAAAGGCATTGCGCCGGAATCAAACCAGCAGTCGATCACCTCGGGCACACGGTGCATCTCCTTGCCGCACTTCGGGCATTTGATCGTGATCGCATCGATATAAGGTCTGTGAAGCTCTACCGTCTTTGCCTCCTCGTTGCCGCTCAGCTGATACAGCTCCTCACGGCTTCCGACGGATTCCATATGACCACACTCGCACTCCCACACATTCAGAGGAGTTCCCCAGTAACGGTTTCTGGATACGCCCCAGTCCTGAATATTTTCCAGCCAGTCACCAAAGCGTCCCTTACCGATGGATTCCGGGATCCAGTTGATCGTATTGTTATTGCGGATCAGATCGTCCTTTACCGCTGTCATCTTGATAAACCAGGACTCTCTCGCGTAGTAAATCAGCGGTGTGTCACATCTCCAGCAGAAAGGATAGTCATGCTCAAATTTCGGTGCATCAAACAGGAGTCCTTCCTTGTCCAGATCCTTTAATACGTCGGGATCCGCATCCTTCACAAATTTTCCGGCATAAGGCGTCTCCTCTGTCAGATTCCCCTTGCCGTCCACAAACTGTACGAAAGGCAGATCATAATTCCTGCCGACCTTGGCGTCATCCTCACCGAACGCCGGTGCAATATGAACGATACCGGTACCGTCCGACATTGTGACATATGTGTCACAAGTTACAAAATGCGCCTTTTTGTGCTGCTTGGCAGCCGACTCGCCCGCGCAGGCAAACAGCGGCTCATACTCCTTATATTCCAGATCCTTTCCGGTATAGGTTTCCAGCACTTCATAAGCAGGCTTGCCATTCTCCTCATCCGCCAGCTTGCCGAGCACCTTGTCAAGCAGCGCCTGTGCCATATAATATGTGTAGCCGTCCGCCGCTTTAACTTTGACATACGTCTCATCCGGATTCACGCAGAGCGCTACGTTAGACGGAAGCGTCCACGGTGTCGTCGTCCATGCGAGGAAATAGGCATCCTCGCCGATCACCTTGAAACGCACAACTGCGGAGCGTTCCTTGACCGCCTTATAGCCCTGTGCCACCTCATGGGAGGAAAGTGGCGTACCGCATCTCGGGCAGTAAGGTACGATCTTAAAGCCCTTGTACAGAAGTCCCTTGTCCCAGATCTGTTTGAGTGCCCACCACTCTGACTCGATAAAATCGTCATGATAGGTGACATACGGATTATCCATATCTGCCCAGAAGCCTACCGTGCCGGAGAAATCCTCCCACATACCCTTGTATTTCCAGACACTTTCCTTACATTTCGTGATAAAGGGATCCAGTCCGTATTCCTCGATCTGCTCCTTGCCGTCGAGACCAAGCAGCTTCTCAACCTCCAGCTCGACCGGCAGACCGTGTGTGTCCCATCCGGCCTTACGGGGTACCATATAGCCTTTCATCGTACGGTATCTGGGGATCATGTCCTTGATGACACGTGTCAGGACATGCCCGATGTGCGGCTTGCCGTTTGCAGTCGGCGGTCCATCATAAAAGGTGTAGGTCGGACCCTCCTTGCGGTTCTCCATACTCTTTTTGAAAATGTCGTTCTCTTTCCAGAACTTCTCGACGTCCTTCTCACGTTCCACGAAGTTCAGATCCGTTGATACTTTCTTGTACATTTTTACCTCCTTACTCTTTATGCGCCCGATTTTCAGCAAATACATTTGCCGCTCCCGGTTTTCGGTTTCTTTCGGAAATGCTTCGCATTTCCGACCGGCTCATTGTAACGCAAAAAAATCCCTGTCCGTAAAAGGACAGGGATAAAATTTACCTGCTACCACCCGTTACGCATACTCCCTTCCCCGATCAGCCACTGACACTTTCGTCTGCGCTCTTTCTGTCGGTTCCGTTTTATATGGCTTCCCATAACGGAGGAACTCCGCCGGCATTTACTCATACGATTTTCAACACCGGAACTCAGAAGTGATTTTCAATGATCTCCTACTTGTACCGGGATCGCACCGTCCCCGGCTCTCTGCAACGTTTGGAAAACACCTACTGTCTTCGTCACTGTTTTTCTCTGGGAAATATTATAAAGCCGATTTTTAAGGAATGTCAAGAGGGATTTGACACTTCTTCCACAACTAAAAATCTATCACTTTGCTCTTGACATTTCAAATCAAAGTGCTAAAATTCGTTTCATAAAGACACGATGACGTGTAAATATGCGTTATCGTGTCTTTTTTTTATTACAATTATGGAGGTTAAGAATTATGAAAGATGTAATGAAAGTATCAACCGTGGCGTTCAACGCCAAATGGGGAGACAAAGAAGCAAATCTGAATCGTATGCTCGGATATATCGAAGCCGCTGCCTCCGAAGGATCCAACCTTATTGTATTTCCCGAAATGGGTCTGACAGGCTATGACGATGAAGAAGTCAAGCCAAAATCTGAGAAAATGCAATCGAAACTGGCAGAGCCCGTTCCGGGTCCCTCATCTGAAAAAATAGCAGAACTAACTAAAAAACTTGGAATCTATGTAGCATTCGGCATGCCGGAACGCGATCCTGATGATCCTTCAGTCATTTACAATGCTGCCTGTGTATGCGGTCCGGAAGGGATTATCGGTTCCTACCGAAAAATTCATCTTCCATACCCGGAGCCTCACTGGGCAACAAGAGGAACAAAGCCTTTCATTTTTGACACTCCATGGGGCCCAATTGGTCTTGCAATCTGCTACGACAGCTATTGCTTCCAAGAACTGATGCGTTATTATGCCGCAAAAGGCTGTCGGTTATATATCAATTGTACCGCTCTTGCAAAATGCCATGGCATTGCACTCGGATCCACTACATTGGAAGCCGGTGTCATTACCAATCAAATTTATATTGTATCCTCAAATCTTGCTGGAAAAGATCTTTATAATGAATTTTGGGGTGGTTCCAGTATCATTGGACCAAGTACAAACTTCTGGGAGGCTGAATACTTCGCCGGTTATCCCTTTACTGATCCAAAAGCAATCCAAAACAAGATGTATACAGCTACAATTGACCTCACGCTGGCTACAAGAGAAAAATTCGAACCAAATCCTTTAATTAACGGTGCAACCGATTTCCGCCCCGCAATTTACAAAGAATTAATGGAAGATCTTTTAAAGGATCCTAAATTCCAAAAAACAGAATTATAATAACGTAGTTTCCGTAAAAGGGTATCTGCTCTATCATGCAGATGCCCTTTTCTTATGATGAAATCATTGATTTCTTCCTGATTATCTTCTATTATAAAGGATAAGAATGATATCATAATCCGGCGCCGGATAGGCGCCTATGTCCAAAACAGGAGGCATGACATGGACCGACAAAACCTGACCCTAATGACAGATCTGTACGAGCTGACCATGATGCAGGGTTATTTCAAAAACAAAGATCAGAATGAGACCGTGATCTTTGACGTATTTTACCGGAACAATCCCGTGGATGGCGGCTATGCGATCTGCGCCGGATTAGAGCAGGTGATCAATTATGTAAAGAATCTTCATTTCGGGAAGCAGGATATCGAATATCTGGCAAGCCTGAATATTTTTGAGCCGGAGTTTCTCGATTATCTCAGCAAGTTCCGCTTCACCGGAAGCATTTATGCGATTCCGGAAGGAACCGTGATCTTCCCCAGGGAACCGATCATCAAAGTGATCGCTCCGATCATGCAGGCACAGCTCGTGGAAACTGCGATCTTAAATATCATGAACCATCAGTGTCTGATCGCCACAAAGGCCTCCAGAGTCTGCTACGCCGCCAAGGGCGACGGCATTATGGAGTTCGGTCTGCGGCGTGCGCAGGGTCCGGATGCCGGTACTTACGGTGCGAGAGCGGCAGTGATTGGCGGGTGTATCGGCACCAGCAACGTGCTGACCGGTCAGCTCTTTGACGTTCCTGTCAAGGGAACCCACGCACACAGCTGGATCATGAGCTTCCCCGATGAATATACGGCATTTAAGGCATATGCGGACATGTACCCTTCCGCGTGCATCCTGCTGGTAGACACCTATGACACGCTGAAATCCGGCGTTCCGAACGCAATCAAGGTTTTCACGGAAATGCGTGAGGCGGGTATCCCGCTGACCTACTACGGTATCCGCTTAGACAGCGGCGACCTCGCCTACCTGTCAAAGAAAGCACGCAAGATGCTGGACGCTGCCGGCTTTAAGGACGCGGTGATCTCCGCCTCCAACGATCTGGACGAGTTCCTGATCGACAGTCTGAAGACACAGGGTGCAGCCATCACTTCCTGGGGTGTCGGGACAAGCCTGATCACCTCCAGAGACTGCCCTTCCTTTGGCGGTGTGTACAAGCTTGCCGCCGTAAAGGACAATGTCTCCGGCGAATTCATCCCTAAGA
>JALFTO010000011.1 GCA_022779165.1 Lachnospiraceae bacterium
GATCTCACAGAGGATATCCGCCACACTGTCGCCGATGGCGGGCGTGGGTGCTAAGGACAGATCCACGATACCGAACGGTATGTCAAGCATTCTGGAGGCTTCCTGTGCCACGAGCTGTCCGACACGCGTCACCTTGAATGCCGTCTTTTTGATCGTTTCACACAATACTTCAAAATTCTCGCCGCGCACTTTTTCAAGCGCTGTCTTGACAACGCCGGGACCACTGACACCGACATTGATGATCGCATCCGCCTCGGTCACACCGTGGAATGCGCCCGCCATGAACGGGTTGTCATCCGGAGCGTTGCAGAATACGACGAGCTTCATGCATGCTGCGGAATCCTCATCCTTGCTGATCTCCGCCGTCTCCTTAATGATCTCGCCCATCAGCTTCACGCCGTCCATGTTGATACCTGTCTTGGTGGAGCCTAAGTTCACGGAGCTGCACACGCGCTCCGTCTCTTTGAGCGCCTTCGGGATCGACTGAATCAGCAACTTATCCGCATGTGTCATTCCCTTGGAGACAAGTGCGGAATAACCGCCGATCAGGTTGACGCCGACTGCTTTCGCCGCCTCGTCGAGCGTGTGGGCAAGTGTCGTGAAATCCTCCGGCGTCTTACATGCCGACCCGCCGATCAGCGCGATCGGTGTCACAGAGATTCTCTTGTTCACGATCGGAATTCCGAATTCCTTCTCGATCTCCTGTCCCACAGGTACCAGATTCTTTGCAACTGTGGTGATCTTTTTATAAATATTGTCATTCAGCTTCTTCAGATCGGAGTCGATACAGTCTAACAGGCTGATGCCCAGAGTGATGGTACGCACGTCCAGATTCTCTTTCTCGATCATCTTATTGGTCTCTGAAACCTCAAAAATATTTAACATGTCTATGGTATCCTTTCGTTAGATTCTGTGCATCTTATTGAAAATATCTTCTCTCTGGCACTTGATGATCACACCGATCTCCTCACCGAGTGCATTCAGTTCATCCGCCATATCACCGTGGGATTTGGTGGCGTCTGAAGTGTCTACGATCATCATCATGTTAAAATATCCCTGAACGATCGTCTGTGAGATATCAAGAATGTTGACCTTGTTCTCTGCCAGATAGGTGCAGACTCTGGCGATGATGCCTACGGTATCTTTTCCTACTACTGTGATGATTGTTTTTTTCATAATGTTCTCCTTTTTCCTTGATGGTTCAAAAGTGCAAGACTCACTTTTTTATCATATGATATTGATGATCCCGGATGGTTCACTGCGTTTCGCGACCGTGATCGGGAAATCATTTCCATTGTATTGATTGTCCGCCATGGTGATTTCCAGCCGGACTGTCTCATAGGCGAGTTCCGGTAGGTTATTCTCCTTGCTCAAATGCCCCAGCACAACTGCCTGCAGGTTATCATGCAGCAGTCTCGACAGGAGCTGTCCCGACATCTCATTCGACAGATGTCCTCTCTCCCCCAGGATTCTGCGCTTCAGATAATAGGGGTATTTCCCTGCCTCCAGCATGCGCACGTCATGATTTGCTTCCAGCACGAGCGCATCCATCCCGCGCAGGGATTCCACGATATAGTCATTGTATTCTCCGAGATCCGTGACGATTCCGGCCTGTTTGCCGTCACACCGGAACCGATATGCCACCGGCTGCGCCGCATCATGTGAGATCCGCATGGGATTCACCGTCACATCTTTTATGACAAAGCTGTCATCTTCCCTGATCTCGCAGAACAGATCCTCCGGGATATCGCCAAGCGATCCGGCATTCCTGATCGCTGCGATCGTTCCTGCCGTCGCGTAGACCGGCATCTCCCTTTTGCGAAGCAGCACGCCCAGTCCGTTGATATGATCCGCGTGCTCATGCGTGATCAGAATGCCATCCACATCGGCAAGTGTGAGCCCCAGCCCATTCAGTCCCGCCTCCGTGCGTTTCCCGCTGATCCCGACATCCACCAGCAGATGGGTGGCATCCGTCCCCAGATAGATACAGTTGCCGCTGCTCCCACTGGCTATGCTGCATATTCTCATCAAGTCAGTTCCTCCAGTAGATTTCCAATACATCCCCGTCTTTCAGGGGCTCCATATACTGCGCCTCACGCCCGTTCAAGATCGTCGCGACGCTCTTGCCCTGCGGTTTGGACAGATCGAAATCAATTCTGTCAAACACATCCACGAACACATAACTGCTCTTGCCCGTGAGTATCACCGGGGCATTGTTGACGATGACACCCACCGTCGTATTTTGCTGTCGCGGGACGGGCGCCGCTTCCTCCGCTCCGCCTGCTGCCGGGGCAAAGTTGTCAAAATACGGCTCTGCGGGCGTTGCTTTCTCCCCGGTCATATCCTCCGCTCCGCCTGTCTCTTCCGCCAGGCCGGCTTCTTCCGCCTCCGCCTGATCCTCATCAT
>JALFTO010000012.1 GCA_022779165.1 Lachnospiraceae bacterium
AGTTGACTGGAGAGCGGTAAGAATTATTGTATGTGTAGATGTATCATTTTTTATGCATATATTTATTATGATGCTTTTCGTTGTAAAAAATATTTATTTTTCGTTTTGGAAATCTAAATAATTAGGATGATATATCATAAACGATAGAGCTGCTTTATGGCAGCTCTTTTTTTATGTAGATTTTTCTTGGGAAAAGTATTATAATCTATTCAGACACATCTAACATATCTATCACACATATCGAAAGGACAAATCTATGGAATCTTGTATCGTATTCTTTGAATCTCAGTTAGCTTATCTCATGTACCGTACAATTATCGACAAATATCATGTGAAAATCCATCCGTGTTATGGAATGCTGATCACGGAGAAGATGATGGCAGATGCACTAAGCAAGGTAATCGATACAAATTGTTAAGCTATCAATATTATATTCTGATCGGTACGCCAATCATCGCGATCGAGTCCGGCTATGTGGAGGCGCTTGGGTGGAATCAGTACGGTGGATGGCGGATCGGCATCCGGAGCTTTGACAAAAAACGCTACTATTATTATGCGCATCTGCGGCAGAATTTTCCGTATAGCAAACAGCTGAAAGAAGGCAGCGTGGTGACGGCGGGCGATGTGATCGGTTATATGGGGCATACGGGCTACAGCAGCAGGGAGAATGTCAACAATATCAAGACGACACATCTGCACTGGGGACTGCAGCTTATTTTTGATGAGTCGCAGAAAGACAGCAATAACGAGATCTGGGTGGACTGCTATCAGCTGACACGTTTCCTCTATAAAAACCGGTGCGAGACGCAGAAAGAGGAGAGCACGAAAGAATGGCACCGCATTTATCAGATGGAGGATCCGGCGGTGGAGGAGTACAAGAGAGGAATCCTTTCACAGCATGGCCTGATGCGATAAACATTTTTTTACAAAAACTTCACAGTTGAAATCCTGAAAATCGTTGCAAAAAGAAAAGGGCTATGATACAATGAAAACAATGACAATGATAAAAAAATAACAATCATTGAAAAGCCCCGAAAATCAGGGATATCAAAAAAATATGGAGGAAAAAAGAATGGCAAAGAAAGTAGTTTTAGCAGGCGCATGCCGTACCGCTATCGGAACCATGGGCGGCGGCTTAAGCACAACTCCCGCACCGGTACTCGGTTCGATCGTGATCAAGGAGGCTCTGAACAGAGCAGGTGTAGATCCTAAGGAAGTGGATCATGTATACATGGGCTGTGTTATCCAGGCAGGTCTTGGACAGAATGTGGCACGTCAGGCTTCCATCAAGGCAGGACTTCCCATCGAGACACCCGCTGTTACGGTGAACGTTGTGTGCGGTTCCGGTCTGAACTGTGTCAACATGGCAGCACAGATGATCCTTGCAGGCGATGCTGATATCGTTGTTGCAGGTGGTATGGAGAATATGTCCATGGCTCCTTATGCTATTCCTCAGGGACGTTACGGATATAGAATGAACAATGGTGTTCTGGTAGATACCATGGTAAATGATGCACTCTGGGATGCATTCAATAACTATCATATGATTAAGACAGCAGACAATATCTGCGAAGAGTGGGGACTGACAAGAGAAGAACTTGACGAGTTCGCATTAAAGAGCCAGTTGAAGGCTGAGGCTGCTCAGAAGGCAGGCGCTTTTGACAAAGAGATCGTACCTGTTGAGGTAAAGAAGAAGAAAGAGATCGTTGAATTTAAGGTAGATGAGGGACCTCGTCACGGCTCTACCATCGAGGGACTTCAGAAGCTTCGCCCGATCAATCCGAACGGCTTCGTTACTGCAGGAAATGCTTCCGGTATCAACGACGGTGCGGCAGCGATTGTTGTGATGAGCGAGGAGAAGGCGAAAGAACTCGGCGTGAAGCCTATGGCTACATGGGTAGCAGGCGCACTCGCAGGCGTGAGACCTGAGGTTATGGGTATCGGACCTGTTGCTTCCACAAAGAAGGTTATGGCTAAGGCAGGCTACAAGATCGAGGACTTCGACATTATCGAGGCAAACGAGGCATTTGCAGCACAGTCTGTTGCAGTCGGCAAGGATCTGGGCATTGACGTGGACAAACAGCTCAACCCGAACGGAGGCGCAATCGCACTCGGACATCCTGTAGGAGCTTCCGGATGCCGTATTCTGGTAACTCTGCTTCATGAGATGCAGGCAAAGGGTGCTAAGAAAGGTCTTGCAACACTTTGTATCGGCGGCGGCATGGGCTGCTCCACAATCGTAGAGATGGACTAAGTCCGGACGATTCATTTCAAAGGAGATATCATCATGGAATTTATTTTATATGAGACAAAAGGTGCGGTCGGCATCATCACGATCAACCGCGAGAAAGCGCTGAATGCGCTGAACTCTACAGTTCTGGATGAACTGAATGCCACACTGGACGCAGTAAATTTGGACGAGATCAGATGTCTGATCCTCACAGGCGCAGGACAGAAATCTTTCGTAGCCGGCGCAGACATCGGAGAGATGAGCACACTGACAAAGGCTGAGGGAGAGGCATTCGGCAAGAAGGGTAATGATGTGTTCCGCAAGCTGGAGACATTCCCGATCCCCGTTATCGCAGCAGTGAACGGCTTCGCTCTGGGCGGCGGCTGCGAGATCTCCATGAGCTGTGACATCAGGATCTGCTCCGACAATGCAGTGTTCGGACAGCCTGAGGTAGGCCTCGGCATCACACCCGGCTTTGGCGGTACACAGAGACTGGCACGTCTGGTCGGCGCAGGCATGGCAAAGCAGATGATCTACACAGCGCGCAACATCAAGGCTGACGAGGCGCTCAGAATCGGTCTTGTCAATGCGGTATATCCTCAGGAAGAGCTTCTTCCCGCAGCGGAGAAGATGGCTGCAGGCATCGCAAAGAATGCTCCCATCGCTGTCCGCAACTGCAAGAAAGCAATCAACGAAGGGCTTGATGTAGATATGGATCAGGCGATCGTGATCGAGGAGAAGCTGTTTGGTGACTGCTTCGAGACAGAGGATCAGAAATACGGCATGGCATTTTTCCTTGACAAGAACAAGGAGAAGGTAAAAGAGCCGTTCAAGAACTGCTAATATTATGTAAACTATATGCTGTCGGGCTCCGATTCCGGGGCCCGGCTGTAAGCATGTTTATCAACAATTTTTTTAAGGAGGACTTATCATGAAGGTAGGTATTATCGGTGCAGGTACTATGGGTTCCGGAATCGCGCAGGCATTTGCAATGACAGACGGTTATGAGGTATGCCTCTGCGACATCAAGACAGAGTTCGCGGAAAGCGGCAAAGCTAAGATTCAGAAGAATCTCAATTTCCTGGTAGGCAAGGGAAAGATGGAGCAGGCAAAGGCTGACGCTATCATCGCAAAGGTACAGACAGGTCTGAAAGAGATCTGTACAGACTGTGATCTGGTGATCGAGGTTTGCCCTGAGAAAATGGAGATCAAGAAGCAGACATTTGCAGAGCTGCAGAACATCGTAAAGAAGGATTGCATCTTCGCTTCCAACACATCTTCTCTTTCCATCACAGAGATGGGCGCAGGACTGGATCGTCCGCTGATCGGTATGCACTTCTTCAATCCTGCTGACAGAATGAAGCTGGTAGAGGTAATTGCCGGTGCAAACACACCTGCAGAGCTTGTGACAAAGATCAAAGACATCTCCAAAGAGATCGGCAAGACACCTGTAGAGGTAAATGAGGCAGCAGGCTTCGTGGTAAACAGAATCCTGGTTCCCATGATCAATGAAGCGATCAACGTATACGCAGCAGGCGTTGCATCCGTTGAGGATATCGACGTAGCAATGCAGCTCGGTGCAAATCATCCTATGGGACCGCTGGCTCTCGGCGATTACATCGGACTGGATATCGTGCTTGCGATCATGGAAGTTCTCTATGCAGAGACAGGCGATTCCAAGTACGCTCCTTCACCTCTTCTTCGCAAGATGGTTCGCGCAGGCAAGCTTGGTAAGAAGACAGGTATTGGTTTCTACGATTACTCAAAATAAGTAAAAATAAATTTATGGAGGAATAAGATCATGGATTTTACTTTATCTAAAAAACATGAGATGGCGAGACAGCTGTTCAAAGATTTCGCTGAAAATGAAGTAAAGCCTCTGGCGCAGGAAGTTGATGAGACAGAAAGTTTCCCCAGAGCAACAGTTGAGAAAATGGCAAAATACGGCTTCTTAGGAATTCCGGTTCCGAAGGAGTACGGCGGACAGGGATGTGACATCCTGACATATGCTATGTGTGTTGAGGAGCTTTCCAAGGTTTGCGGCACCACAGGCGTTATCGTTTCCGCACATACCTCTCTCTGCATCGACCCGATCCTTACGTATGGTACGGAAGAGCAGAAACAGAAATATATCCCGGATCTTGCTTCCGGCAAGAAGCTCGGTGCTTTCGGTCTGACAGAGCCCGGTGCAGGTACAGACGCTCAGGGACAGCAGACAAAGGCTGTTCTGGATGGAGATGAGTGGGTTCTGAACGGATCCAAGTGCTTCATCACAAACGGTAAAGAGGCTGATGTCTACATCGTGATCGCTGTTACAGGCAAGGTCGAGAAGCGCGGCCGTATGCAGAAAGAGATTTCCGCATTTATCGTAGAGAAGGGAACACCCGGATTTACATTCGGTACCAAAGAGAAGAAGATGGGTATCCGCGGATCATCCACATACGAGCTGATCTTCACAGACTGCCGTATCCCGAAGGAGAATCTCCTTGGTGCAAAGGGCAAAGGCTTTGCGATTGCAATGCATACTCTGGACGGCGGACGTATCGGTATCGCTGCTCAGGCACTCGGTCTTGCAGAGGGCGCTCTTGAGACAACCATCAACTATGTAAAAGAGAGAAAACAGTTCGGTCGTTCCATTGCTCAGTTCCAGAATACACAGTTCCAGCTTGCTGACATGGCTACCAAGGTTGAGGCTGCCAAGATGTTAGTGTACAAGGCTGCACGCAAGAAGGACGAGTTCAAGACCAATCCTAAGATCTCCTATTCCGTAGAGGCAGCTCAGGCGAAGCTTTACGCAGCTGAGGTTGCTATGGAAGTTACCACAAAGGCTGTACAGCTTCAGGGTGGTTACGGATATATCAGAGAGTACGATGTTGAGCGTATGATGCGTGATGCTAAGATCACAGAGATCTACGAAGGAACATCTGAGGTTCAGAGAATGGTTATCTCCGGTGCACTGCTGAAATAGGCCGGATAAATTCAAAATATGATAAGGAGAGAAAATACAATGAAAATTGTTGTTTGTATTAAACAGGTGCCTGATACAAAGGGCGGCGTTAAAATTAATCCAGACGGAACTCTTGACAGAGGCTCAATGCTTGCCATCATGAACCCTGATGACAAGGCAGGTCTGGAAGCAGCACTGAGATTAAAGGATCAGTACGGCGCAGAGGTTACCGTACTTACCATGGGCCTTCCCAAGGCAGCAGATGTGCTCCGTGAGGCGATCGCTATGGGCGCAGACAAGGGAATCCTTGTAACAGACAGAGTACTCGGCGGTGCTGATACATGGGCAACATCCACAACGATCGCGGGCGCACTGAGAAATCTGGAGTATGATCTTGTGATCACAGGACGTCAGGCGATCGACGGTGATACCGCTCAGGTTGGTCCTCAGATTGCTGAGCATCTCGGACTTCCTGTTATTTCCTATGCACAGGATATCAAGATTGACGGAGACAAGGTGATCGTTCAGAGACAGTATGATGACAGATATCATGTACTGGAAGCTAAGATGCCCTGCCTGATCACAGCTCTTTCCGAGCTGAATGATCCTCGTTACATGACACCCGGCGGAATCTTTGACGCATGTGAAGCAGAGATTACCACATGGGGCAGAGCAGATCTGAAAGATGTAGAGGACTGCAACCTCGGTCTTGCCGGATCTCCTACAAAGATTGCAAAAGCATCTGATAAAGTCCGCAAGGGTGCAGGCGAGAAGATCGTTGCCGATTCACCTGAGGATGGCGTAAATTACATTATCGGTAAATTCAAAGAGAAACATGTAATCTAGTAAAGGTGGTGACAAGAATGAATTTAGAAGAATATAAAGGCGTATACGTGTTTGCCCAGCAGGTAGACAACGAAATCAGCGGTATCGCATTTGAGTTACTTGGAAAAGGAAAAGAACTGGCAAAGGATCTGGATACAGACGTAACTGCTGTCCTGATCGGTTCCGGCGTAAAAGGTCTTGCCGACCAGCTTGCTGAGTACGGTGCAGACAAGGTAATCGTGGTAGACGATCCTGAGCTGAAGGATTACAGGACAGAGCCCTATGCACATGCACTGGCATCTGTCATTAACAAATACAAACCTGACATCATGCTGGTAGGTGCTACGGCAATCGGCCGTGACCTTGGTCCTACCGTATCCGCAAGAGTGGCAACAGGTCTGACAGCAGACTGTACCGTACTTGAGATCGGTGATTTCCCGCTCGTTCCGGTTCCCGGCAAAGAGGCTGAGCAGAAGCACAAACAGCTCCTTATGACACGTCCTGCATTCGGTGGCAACACGATCGCTACGATCGCATGCCCGAACAACCGTCCTCAGATGGCTACCGTTCGTCCCGGCGTTATGCAGAAGATCGAGCCGATCAAGGGCGCAAAGGCTGTTGTGGAAGAGTTCAATCCCGGCTTCACACCGAACAACAAATATGTTGAGATCAAAGAGGTTGTCAAGGCAGTATCTGATGTCGTAGACATTATGGACGCTAAGGTTCTGGTATCCGGCGGACGTGGCGTTGGCAGCGCAGAGAACTTCAAGATCCTTGAGGATCTGGCAGAGGTACTCGGCGGTACCGTATCCTGCTCACGTGCCGTTGTAGATTCCGGCTGGAAGCCGAAGGATCTGCAGGTAGGCCAGACAGGTAAGACTGTTCGTCCTAACATCTACTTTGCAATCGGTATCTCCGGAGCCATCCAGCACGTAGCAGGTATGGAAGAGTCCGACATCATCGTTGCGATCAACAAGGATGAGGACGCTCCGATCTTTGATGTGGCTGACTACGGTGTAGTTGGAGATCTGAACAAGATCGTTCCCGCACTGACCGCGGCTCTGAAGGCTGAGATCGCTGCAAAATAAATTGTGATTGATAAATTGCAGACAGAAGTTTAAATAAAAAAGAAAGCTGTTGCGTTGTGCAGCAGCTTTCTTTTTTGAGGCTTCCAACATTATGCCGGAAGCCTCATACTAATTTGCATTTAACTGTTTTCAGAGAATTGTTACAAGAGTAAATCATTTTTGCTATGTTGTTTCGGTGTAAAAACTCTTGCGGAAATGCGTATTTTGAGATATGATGAAATCTATAGCACGTATTGCTACATATTTTTTATTTAGGAGGGTAATTATGAAAAGCAAACTGATCAGCGCAGTATTATGCGTAAGTATGGTTGCAACCATGCTGGTTGGATGCGGAGCAAAAGAAGAGCCCGCAGCACCGGCAGCTGAGGAGACAGCTACAGAAGCTGCAGACACAGCAGAGACAGAGGCACCGCAGGCTACCGCTTCCGAAGCAAATGCAGAGGGCGGCTATGAGTTGGCACTGGTGACAGACCTTGGTACGATCGACGACAAGTCCTTCAACCAGGGTGCATGGGAAGGCATGAAGAAATACGCAGAGGAGAACGGTATCTCCTACAAGTATTATCAGCCGCAGGAAGGCACAACAGACGCTTATGTTGAGACCATCGGTCTTGCAGTAGAGGGTGGCGCCAAACTTGTTGTTTGTCCCGGATTCCTGTTCGAGGAGCCTGTATTTATCGTTCAGGATCAGTATCCTGATGTTCACTTTATCCTGCTGGATGGTGAGCCTCACAACGGCGACTACAGTGAGTTTAAGACAAACGACACCGTTATGCCGATCCTGTTCCAGGAGGATCAGGCAGGATACCTTGCAGGTTATGCAGCAGTTAAGGATGGCATGACAAAGCTTGGATTCATGGGCGGTATGGCAGTTCCCGCAGTTATCCGTTACGGTTACGGTTTCGTACAGGGTGCTGACGCAGCAGCCAAAGAGCTTGGTGTAAACGTTGAGGTTATGTACAATTACACAGGTGCATTTGCAGCGACTCCTGAGGCACAGGCTATGGCAGCAAGCTGGTATCAGAACGGAACAGAGGTTGTATTTGGCTGCGGTGGTGCAGTAGGAAACTCTGTTATGGCAGCAGCTGAGGAGGCAGGCGCTAAGGTGATTGGTGTTGACGTTGACCAGTCCGGCGAGTCCGATACCGTTATCACATCTGCAATGAAGATGTTAAGCAATTCCGTATATGATGGTGTTAAGGCATTCTACGACGGAAGCTTCCCGGGTGGACAGACATCTGTATTTACAGCTGAGAATGATGGTGTAGGTCTTCCGATGGAGACATCCAAATTTGAGTCCTTCACACAGGCTGATTATGATGCACTTTTCGCAGATATGAAAGCAGGAAAGATCACGATCAACAACAACACAGAGGACAGCACAACTGCAGACCTTACACTTTCCAATACAAAAGTAAGCTTTGTAGAGTAAAACGAAAGTTTAGTAGGGGTGCCGAAAGGCACCCCATTCTAATTCATGACAATAGAAAGTTCGCAGGGCGTGCTTTCTATTGTATATTACGGGGGTTTAGAATGGATTACGTAATTGAAATGTTAAACATCACAAAGGAATTTCCCGGTATCATTGCGAATGATGACATTACACTGCGTTTAAAGCAGGGCGAGATCCATGCACTGCTGGGAGAGAACGGTGCAGGAAAATCCACTCTGATGAGTGTGCTTTTTGGCCTGTATCAGCCGGAAAAGGGCGTAATCAAGGTAAAGGGAAAAGAAGTGAAGATCAGGGGGCCGTTGGATGCCAACGCGCTTGGGATCGGTATGGTTCACCAGCATTTTAAACTGGTGCATAATTTTACGGTATTGCAGAATATCGTTCTTGGCATGGAGACCACAAAGGGTGGGATCATCCAGATGGCGGATGCCAGGAAAAAAGTAGTGGAACTGAGTGAGAAGTACAATCTTCTGGTAGATCCCGATGCGATCATTTCTGACATCACTGTCGGAATGCAACAGAGGGTGGAAATCTTGAAAATGTTATATCGTGACAACGATATTTTAATATTTGATGAGCCGACAGCGGTGCTGACACCGCAGGAGATCGATGAACTGATGCGGATCATGAAGGATCTCACCGCAGAGGGAAAATCAATCCTGTTCATCACACATAAATTGAATGAGATCAAACAGGTGGCAGACCGGTGTACGGTACTGCGCCGCGGCAAATATATCGGTACGGTTGATGTGACGGATACGGACAAAGAGCAGATGTCAGAGATGATGGTCGGCCGCAAGGTCAATCTCACTGTGGAAAAGAGTGAGGCAAAGCCCGGTGAGGTGGTCATGGAGGTGAAGGATCTCTGTGTGAAATCCGTCAGAGAAGGTCACACCAAAAATGTAGTGGATCATGTGAACTTTCAGGTGCGCAAGGGTGAGATCGTCTGCATTGCCGGTATCGACGGCAACGGGCAGACGGAACTGGTACATGCCATCACGGGAATCGGGAATATGAGCGAGGGACAGATTCTGATTAATGGCGAGGATGTGACGAAGAAGCCGATTCGTTATAAGAATACCCATGGCATGTCACATATTCCGGAGGACAGACATAAGCATGGCCTCGTGCTTGACTATAATCTGGCATACAATCTGGTTCTGCAACAGTATTTTGAACCGAGATTCAGCAAGGGCGGCTTCTTAAAAAAGAAGGAGATCAATGAATATGCGGATCTTTTGATCGAGAAATATGACATCAGGAGTGGGCAGGGCAAGGAAACGATTACCCGGAGTATGTCGGGTGGAAACCAGCAGAAGGCAATCGTTGCGAGGGAGATCATGAAGAACCCTGATATCCTGCTGGCGGTACAGCCCACCAGAGGTCTGGATGTCGGAGCTATCGAGTATATCCACAACCAGCTTGTGGCACAGCGCGATTCCGGCAGTGCGATCCTGCTTGTATCATTGGAACTCGATGAAGTGATGAACCTGAGTGACCGTATCCTCGTGATCTATGAGGGCGCCATCGTGGCGGATCTTGATCCGAAGCAAGTGACGGTGCAGGAACTTGGACTGTATATGGCAGGATCCAAGAGAAAGGAGGCAGACCATGCTTAAGAAAAAGAAATTTGACTATACGGGCGTTCTGTCCTCTGTGTTTGCAATCCTGATCGGTCTGCTGATGGGATTTGTGATCCTGTTGCTTTGTAATCCGTCTCAGGCAGTACCCGGTTTCTTTACGATCCTGACCGGTGCATTTACACACGGTGCGAAAGGTGTCGGACAGGTATTCTATTACTCTACAACGATCATCCTGACAGGTCTTTCCGTAGGGTTTGCGTTTAAGACGGGACTTTTTAACATCGGAGCCAGCGGACAGTTTATTGTCGGCGGATTCGGGGCTGTGTATGTCGGCATCATGTGCAAAAATCTGGGCAGTATCCACTGGGTAGTGGCCCTGCTCACGGGGGTGGTGCTGGGAGCGCTCTGGGGCATGATTCCCGGACTCCTGAAAGCATTTTTCAATGTGAATGAAGTTATTTCCGCCATCATGATGAACTATATCGGCATGTACGGTGTGAACTGGTTTGTAAAGAGCTATAAACCGATTTTTAACAATATCAGAAATGAGAGTAAGCCGGTGCTGGAAACGGCCAATATCCCGAAGATGGGGCTTGATAAGCTGTTTCCGGAGTCCAGTATCAACGGCGGTTTCCTGATTGCGGTACTGGTAGTGATCCTTGTTTATATCGTTCTTGACAAGACGACCTTCGGCTATGAGCTGAAGGCAGTGGGCTACAACAGAGACGCCAGCCGGTATGCCGGTATCAATGAGAAAAAGAGTATCGTGCTCTCCATGGTGATCGCGGGAGCGATCGCCGGACTTGCAGGGGCTTGCCTCTATCTGGCAGGGACAGGCAAACACATTGAGATTGTGGATGTCATTGCAGATGAAGGCTTTACCGGTATTTCGGTTGCGTTATTAGGCTTGTGTCATCCGATCGGTGTGCTGTTTGCAGGTATTTTTATCGCATATCTGACGGCAGGCGGATTCTATCTGCAGCTGTTTGAGTTCTCAGTTGAGATCATTGATATCATCGTGGCGATCATCATCTATTTCAGTGCCTTTGCATTGATGGTGAAGCTGCTTCTCGGTAAACTGGAGAAGAAAAAAGGAATGGCGGATCAGGTGAACAAAACGCCTCCGAATGATCCGAAACAGGAGAAAGGAGGAGAAGAAGCATGAGTGTAGTTTATTTTATTTTTCAGCAGACAATGTTTTTCTCGATTCCGCTTTTGATCGTGGCGCTTGGCGGTATGTTTTCGGAGCGAAGCGGCGTAGTCAATATCGCACTTGAGGGTATTATGACGATGGGCGCGTTTACGAGTATCCTGTTTATCAATCTGACCGGAAACAGTATGAGCGGTCAGGGACAGCTGCTGATCGCGATCGTCATTGCGATGGTGACGGGAGTTGTATTTTCCCTGTTCCACGCGTATGCGGCGATTAACATGAAAGCAGACCAGACCATCAGCGGTACGGCGCTCAATATGTTTGCACCTGCGTTTGCGATCTTTGTGGCAAGAATCATTCAGGGTGTACAGCAGATCCAGTTCAACAATACGTTCCGGATTGAGAGTGTGCCCGTGCTTGGAAGCATTCCCGTGATCGGTGACCTGTTCTTTAAAAACACTTATATCACAACTTATATCGGAATTGCGATCCTGATCCTATCGACGATTGTGCTGTACAAGACAAGATTCGGACTTAGGCTCCGTGCCTGCGGCGAGCATCCTCAGGCAGCAGATGCAGCTGGTGTCAACGTGTACCGGATGCAGTATGCGGGTGTCATGATCTCAGGTGCACTGGCAGGACTTGGCGGTCTGGTGTTCGTCGTTCCGACTTCCACGAACTTCAATGCATCTGTTGCCGGATACGGTTTCCTGGCGCTGGCAGTGCTGATCTTCGGTCAGTGGAAGCCGATCAGGATCATGTGGGCATCGCTGTTCTTTGGATTGACCAAAGCGGTCGCGGCAGCTTATTCGGGTATTCCGTTCCTCAATAACATGGGGATTCCGAGTTACCTGTACAAGATGATCCCGTATATTGCAACACTGATCGTACTGATCTTTACGTCCAAGAATTCCCAGGCTCCGAGAGCCAGCGGCGTTCCTTACGACAAAGGTGCGAGATAAAGTCTGCCGTGCTGACACGGCATTGTTTTAGATATTTCATGATTGATGATACAAAAAGCAACTGACACTTTGAGGACGTGGTCAGTTGCTTTTGTATGCAGAGATGCAGGGAGGAGTGGAAAAATGTTATCGTTTGAATGTGATTATGCGGAAGGGGCGCATGAGAAGATCATGCAGCGCCTGATAGAGACGAACCGGGAGCAGAAGCCCGGTTATGGTGTTGACGGCTACTGTGACAGGGCAAAGAACAAGATCCGCGCGGCGTGCGGATGTCCCGAGGCGGAGGTTCACTTCCTGGTAGGCGGGACACAGACGAATCAGATCGTGATCGACAGCATGCTCCAGAGTTACGAAGGGGTTGTTGCGGTCCGGACCGGACATGTCAACGGACATGAAGCGGGAGCGATCGAGTATACGGGACACAAGGTGCTTGCACTTCCCCATAAGGAAGGAAAACTTGAGGCAGCACTTTTGCGTACCTATCTGAAAGGGTTCTATGAAGATTCCAGTTATGACCATATGGTCTTTCCGGGAATGGTGTATATCACACATCCGACCGAATACGGGACACTGTATACAAAGCGGGAACTTCTGGAGATCAAGGCTGTGTGCACAGAGTATCAAATCCCGCTGTATCTGGATGGAGCGCGGCTCGGCTATGGTCTGGGGACGGATGGCACAGATGTGACATTAAAGGATATCGCCGATATCTGTGATGCCTTCTACATCGGAGGAACCAAACTCGGCGCATTGTTCGGGGAGGCAGTTGTGTTTCCGAAAGGAAATGCGCCCAAACACTTTTTTACAAGGATCAAGCAGCATGGCGGACTGCTGGCTAAGGGATGGCTTTTGGGACTTCAGTTTGATACATTTTTTACGGATGATCTGTATGTGGAGATCGGCAGACATGCCGTACGGATGGCAGACCGGATCCGGGCGGCACTGCGTGGAAAAGGCTACACATTCTACATGGATTCCCCTACCAATCAGATTTTTATTGTGCTTCCAAATGACGGACTGGAGCAGCTGCAGCATAAGGTAGTTCTGAGTGTGTGGGAGAAGCCGGATGAAGATCATACCGTGGTACGTATCACGACGAGCTGGGCGACCACGGAGGAGATGGTACGGGAACTGACGGATATTTTGTAATATTGACCGTAATGGTCACAAGTTGGCTGCAGATGCAGGATAACGGATTTTGCGGGAAAGGAAGAGAACAATGGCAAAGAATAAGGAAGTCAAGACAAATGCCATGAGGATACTTGATAAATTAAAGATTCCCTATGAGCATCATACATACGAGTGCGATGAGTTCATAAGCGGCATTCAGATTGCTGATAAATTGGAGTTGCCGCACGAGCTGGTGTACAAGACGCTGGTGACGATAGGAAACAGCAGAAATTATTATGTGTTTGTGATTCCCATTGAGCGTGAGATCGATCTGAAAAAGGCGGCACGCGAGGTCGGTGAGAAGTCCCTTGCGATGATCCCGGTGAAAGAGATCAATGCGGTGACGGGATATATCCGCGGTGGCTGTACGGCGATCGGCATGAAGAAGCAGTATCCCGTCAGGATCCAGAAAGAAGCGCAGACGTTGTCCAAAATCATAGTCAGTGGTGGGCGGATCGGCTCACAGCTGGAGCTAAGGCCTGAGGATCTGAGACGCGCAGCGGATGCAGAGTTTACGGATGTTTGTGTGGATTGGTAGTGGAGGGAGCTCTTTTTTTGGAAAGAAATGCAACCGAATATTCAGCCTGATAAGTATCTATACAGAAAAAATCATTTTAGGGAATCCCTTTGATATATGCAAATACTATTATTAATATGGTATATACAAAGTACAGGTATCCATAGGAAAAAAGTTCCTTTCTCGATCCCTTTTTCTGAAAAATAGGGATTCTCTTTTTGGAATTATTATGTATAGATACTCAAATGTTGTTTAATTTAAAATTTTTTTAGTTTTAAAAAAAGTGGCTCTGGGATATAAATCCCAGAGCCACTATGTCTACACTTGAAGCGGCAGCTCCGTTCTCGATTCTGATGAAATAATCCGGAATTAGTATTCCATCGCCTTCTCTTCGCCGTTTAAGACACGTAAGCCACCCTGAACGAGAGCCAGCAGCTCATCCTCGCCGGGATATACGGTCACAGGTGCGATCCAGCCTGCACGCTCTTTCAGCTGGCTGACTACATATTTGTCATAAGCGATACCGCCTGTGATGATGATCTGGTCAACCTTTCCTTCCAGCACACATGCCATGGAGCCCATATCCTTTGCAACCTGGAGAATAAATGCGTCACGAACCAGCTTTGCATGCTCATCGCCGCCGTCAACCATCTTTGCAACATCACGCATGTCATTTGTGTTCACATAAGCGTTGAAGCCGCCGTTTCCGCAGATCTTCTTATAAATCTCTTTCTCACTGTATTTGCCGGAGAAGCACAGTTTGATAAGTGCGCCGCTCGGTACACCGCCCGCTCTCTCGGGAGAGAAAGCGCCGTCGCCGTCAAGGGCGTTAAATACATCGATAACCTTGCCTGCCTTGTGTGCACCGACAGATACACCGCCGCCCATGTGAACGACGATCAGGTTCAGGGAGTCATAAGCCTTGCCGGCTTCCTTGGCATATCTCTTGGCAACAGCCTTCTGATTCAACGCATGGAAGACACTGATACGGGGAAGCTCCGGTACACCGGAGAGCCTTGCCTCGGGCATCAGCTCGTCAACAACAACGGGATCTACGATATAAGAGGGTACACCGATGGAATCACCGATCTCTCTTGCCAGAATACCGCCCAGATTGGAAGCGTGCTGACCCTGTACACCGATCTTCAGATCCTCAAGCAAGGCATCTGATACCGCATAAGTGCCTCCGGGAATCGGCTTTAACATACCGCCGCGTCCCACGATCATGTTCAGGGAGTTGATGTCGAAATCTTTTTCCTTCAACAGATTGATAATGATATTTTTGCGGAAATCCTTTTGATCCACAATGGAAGCATACTGCGCGATCTCCTCGGTGGAGTGACGCAAAGTTTCCTCAAATAAAAGTGTCTCATCTTCAAATACACCGATTTTGGTGGATGTGGAACCGGGATTGATAATTAAACTTTTGATAGACATAATAACCTCATTTCTGCGCATTTTGCGCTTCGGACAAAAGTCCGGTAAATTCTGGATTAGTTGTTCTTCATGGATTCTGCTACTACTGCAGCAAGAGCGATGGAGTTTACCTTAACCTCGAAGCTGTCGGAACGGGAGGTAAGGATAACGGGTGCCTTGGTACCTGTGAGCATATTGCCGTTCTTTACCTCTGCGGTATGTACCAGCGCTTTGTATACCAGATTGCCTGCGTGGATATCAGGGAAAAGAAGGATATCCGCATCGCCCTGGATGGCACGGTCGGTTGCTCCCTTATGCTTTGCGGCCTCGGGATCGATGGAGAGGTCTAAGGAAAGAGGACCGTCCACGATACATCCTGTAATCTTGCCGTCCCTGTTCATCTGTGTCAGCTCTGCGGCTTCCACAGTTACAGGCATCTTGGGATTTACCACCTCAACGGCAGCAAGAGGAGCTACCTTGGGATTCTCGATGCCGCATGCCTTTGTAATCTGAAGGGTGTTTTCGATGATGCTCACCTTATCTTCCAGAGTGGGATAAGGCATAAAAGCTACGTCTGTCAGGAATAACAGGTGGTCGATTCCTTTGATCTCGAATACGCATACATGGGAAAGTGCCTTGCCGGTACGGAGGCCGACTTCTTTGTTCAGCACACTCTTTAAGAAATCTTTTGTAGGAAGAAGTCCTTTCATGTACATGTCAGCTTTGCCGTCATGCACCAGCTTCACGGCTGTGAGGGATGCCTCAATGTCATCAGCTACATGAATGATCTCAAAATCACTGATGTCAACATTCATCTCATCGGCTACCTTCCGGATCTTGTCCTTGTCACCGACCAGAATGGCATCTGCAATCTTGCGGTCCTTGGCAGCTCTGACTGCTTCCAGTACTGCGGAATCCTGTGCAACGGCAACGGAGACCTTTTTCATCTCCATTTCATTGACCTTTGCAATCAATTCATCGAAAGTTTTGCTCATTTGTCTACACCTCATATTCTTTGATTTTCCGCGGGCAATAAGCCGAGCGGATTCGCCCGCTATATGTCTCGGAAACGGCATTTTTTAAGGTTTCCGGGGCGGTTTTTGTTATCGTTAAAATAATAACACTTATAATAAAGAAGGTCAAGACGCCAAAGGTTGAACTTGACGCATAAATCTGTTACAATACTACTTAGGCTTTTTAAGAGGAAAAGTTTGATTTCGATGGAATCATTTCAAAAACGGGAGTAGGAATTGTATGAGTAAAAATATCGTACAGAAACTGTTTGGAACTCACAGTGAGCGGGAACTAAAGAGGATTATGCCGATCGTTGCCAAAATAGAGGAGCTTCGTCCTTCCATGCAGGTGCTTTCGGATGAGCAGCTGAGAGATAAAACAAAGGAATATAAGAAGAGGATTTCACAGGGAGAGACACTCGATGATCTGCTTCCGGAGGCGTTTGCAACGGTTCGTGAGGCGGCGAAGAGAGTGCTGAATATGGAGCACTATCCGGTTCAGCTCATCGGCGGTATCATCCTGCATCAGGGACGTATCGCGGAGATGCGTACCGGTGAAGGTAAGACGCTGGTGTCCACCTGTCCGGCGTATCTGAACGCACTGGAGGGCAAAGGTGTTCATATCGTCACAGTCAACGACTATCTGGCCAAGCGTGATGCGGAGTGGATGGGACAGGTTCATGAGTTCCTGGGACTGAAGGTTGGCGTGGTGCTTAACTCCCTGAAGCCGGAAGAGCGCCGTGAGGCTTACAACTGTGATATCACATATGTGACGAACAATGAGCTGGGCTTTGATTACCTGCGTGACAACATGGTGATCTACAAGGAACAGCTTGTACTTAGAGATCTGCACTATGCGATCATTGACGAGGTTGACTCGGTGCTGATCGACGAGGCACGTACGCCTCTGATCATTTCCGGACAGAGCGGAAAGTCGACGAAGCTGTACGAGGCGTGTGACATTCTCGCCAGACAGATGAAGCGCGGTGAGGATATGGAGGATCTGTCCAAGATTGATGCCATCATGGGCGTGACGCAGGAGGAGACCGGTGATTTCATTGTCAATGAGAAGGACAAGGTGGTCAACCTTACTGCGGAAGGTGTGGCAAAGGTAGAGAAGTTTTTCCAGATTGAAAACCTGGCCGATCCGGATAACCTGGAGATCCAGCATAACATGATACTGGCGTTGCGCGCACACAATCTGATGTTCCGTGATCAGGATTATGTGGTGAAGGATGATCAGGTTCTGATCGTGGATGAGTTCACCGGGCGTATCATGCCGGGACGCCGTTATTCCGACGGTCTTCATCAGGCGATCGAGGCGAAGGAACATGTGAAGGTAAAGCGGGAGAGCAAGACGCTTGCTACGATCACGTTCCAGAATTTCTTTAACAAATTTACAAAAAAAGCAGGTATGACCGGTACTGCGCTGACGGAGGAGAAGGAGTTCCGCGATATTTACGGAATGGATGTTATCGAGATTCCCACAAACCGTCCCGTGCAGAGAATCGATCATCAGGATGCGGTATATAAGACAAAGAAAGAGAAACTCCATGCCATTGTGGAGGCAGTAAAAGAGGCGCATGCCAAGAATCAGCCGGTGCTGGTCGGCACGATCACGATTGAGGCATCGGAGGAGATCAGCAGGCTGCTGCGCAAAGAGGGTATTGAGCATAAAGTGCTGAATGCCAAGTTCCACGAGCTGGAGGCGGAGATTGTGGCGGATGCCGGTGTACACGGTGCGGTTACGATCGCGACCAACATGGCCGGACGTGGTACCGATATCAAGCTGGACGAGGAGTCGAGAGCGGCAGGCGGCCTTAAGATCATCGGTACGGAGCGTCATGAGTCAAGGCGTATCGATAATCAGCTGCGCGGACGTTCCGGACGTCAGGGAGATCCCGGTGAGTCTAAGTTCTACATTTCGCTGGAAGATGATCTGATGCGACTGTTCGGCTCCGAGCGTCTGATCAAGATGTTTAATGCTCTGGGAATTCCGGAGAATCAGGAGATTGAGCATAAGACGCTGACGAATGCCATTGAGACGGCGCAGAAGAAGATTGAGGGCAATAACTTCGGTATTCGTAAGAACCTGCTGGAATATGATCAGGTCATGAATGAGCAGAGAGAGATCATCTATGCTGAGCGCCGCAGAGTGCTGGACGGCGAGAGCATGCGTGATGTGATTTATAAGATGATCACGGATATCGTGGAAAATACAGTGGATATGGTGATCGGTGACGATACGGATCCGGATGACTGGAATATGCCGGAGCTGAATTCACTGCTGCTTCCGATCATTCCGCTGCAGGTGATCAACCGCGGCCGGATTCATAAGTTGAAGAAAAACAGCTTAAAGCAGCAGCTCAAGGAAGAAGCCGTGAAGCTGTATGAGAGCAAGGAGGCGGAATTCCCGCAGCCCGAGGCAATCCGTGAGCTGGAGCGTGTCATCCTGTTAAAGGTGATCGACAGACGCTGGATGGATCATATCGATGACATGGATCAGCTCCGTCAGGGAATCGGCCTGATGGCATATGGTCAGAAGGATCCTCTGGTAGAATACAAACTGAGCGGATACGAGATGTTTGACAGTATGACAGACAGTATCCGCGAGGATACCGTGAAGCTTCTCTTCCATGTGAGAGTGGAGCAGAAGGTTGAGAGAGAGCAGGTGGCTAAGGTGACGGGCACCAACAAGGACGATTCTGTCCAGAGAGGACCAGTCAAACGTGAGACCGCCAAGGTTTATCCCAACGATCCGTGTCCGTGCGGAAGCGGTAAAAAATATAAGAATTGCTGCGGCAGAAAGTAGGTGACGTTAATTGGTAGAATTTGATCAGATGAAGACAGAACTTCAGGCATACGAAACTCCATTAGCGGAAGTGAGGGATTCACTTTAACTTAGCGGATAAGGGAAAGCGGATCGAAGAATTGGAGCGGGAGATGGAAGCACCGGGCTTCTGGGATGATCCCGATTACTCCAATCAGAAAATGAAAGAACTGAAGAACCTGAAGGATGTGGTGGAACTCTGTGACGGACTCTCACAGCAGTATGAGGATATCCAGACGCTGATCGAGATGGGTTACGAGGCGGAGGATCCTGATATGGTGCCGGAGGTACGTGAGGAACTGGATGAGTTTATCAGACAGTTTGAGGATCTCAGGATCAGCACACTTCTTTCGGGAGAATATGATAAAAATAATGCAATCCTTAAGTTAAATGCGGGAGCAGGTGGAACGGAGAGTTGCGACTGGGCCGGAATGCTCTACCGTATGTATACCAGATGGGCGGAGAAACGTGGATTTTCCGTGGAAGTGCTCGACTATCTGGACGGGGATGAGGCGGGCATCAAGTCCGTAACCTTCCAGGTCAACGGGGAGAATGCATATGGCTACCTCAAATCAGAGAAAGGCGTGCACCGTCTGGTGCGGATTTCGCCTTTTAATGCACAGGGAAAGCGGCAGACATCCTTTGTATCGCTCGATGTCATGCCGGATATTGAGGAAGATCTTGATGTCGAGATCAACGATGATGATCTGCGCATTGACACCTATCGAAGCAGTGGAGCCGGCGGACAGCATATCAATAAGACGTCCTCCGCGATCCGTATCACGCACCTTCCGACGGGCATCGTGGTACAGTGCCAGAATGAGCGAAGCCAGCACATGAACAAGGATAAAGCGATGCAGATGCTGAAAGCAAAGCTGTATCTCTTGAAGCAGGAGGAAAATGCACAGAAACTGTCCGGTATCAGAGGCGAAGTGAAGGAGATCGGATGGGGCAACCAGATCCGTTCCTACGTTATGCAACCCTACACGATGGTGAAGGATCACAGGACAGGAGCTGAGAGCAGTAACGTGGATGCGGTGATGGACGGGGCGATCGATCTGTTTATCAATGCGTATCTGAAATGGATCAACGACGGAGCAAAAGAGGGAAATTATGGCGAATAATTTTGCGTACTATACGCCTACCAGAGTGGTGTTTGGAAAAGGAACAGAAAATCAAGTGGGAGAGTTGGTAAAAGCGCAGGGAGCCACAAAAGTCTTGATTCACTATGGTGGACAGAGTGCCAGGAAATCAGGGCTGCTTGGCCGTGTTGAGACCTCACTTACAGAGGCGGGGATCACATATGTGACACTCGGCGGCGTGGTGCCGAATCCGCGGTTATCGCTTGTATATGAAGGAATCGCACTCTGTAAAAAAGAGAACGTTGATTTTATTCTTGCGGTGGGCGGAGGAAGCGTGATCGATTCTTCTAAGGCGATCGGTTATGGTACGCCCGATGACGGCGATGTGTGGGATTTTTACAGCAAAAAGAGAAAGCCTGCCTCCTGTCTTCCGATCGGTGTTGTGCTGACGATCGCCGCCGCAGGCAGCGAGATGAGCGACAGTTCGGTCATCACAAAAGAGGAGGGCTGGCTGAAACGCAGCTGCAAGTCGGACCTGGGGCGTCCCCGGTTTGCCGTGATGGATCCGGAGCTGACAATGTCCCTGCCGCCGTACCAGACGGCTTCCGGGTGTGTGGATATCATGATGCATACGATGGAGCGCTACTTTACGCAGGGCGGCAATATGGAGCTGACGGACGGTATTGCCGAGGCACTTTTGCGGACCGTGATGCATAATGCGGAGATCCTGAAAAAGGAGCCTGACAATTACGAGGCCAGAGCAGAAGTGATGTGGGCGGGCAGCCTTTCCCACAACGGCCTGACGGGCTGCGGCAACGATGGCGGTGACTTTGCCTCCCACGGACTGGAACATGAGATGGGCGGCATGTTTGATGTGACCCACGGCGCGGGACTGGCAGCAGTCTGGGGCAGTTGGGCAAGATATGTCTATAAAGAGTGCCTGCCGCGCTTTGTAAAATTTGCCGTGAATGTGATGGGGGTATCCCCGGCTGCAACGGATGAGGAGACGGCGTTACAGGGAATCGAGGCGATGGAGGACTTCTATCGTAGGATCGATATGCCGACCAATATGCGCGAACTCGGCATCACTCCGACGGATGAGCAGCTTCACACGATGGCTCGTCTGTGCAGCGAGGGAGCAGGCGGGAGGAAAGGTTCTGCCAAGGTACTCTTGGAGGAGGATATGTACCGGATTTACAAAATGGCTTTGTAGAATGCAATTGTGCATTGTGACGAAAGAGCTTTGTGTTATTTTACTAAAAAACAGTTTGCAATTTTCAAAGTATTGTAGTAAGATTATGACATCGGGCGGTCTGCCCGGTGTCATTTTTCATTTCTGATTATCTTTTTTTCCGGAAGAATCAAACAGAAATCAAATTCTTAACACATTCAAACTTATTTCAAGGAAATTTTCTAAAGAGAAAAAACACAGGATCGGGAGGTAACATGAAACGGAAAAACAAAATAGTGTTGAAATTTTTCGCAGTCGCACTGACGGTTTCTTTTTTGTACCCTTTTTGCAGCCTTCCGCTTAATGCGGAAGAGATGGCAGCTGCACCGGCAATGCAATCAGTGACGGAAAGCAGGCAGGAGGAAGAGCAGGAAAATGTGCCGGAAGCTGAACGGCAGGAAAGCCGGGAAACGGTGCCGGATGTTGGACAGGAAGAGGAAAGCGAAAGCGCGTCAGAAGCCGGACAGGAAGAAGGGAAAGAAAGCGCGTCAGAAACCGGACTGAGCGGAGAAGCAATCGGGGATGCACAGACGGACGATGCACAGGAGGAAGAGATCGCGGGGAGAGAAGAAATTGATGACGCAGAACAGGAGGAGGCAGTTGCGGAGCCACAGCCGGTTGTGGGCAGGAGTCTTATGGCACTCAGATCGGTTTCCACCACAGGGATTGACGGCGATGATCCGGAGGCGGGGCAGAGTGATACATTCGGTTACACAGGAGGAGAAGTACAGTGGACTGTTCCGGTGAGCGGCTATTATGACATCTATTGTTATGGCGCAAAGGGCGGTAGTGGTTCGGCACATCAGAGAAATAAATATAATTCGAACAACTATGCCAGCGCTTCCGGCGGAAATCCCGGTGCTGCACGCGCGTCCAGAGTGTTTTTGCAGCAGGGAATGAGCCTGACGATGCACGCCGGAGGTGCCGGTGGAAATGGAAAATGTGATTCCTACGCAGGCAGGGATCAGGGCGGCAGCGGGGGCTACAACGATGGCGGCAGAGGCAGCGGACGCAGTACAATATGCGACAATGATGACAATCATAATGGCTCCTGCGCCTCCGGCGGAGGCGGTGGGTCATCCTATATTTTATACGGGGAAACCAAAATTATATCGGCAGCCGGTGGAAATGGCGGCAGTGCATCGTATCGTTGCAATGATGGAAGCGGCTCCGCATCGGGAGGTTACGGAGGAGGCAGCACGGCGTTAAACAGTACGGATGAGGTGGCATGGCAGACGGATGAGCTAAATGAGGAAAGTTACGGAGTGAACAGTGGAGATGGATATATTCAGCTGACGCTGATCAAAGTGATGCCTTTTGTTAAACTGGAGGCAGTTCCGGAAGACTGGACATGTGATGCGGTGGAATTGACCGCAACGGTTAAGTCTACAGGGAACGGTCTGGAGGATAACTATCTGTCGTGGGAAAGTGCAGAGGACGGCAGCGAAATATGGACGGATTCTCTGACATACACGGTGGATAAAAATGGAACCTATACCTGTAAGATACGCGATATTGACGGAAATACAGGGACGGCGGAAATCAGAGTGGACAACATCGATAAACTGAAACCTTCGGCAGAGATCACATCGACACAGGAGTGGACAACCGAACCGGTCACTCTGACTGTGTCTGCCGAGGATAGGGCTGCAACAGATGAATATGGCTGCAGCGGCCTCGCGGAAGCAGCATATCTGTGGGGAAAGAACGGAGAAAGGCAGGAAGAGGAAATCTGGGGTACAGATATCACATACACAGTGGATGCGAGCGGCAGCTATTTCTGCAAGGTGCGCGATCAGGCAGGCAATATACGGAAGGTGGATTACTATATCGGCTGCATTGATGTGACAGCACCGTCAGCAACGCTGACAGCTGATCAGACAAAACCGACATGGAGAGATGTGACCCTGACAGTCACTGCAACTGATACAGGCATCGGACTGGCAGAACTGCCGTACTGCTGGGAACAGGATGAGGACGGAGAGGATATCTGGACGGCGGAGAACACACTTGTAACAGATCAAAACGGCCTCTATCACTGTAAAGTACGGGATGTGCTCGGTAATACCACAGAGGTGACTTGTCTGGTCAATAATATTGATAAGAGCTTAAAATATAAAAGTGACAGTGATGGCGGAAGTCATTCCGGAGGCGGTGGAGGTGAAAATGAGCCGCAAAAGACAGAACAGGATCAGGTGATGCCGGATGGGATACTGCCTGAAGAACTTGTGGAGCTGGCAGCGGAAATGCAGACGGAACAGGACGGTGATGGAGATGATGGACATCGCGGAAGAAAAATGTCCGATGTAAACAGAGATGGAGACGTTCCGGATAAACTACAGGAGCTGCTTGGCATGACAGACGGAGAACCGGAAATCATGGAGGAGGAAATTATCACGCCGATCCGGCCGACGCTGTCTCCCGAGCCATCCGATGAGAATGCACAGCACGGAACGGTTCAGAAAGAGGAAGACGGGAAACGTTTTTGGGATGATCCCGATATCAAAACCATCATTCTGTATTCCGCATGGCTGGCGGTGATACTGTGCGGACTTGCATGGCTTCTCTTCTCCCTGCTGTTTGAGCATGTGACAGTGTACCGCGCTGACAGGAAGGGAAGATTCCGAAAGGCAGGGCGTCTCGTGATCGTTCGTAAGAAGGATTACCGGCAGATCAACCTCACTCCTCTGCAGGAAAAGAATGAGGACAGGAAGTATAAACTGCGTTTTTCCCGGGGATTTGCATATTTGAACAAAAAGGAAAAAATACTGATCCGGACGTATCATGGCGTGGAACTCAGGAATGTCAGCAGGGAAATCATAATGTAAAGGCTGAGTGAAAAATATCAAAAATAATTCTTGCATTATTGTATACAATATGCTAACATAACTATCAAAGTTACGGTCAGAGGCAAAGACCGGGGAAATGCGATGAAGGAGACTCTTGTTACAGAAAGCGACAGGAATGCGGTGTCACCGACTGAGAGCACTGCTGGTGGGAAGTAATAAAGGGAACACTCCGGAGCAGATATCCTGAACAGCCGGATTGGTAAAAGTAGGGGTATACGTTGTGCGCGTTAAGCACAGAGAGTGGATAAGGCGGTCAAGCGGCTTGGGTCTGTATCGGATGAGATTTGATAACAGATAGAGCTGTCGGCTTATCAATGCGGGTGGTACCGCGGGTGATTGAACAAAAGATTTCCCGTCCCGGAATGCAGTTAATTGCGTTCCGGGATTTTTTTATTCCTTTTTCCAAAAGGCAGTTCCGGAATGCACCAAAGAAGGGAGAAAAGACATGAGCGCAAACATTTACAGAGACATGACATTGCAGCATATCGCGGAGAGTGATATCGGGAAGACCGTCAGGGTGGCCGGCTGGGTGGAAAACATCCGAGATCACGGCGGGGTATCCTTTATTGATCTGAGAGATATGTACGGCGTCCTTCAGGTGGTGATCCGCAAGACGGAACTGCTGAAAGGGATTGCGAAGGAGATGAGTGTATCCATTCAGGGATTGATCGAGAAACGGGATGAGGAGACATACAATCCAAAGATCCCGACCGGAACGATTGAACTTGAGGCGCAGGAGATCACGGTGCTTGGCAAGGTCTATAAGCAGCTTCCTTTTGAGATCATGACCTCAAAGGAGACCAGGGAGGATGTCCGGTTAAAATACAGATACCTTGATCTGAGAAACCAGAAGGTAAAGGATAATATTATTTTCCGATCAAAAGTGATCGCATTCCTTCGGGAAAAGATGACAGAGATGGGATTTTTGGAGATTCAGACGCCGATCCTGTGTGCGTCCTCTCCGGAGGGGGCCAGAGACTATATTGTGCCTTCCCGCAAGTTCAAGGGCAAATTTTATGCGCTGCCCCAGGCACCGCAGCAGTATAAGCAGCTTCTGATGGTATCGGGGTTTGACAAATATTTTCAGATCGCGCCGTGTTTCCGTGATGAGGATGCAAGGGCGGACCGTTCCCCGGGAGAGTTCTATCAGCTTGATTTTGAGATGAGCTTTGCAACGCAGGAGGATGTGTTCCGTGTGGGTGAGAAGATTCTGGAGGCGACTTTCCGGAAATTTGCACCGGAGGGAGCGCAGATCACAGCGGCGCCGTTCCCTATCATCAGTTACAAGCAGGCGATGCTCGAGTTCGGGAGTGACAAGCCCGACCTGAGAAATCCGCTCAGAATTATTGATGTGACAGAATTTTTCCAGAAATGTACCTTTAAGCCGTTCTTAAAAAAGACGGTGCGTGCGATCAAGGTTCACGCCGACATGTCAAAGGGCTTTCATGAGAAACTCCTTGATTTTGCCGTGTCCCTCGGCATGGGCGGTCTAGGCTATCTGGAAGTGGAGGAGGATCTGTCCTATAAGGGACCGATCGATAAATTTATTCCGGAGGAATATAAGAAGGAACTGGCTGAACTTGCGGGGCTTGAGGCGGGCGATACCATATTCTTTATCGCAGATAAAGAAGAACGTGCCTGCTATTATGCGGGACAGATCCGCAATGAGCTGGGAAAGAAGCTGGATCTGTACGAAAAGAATGCTTACCGTTTTTGCTATGTGAATGATTTTCCGATGTATGAGCTGGATCCGGAGACGAAGCAGTTGGGCTTCACCCACAATCCGTTCTCCATGCCGCAGGGCGGGCTGAAAGCGCTTGAGGAACAGGATCCGCTTAAGATCCTGGCTTATCAGTATGACATCGTATGCAACGGCGTGGAGCTGTCCTCCGGCGCTGTGAGAAATCACGATATCGACATCATGGTCAAAGCGTTTGCGTTGGCAGGATATGACGAGGAGACGCTCAAGAACAAGTTTGGCGCGCTGTATCAGGCGTTCCAGTTCGGCGCTCCGCCGCACTCAGGCATGGCACCCGGTGTGGACCGCATGATCATGCTGCTTCGGAACGAGGAGAACATCCGCGAGGTGATCGCATTCCCGATGAACGGCAATGCGCAGGATCTGATGTGCGGCGCACCGAATGATGTGACGGAGCAGCAGCTTCGTGAGGTGCACATCAAGGTGAGAGATTGACGGAGGAAGAAAATGGCAAATATCATTTCCGATGAGACAATAGAATATGTAGGCATTCTTGCCAAACTTGAACTCTCCGATGAGGAGAAGGAGCAGGCCAAGAAGGATATGGGCAGGATGCTCGATTATATCGATAAGCTGGGAGAACTGGACACGACCGGCGTGGAACCGATGTCCCATGTTTTTCCTGTGGAGAATGTATTCCGTGAGGACGTGGTCACAAACGGAGATACCAGAGAGGAACTGTTGACAAACGCACCGGGGGAGAAGGACGGTATGTTTATGGTGCCCCGGACATTTGAATAGGAGGGCTCCCGGTATGGACTTAAAACAGATGACGGCTGTAGAACTATCAGCTGCGATCAAGGACAAAAAAGTGACGGTGAGAGAGGCTGTGGAGGTTTCTCTTGACGCCATTGCAAAAAAAGAGGAAAGCCTGAACTGCTATGTGACTGTTGACAGGGAAGGCGCGTTGCAAAGAGCGGACGAAGTGCAGAAAAAAATGGATGACGGCACACTGACCGGACCGCTTGCCGGGGTGCCGGTTGCAGTCAAGGACAATATGTGTACGAAGGGGATGCTCACGACCTGTTCCTCTAAGATACTCGGGAATTTTGTGCCCACTTTCACAGCGGATGCGGTGCTTCGGCTGGAAGAGGCGGGGGCAGTGATCCTCGGTAAGACGAATATGGATGAGTTTGCGATGGGGTCGACCACGGAGACATCCGCCTATGGTGTTACCAGGAATCCATGGAATGAAGAGCATGTGCCGGGAGGATCTTCGGGCGGGTCGGCAGCCGCTGTGGCGGCAGGCGAATGCTTCTTTGCGCTCGGCTCCGACACCGGCGGTTCCATCAGACAGCCTGCGTCCTTCTGCGGTGTGGTGGGGATGAAGCCGACATACGGCACAGTTTCACGGTATGGATTGATCGCTTACGGTTCCTCACTCGATCAGATCGGACCGCTCTGTAAGGATGTGACGGACTGCGCCACGATCCTGGAAGTCATTGCGGGACATGATTCCAAGGATTCCACTTCCATAAAGAGAGAGGATGCAGACTTTACTTCCGCACTGCAGGAGGATGTTACGGGGATGAAGATCGGCATTCCGAGAGACTATTTCGGAGAGGGACTTGATCCCGAGGTAAAAGCTTCCGTACTGGCAGCGGCAGAGCTTTTGAAGGCAAAGGGCGCTATGGTGGAAGAGTTTGACTTAAGCCTGGTGGATTATGCCATTCCGGCATATTATACGATCGCTGCGGCGGAGGCGAGTTCCAATCTGGAACGCTTTGACGGGATCAAATACGGTTACCGTGCCGAGGATTGTGAGGAACTCCATCAGATGTACAAGAAGACGCGCTCCCGGGGCTTCGGCGCGGAGGTCAAGCGCCGCATTATGCTGGGCTCGTTTGTTTTAAGTTCCGGTTATTACGATGCGTATTATCTGAAAGCGCTCCGTGTAAAGGCGCTGATAAAAAAGGCGTTTGATGATGCATTTTCCAAATATGACGTGATACTGGGGCCGGCGGCGCCCACGACGGCACCGGAACTCGGAAAGAGTCTACAGGATCCGATCCGGATGTATCTGGGCGATATCTATACGATATCCGTCAATCTGGCAGGACTTCCGGGAATCACAGTTCCCTGCGGTATGGACAGCAAAGGGCTGCCGATCGGTGTACAGCTCATCGGGGACTGCTTCCAGGAGAAGAAGCTTTTGCGGATGGCATACACCTATGAGAAAGCAAGAGGACCCTTCGGTCTGGATAAGGAGGGCAGATAGATGGCACGAGAATATGAGACAGTGATCGGTCTGGAGGTTCATGTGGAGCTTGCGACCAAAACCAAGATTTTCTGCGGCTGCTCCACGGCGTTCGGCGGAGAGCCGAATACTCATACCTGTCCGGTCTGTACCGGTATGCCGGGATCACTTCCGGTATTAAATAAGAAGGTACTCGAATATGCCGTGGCAGTAGGTCTGGCGGCAAACTGCAAAATCACGCAGTATTGTAAATTTGACAGGAAGAATTATTTCTATCCCGACAATCCTCAGAATTATCAGATTTCCCAACTTTATCTGCCGATCTGCCGCGACGGTTATGTGGAGATTATGACGGAGAGCGGCACCAAGAAAGTCGGCATTCATGAGATCCATATGGAGGAGGATGCGGGCAAGCTGATTCATGACGAGTGGGAAGACTGTACACTGGTGGACTATAACCGTTCCGGTGTGCCGCTGATTGAGATCGTGTCGGAGCCGGATATGCGCAGCGCCGATGAGGTCATTGCTTATCTGGAGAAGCTGCGGCTGATGATCCAGTATCTCGGCGCTTCCGACTGCAAACTGCAAGAGGGCTCCATGCGTGCGGACGTGAATCTGTCTGTGCGTGAGGTGGGAGCAAAAGAGTTCGGAACCAGAACAGAGATGAAGAACCTGAATTCCTTCCGGGCAATCGCCAGAGCGATCGAAGACGAGAGAGCACGTCAGATCGATCTGCTTGAAGCGGGCGAGGCAGTCGTGCAGGAAACCAGGAGATGGGATGACGGCAAGGGTGTGTCTTATGCTATGCGCTCCAAGGAGGATGCGCAGGACTACCGGTATTTCCCGGATCCCGATCTGACGCCGGTGCATGTGAGCGATGAGTGGCTTGAGCAGATCCGCGCATCACAGCCGGAATTTCGTGAGGAGAAGATAGAGCGTTATCGGCGTGAATTTGATATCCCGGATTATGACATCGAGATCATCACGGGCGCCAAGCGGATGGCGGATCTGTTCGAGGAAACGGTGGCGCTGGGAGCCGAGCCCAAGAAGGTGTCCAACTGGCTCATGGGAGAAACGATGCGTCTGATGAAAGAGACAGAGACGGACGCAGCGGATTTGTGCTTCACACCGGGACATCTTGCGAAGCTGATCTCGCTGGTGGACGCAAAGGCAATCACCAACACCGTGGCGAAAGAGGTCTTCGAGGTGATGTTTGCAAAGGATATCGATCCCGAAAGTTACGTTGAGGAAAAGGGCTTAAAGACCGTGAATGACGAGGGCGCACTGCGGGCGACAGTGGAGCGCGTGATTGCGGAGAATCCCCAGTCGGTTTCCGATTATCTCGGCGGCAAAGAGAAAGCCATCGGATTCCTGGTAGGGCAGACGATGAAGGCGATGAAAGGAAAGGCTGATCCCGGATCGGTAAATACATTGTTAAAAGAACTCCTTTCCAAATAGAAGACGTAAATCGCTTGAATCTGCCCCTGTTTTGTATTACTATAAGTATATGTGGAAGCGGAAGTTTCCGAGTGTGTACTGCGAAGCAGACGGGGAAAGGATAAACCGATGGATCATACATTTATTGAAGTGCTTATTCAGAGGAAGAGGAACGGGGCGGCAGGAATTCTGAAGATCGCGCTTGGCGCGGTGGCGGTATTGTCTCTGCTTCTGTTTTTCTACAGCTTCTTTTGCATCGTTGTGACAATAGCAGCAGGGTTGGGAGCGTATTATTTCTATCTTCAGGAATATGTGGAATATGAGTACAGTTTTCTCGACAGAGAATTGACAGTGGATAAGATCATGGCAAAGAGCGTGCGCAGGAAGCAGGGAGATTACCAGATGGACAGGCTGACTGCCGCAGCGCCGGAAGGCTCATCGAAACTGGATGGATACCGTAATGGCCGGTATAAAGTGAAAAACTATTCCGGCAACACGGAGACGCCCAGGATGATACTTTATTTTGAGGATGGACTGGAACTGATTCTGGATCGTGATGAGGAATTGCTGCAGGCGATGCGCATGGTTGCGCCGAGCAAGGTGTCGTTGCAATAAATAACGGAGAAAAAGGCTGTTTTTTAACAGTCTTTTTTCGGTTGGAAAGGTTGACACGGCAGGACAAGTTTGTTAAACTTTCTAACAATAAATTGATAGCAAAAGATATTAGGAGGAGAAAAGATGGGTCAGATAATTGGTGAAGGCATCACGTTTGATGACGTATTGCTGGTGCCGGGATACTCACAGGTCATTGCCAATCAGGTAGATATTTCTACATGGCTGACAAAGACGATCCGATTGAATATCCCGATGATGAGCGCCGGCATGGATACGGTCACAGAACACAGAATGGCGATTGCCATGGCAAGGCAGGGTGGTATCGGTATCATCCACAAGAATATGTCCATTGAGGCACAGGCTGAGGAAGTGGACAAGGTAAAACGTTCTGAAAACGGAGTCATCACAGATCCGTTCTCTCTTACACCGGAGCATACACTTGAAGATGCGGATGCCTTGATGGGTAAATTCCGTATTTCCGGTGTTCCTATCACGGAAGGCAGGAAGCTGGTGGGCATCATCACCAACCGTGATCTGAAATTCGAAACTGATTACACCAAGAAAATCAAAGAGTGCATGACCTCTGAGGGTCTGATCACAGCGAAGGAAGGCATTACGCTGGAGGAAGCCAAGGAGATTCTGGGAAAAGCAAGGAAAGAAAAACTTCCGATCGTGGATGATGACTTTAATCTGAAGGGGCTGATCACGATCAAAGATATCGAGAAGACGATCAAGTATCCCCTTGCGGCAAAAGACACACAGGGCAGACTGCTCTGCGGAGCCGGCGTCGGCATCACTGCAAATGTGCTCGACCGCGTGTCTGCTTTGGTGGATGCGAAGGTTGACGTGATCGTGCTCGACAGTGCGCATGGGCATTCTGAGAATGTACTGCGCTGCCTGAGAATGATCAAGGAAAAATATCCGGAATTGCAGGTTATCGCCGGTAATGTGGCAACGGGCGAGGGCACGAGAGCACTGATCGAAGCCGGTGCGGATGCGGTCAAGGTCGGTATCGGACCGGGTTCCATCTGTACGACACGTATCGTGGCAGGTATCGGTGTACCGCAGATCACAGCGATCATGGATGCTTATGCGGTGGCAAAGGATTACGGCATTCCGATCATTGCCGACGGCGGTATCAAGTATTCCGGCGACATGACCAAGGCGATCGCGGCAGGCGGAAACGTATGTATGATGGGAAGCATCTTTGCGGGATGCGATGAGAGCCCGGGAACCTTCGAACTCTTCCAGGGCAGAAAATACAAGGTATACCGTGGCATGGGTTCCATTGCGGCGATGGAGAACGGCAGCAAGGACCGTTATTTCCAGTCGAATGCCAAGAAACTCGTTCCGGAAGGCGTGGAAGGTCGTGTGGCATACAAGGGAACGGTTGAGGACACCGTATTCCAGTTGATGGGCGGCTTACGTTCCGGTATGGGATACTGCGGAACCGCAACCATCGAGGAACTGAAGGAGAGAGGCAGATTCGTCAAGATCTCCGCGGCATCCTTAAAGGAAAGCCATCCTCATGATATCCATATCACAAAAGAAGCGCCGAACTACAGCGTAGAGGATAACAGATAAGATGAAAAATGAGAACGGGGCTGCCGCATCGCGGTGGTCCCGTTTGACGTTGTGACTGTTATCAAACAAAGACTCTGAATGCATTCGAGAAGTGTCTTAGTATCAGTGATTTTCGAGAAAGACGATGAACAGTCCTCGAAGCGGCGCATATCCGCCCGTTAAAACAATAAGGAAATCCGCCGCTTGATTCCGATGTCATCAAAAGAATTGAAAACCCGGTTGCTGTGAGTTCCGCAGACGCCCTGCTATCGAACATCGTCTTTCCGAAAATCTTACTGATACTTTGACACTTTGAGAGTATTCAGAGTCTTTGATTTGATAACTTCACATAGCAAACAGGACCACCGCGATGCGGCAGTCCTGTTTTTTATCTTATCTGTTATCCCATAATTACTTCTACCTGATACTCTGTCTTGCTGGGTTCGTAAGGAATAACACATCCTTCAACTTTTTGTCCGTCCACGATGAGAGAGGCAACTCCCTTCTGGACATGGGAAGGATTCTTCACGGTGATGTGATAAGTGCCTTCCCGGTACTTTCTGGTCAGTGTGAAGTCGCCGAAGTTCTCCGGAATGCAGGGATTGATGGAAAGTCCCTTGTGCGTGGGCGCAACACCCAGAATGTGCTGGGAGATGTTGACAAAGGTCCACGCTGCCGTACCGGTCAGCCAGCTGTTCTTTGCCTCGCCGTGGGTTGCGGCGTCGGCGCCTGCCACCATCTGTGCGTATACATAAGGCTCAGCGCGGTGGATCTCACTGAATTCTTCCACATATGCGGGACATGTCTTCTGATAAATTTCAAAGGCTCTGTCACCGCGTCCGATCACTGTCTCGGCGATGGATACCCAGGGGTTGTTGTGGCAGAAGATACCTGCATTTTCCTTATATCCCGGCGGGTAGGAAGAGATCTCGCCCAGCTCCAGATGATATGTGGTGTAAGCGGGCTGCAGGATCATTACGCCGTATTTTGTATCCAGACGTTCTTTTACGGAGTTGAGTGCTTTCTCTGCAAGACCTTCCTTGACACCGACACCTGCCATAACGCAGAAGCCCTGCGGCTCAATATAGATCTGCCCCTCCTCACACTCTGAGGATCCGACCTTGCGACTCTCGGCATCGTAGGCGCGGACAAACCACTCACCGTCCCAGCCGTCTGCGAGAATAGCATCATACATTTTCGATACTTCTTCCCTTGCGCGGGCTGCTTCAGCCTCGTCGCCCATCAGCTCAGCGAGCTGTGCATATTCTTCGCCATATTTTACAAACATTCCGGCAATGAACACGGATTCTGCGACGGGTCCTTCGCTGGGGCCGAAGGTCTGGAAGGATTCGCCGGGATGCTCCGAGAAGCAGTTTAAGTTCAGACAGTCATTCCAGTCTGCCCTGCCGATCAGCGGCAGCTTGTGAGGTCCCTTGTGCTCGATGATATAATTCAGGGAACGTCTGAGGTGTTCCATCAGAGGCACAGCCTTGGAGACGTCGCTGTCAAAGGGAACCATTTCTTTCAGGATGCTCAGATCACCTGTTTCTTTAATATAAGCACTGGTTCCTGCGATGAGCCAGAGCGGATCGTCATTGAAGCCGCTGCCGATATCGGAATTACCTTTTTTTGTCAGAGGCTGATACTGGTGATAAGCGCTGCCGTCCTCGAACTGAGTGGAGGCGATATCGATGATACGCTCTCTTGCACGATCCGGGATCAGATGCACGAATCCGAGCAGATCCTGACAGGAATCGCGGAAGCCCATGCCGCGCCCGATACCGGATTCATAATAGGAAGCGGAGCGTGACATATTAAAGGTTACCATACACTGATACTGGTTCCAGATATTTACCATGCGGTTTACTTTGTCGTTCGAAGAAGAAACCGTATATTTGGAGAGCAGCGTATTCCAGTAATCCTTTAATGTTTCAAATGCTGCATTCACATCGCTGTCCGTGCTGTATTTCTTCAGAAGTTCTCTGGCGGGCTCTTTGTTGATCACACCTTTTCGCTCCCACTTCCGATCCTCGGGATTCTCGATGTAGGCAAGCACAAAGATGAAGGAGCGCTCCTCGCCCGGAACCAGAGACATGTTGATCTGGTGGGAAGCGATGGGAGACCATCCGTTATGGAGTTTGCCGGACAATTTGCCGTTTATCACGGCATCCGGAGTGTCGGCACCGTTGTATGCGCCCAGGAACTGATCCCTGCCGGTCTCAAAGCTGTCGATCGGAGCATTTACGGCAAACACGGCATAGTGGTTGCGGCGTTCACGGTACTCTGTCTTGTGATAGATTGCGGAGCCCTCAACCTCCTGCTCGCCGGTGCTCAAATTACGCTGGAAATTCTTCATATCGTCATCGGCATTCCAGAGACACCATTCTACATAGGAAAAGAGAGAAATCTTCTTTTCTTCTCTGCTGTTATTCTTTAAGGAAATCTGCATGATTTCACAGGCGTCATTCATAGGAACAAAGTGCAGCAGATCCGCGCTCAGTTCGTTTTTGGAAGAGCGGAAGCGGCTGTAGCCGAGACCATGGCGGCATTCATAGCTGTCCAGCTCCGTGCGGGTAGGCTGCCATCCGGGATTCCAGATAACGTTTTCGTCCTTTATGTAAAAATATTTTCCGTTATTGTCATAAGGTACATTATTATAGCGATACCTGGTGATGCGTAAAAGTTTCGCATCCTTGTAAAAACTGTAGCCGCCGCAGGTGTTGGAGATCAGACTGAAAAAATCCTTGCAGCCCAGGTAATTGATCCAGGGAAGCGGAGTTTTTGGCGTTGTGATCACATATTCTTTTGCGGCATCATCAAAATAACCGAATTTCATAGAGTGTCTCCTTTTCATAATACAGTATCTTCGTGTTTCCAAAAGCTTGATTTGAACTCAAGAACTAAACGAAAGAAAACGTTTAAGTTCTATTGCAATAATAATAGAAGAAAAACGAAATGTAAATGCAACAAATAGACAAAAATGGATTATCAAACCTGTTAAAAACTAACAAAAAGAAAAAAATGACCAAAAAATTGAAATAATCTATTGCAAAAGCAGGCAAGATGATGTATATTTGAGTTACGAAAACGATTAAGTTAACAAGCGCAAAGAAAAATATTGTTAACGGAAATGCAGGAGGCTAAGCAGGATGGCTTCTCTGAAAGATATCTCCAGGGTTTGTGGCGTATCGGTGGCCACGGTGAGTAAGGCACTGAACAACCACAGCGATATTGGAGAAGAGACAAAAGAGCATATTAAAAAAGTTGCGAAAGAGATGGGCTATCTGCCGAATCTTTCCGCCAGAGCTTTAAAGACAAACAAAACTCACGGAATCGGCGTCCTCTTTGTGGACGAGGCGGGAAGCGGTCTGACACATGATTACTTCTCCAGTGTACTTGACAGTTTCAAGCGTACGGCCGAGAGCAGAGGATATGACATTACCTTTATTAATAGCTGTAAGAACAGAGAGAACAGGATGACTTATCTGGATCACAGCAGATACAGAGGATTTGACGGTGTCGCTCTCGCATGTATCGATTTTGAGGATCCCGAGGTTGTGGAACTGGTGCAGAGTGATCTGCCGGTTGTGACGATCGACTACTTATTTAATAATAGGAACGCGGTTGTTTCCGACAATGTGTCGGGAGTCAGGGATCTGCTCGAGTACATATATGAGATGGGACACAGGAAGGTGGCATATATACACGGTGCACCTTCGGCGGTAACGACGAACCGGCTTTCCAGCTTTTACCGGACAGCCGAGAGGCTGGGAATCAAAGTGCCTGATGAATATGTGACGGAAGCGGCATACCGCGATACGGCGGCAACCTTTGAAGCGACGAATCGTCTGCTGGATCTGCCGGATCCGCCCACATGTATTCTTTTCCCCGATGATTTTGCCGCTTTCGGCGGAATCAATGCCATCAGGGAGAGAGGTTTAAGGATTCCGGAGGATATCTCGGTAGCGGGATATGACGGGATCAGGGCAGCCGAAATCCTGGAACCCAGGCTAACGACGGTGAAGCAGGACACGGAGCGGATCGGAAGTATGGCAGCCAGGAAACTGATCGATCTGATCGAAACACCGAAGACGACGCTGGTGGAACAGGTCATTATCCCCGGCAGCGTGTTCGAGGGAAAATCAGTCGCAAGACTTGAAACAGAATAAAATACGGTATTGATACTGTCATTTGCAAAAACGTCAGGGAGGACAATAAGAAGAGGATGACAGTATGAATCATAGAAGTAACCAAACAAAAATCAATCATAAAAAATGGGAGGAAAAAAGAATGAAAAAAAGAGTATTGAGTGCATTGCTTTCAACAGTGATGGTGATGGGACTCCTCGCAGGATGCGGCAGCAGCGCTGCAGATGCACCTGCAGCGGACACATCTGCAAAGGCGGAGACAACAGAGGCGGCTTCCGATGACGGCGCTGTAGTGGCAGCAGGAGCGGAAGGCTCTGTATTCAACATCTACTGCTGGAACGAAGAGTTCAAGAGCAGACTTACCGATCACTATCCCGGATATGAGGAAGTGGACGGCACAACAGGCAAGATCGGTGATGTTACCGTGAAGTGGAACATTACACCCAGCAAGGACAATGCATACCAGAACAATCTGGATGAGCATCTGCTTACTCAGGCTGATGCAGCGGCTGATGACAAGATCGACCTGTTCCTGATCGAAGCTGACTACGCACTGAAATATGTAGACACAGAATTTACCATGAGCCTGGCTGATCTTGGGATCACAGATGATCAGCTCGTAAATCAGTACCAGTATACAAAGGATGTTGTAACAGATTCCAACGGCAATCTCAAAGGTGCTTCTTGGCAGGGATGCCCCGGTGTCCTGATCTACAGACGTGACATTGCTAAAGAGGTATTCGGCACAGACGATCCCGCTGAGATCCAGAAGAAAGTGGCTGACTGGGATACCTACAAGGCAACTGCTCAGGAACTCAAGGATGCAGGCTACTACATGACTTCTTCTGTTAACGATACATACAGAACCTACTCCAACAACGTTACTTCCAAGTGGGTTGTAGACGGCAAGATCAATATTGATGACAACATCATGAAATGGGTAGAGGACTCCAAAACGATGTATGATGCAGGTCAGATCGCAAACACAACAGAGCTGTGGAGCGATGACTGGAGCAAGGGCTTCTTCCAGGATGCAAAGGTATTCTGCTACTTCGGACCGGCATGGTTCATCGACTTCTCCATGGCTGCTGACACAGAAGGCAGTGTGGCAAATGCAGGCGGCTGGGCAGCAACAGAGGGACCGCAGGGCTTCTTCTGGGGCGGTACATGGATCTGTGGTGCAACAGGCACAGACAACCCGAGTCTTGTGAAAGACATCATGCTGAAACTGACAACAGATGAGACGATCATGACAGATATCGTTAAGGCAGACAACGACTTTGTAAACAATAAGCCCGCTATGGAAGCTATGGCAGCAGACGCAAACTACAAGAGTGCAGTTCTTGGTGGACAGAATCCTCTTCCTATGTTCTGCACAGGAGCAGAGAGTGTGGATCTGAGCAATCAGGGCGCATATGATCAGGGATGTAACGAGAGCTTCCAGAACGCAATGAAGAACTACTTTGACGGAAACGCAACACTCGATGAGTCTCTTGAGATCTTCTACAGCAGCGTTGAGGAGAAATATCCTGAACTTTCACACTAATCGATGCGAAGTTGTAAGGAAACACAAATGTTTTGAATGACTGCTCCGCCCGTCTGCCGGACGGCAGGCGGGTGGAGCTTTCCCTTTGACGGGGAGAGATGGACGAAGCGGAAACGGAGGTTTTTGGAATGAAACAGAAAGCGGGCCGGGGAAACTCGAAGGCGGTCAGTTATAACAAATGGGGCTACATATTCCTGATTCCCTTTTTTGCAGTTTTTATTGTATTTCAATTTGTCCCCCTGGTGAACACGGTATATAACAGTTTCTTTGAAAACTACCGTTCGGGCTTGATCCAGGTTGGACCGAATTTTATCGGACTCGAAAATTATAAGACGCTCTTTACCAATGGTGAATTTTTGACATATACCAAAAATACGCTGATCATGTGGGTGATGGGATTTGTTCCACAGATCGTTGTATCGCTGCTGTTGGCATCATGGTTTTCGGATCAGAGACTGCGTCTGAAGGCGACTTCCTTCTTTAAGACAGTCATTTATCTGCCGAATCTGATCATGGCTTCCGCATTTGCAATGTTGTTCTACACACTGTTTGCAGACGGCGGACCGATCAATCTGATCCTGATGCAGCTCGGAATCCTTCAGGAGCCCTTCAAGTTTTTCTCCAGTATCTGGGGAAGCAGAGGTCTGGTTGCTCTTATGAACTTCCTGATGTGGTTCGGAAATACCACGATCCTGCTCATGGCCGGTATGATGGGAATCGATCCGGCGCTGTTTGAGGCGGCGGAGGTGGATGGAGCGACATCCACACAGGTTTTCTGGAAGATCACATTGCCGCTCTTGAAGCCGATCCTGTTATATGTGATGATCACATCATTGATCGGTGGTCTGCAGATGTTCGATGTGCCTCAGATCCTGACAAACGGCAAGGGTGAACCGGTTCGGTCAACCATGACGCTGATCATGTATCTGAACAATCATCTGTACAGCAAGAACTATGGCCTTGGCGGCGCATTGTCGGTATGCCTGTTTATCATTACTGCAATCCTGAGCCTGATCATCTTTAAGGTTTCCGGAAATGACAAGAAAGCGAGGTGAGAACATGGAACAGAATATGAATGAAAAACTTGATAAAGGTTTAAACATCAAAACAAGACGCTTAATTGCATATATCGTGTTGATCTTTCTGACATTCCTGTGTCTGTTCTGGTTCTATGTCCTCTTTATCAATGCGACCAGATCAAACGGTGAGTTGAAAAAGGGCTTTGTTCCGATACCGAGTACTCACCTGATCGAAAACTGGAAAAATCTGCGTGCCGGAATCCTTCCGGTATGGCAGGGTATGTTTAACAGCCTGATCGTATCCACGCTGTGTGCGGTGCTGAGTACCTATTTTTCCACGATGACAGCATATGCGATCCATGCATATGACTTCAAATTAAAGAAACCTACCTTTACGTTTATCCTGATGATCATGATGATCCCGACACAGGTGACGGCACTTGGTTTCGTGCAATTGATGGCTAAGATGAAAATGGAAGATTCCCTGATCCCGCTGATCGTTCCGACGATCGCGGCTCCGGTTACCTTCTTCTACATGAAGCAGTATATGGAGAGCACATTGCCGCTGTCCATTGTGGAGGCGGCCAGGATCGACGGCTCAGGAGAGTTCAGGACTTTCAATCACATTGTACTGCCGTTGATGAAGCCCGCGATCGCAGTTCAGGCTATCTTCACTTTCGTGCTGAACTGGAATAATTACTTTATTCCGGCATTGATCCTTCACAGCGACAACAAGAAGACGCTGCCGGTATTGATCGCACAACTTCGTTCCGCAGACTTCTTGAAGTTTGACATGGGTCAGGTATATATCATGATCGCGTTTTCTATCTTCCCGGTCATCATCGTGTATCTCCTTCTTTCCAAATTTATTGTACAGGGAGTTGCACTCGGCGGTGTCAAGGGATAATCATACAGACCGAAAGAATCGGGGCTGCCGCATCGCGGTGGCCCTGTTTACTATGTGCATTTATCAAATCAAAGCATTGGAATGCTCTCAAAGTGTCAAGTGTCAGCAGGATTTTCGGAAAGACGATGTTCGATAGCAGGGCGTCTGCGGAACTCGCATCTGCCGGTATTTCAATTCTTTGTATGACATTGGAATCAAGCGGTGGATTTCCTTATTTTTTTAACGGGCGGATATGCGCCGCTTCGAGGACTGTCTGAGCAACGCGAGTTCCGCAGAAGCGGCACGATAAGCGGTCCGCCCGAAAACAATTAGGAAATCACCGCGAAGGTTCCGGGAATACAAAGATTTGAAAACCGGCAGTGCTCAGACAGTCCTCGCCGCCCTGTTCATCGCCTTTCTCGAAAATCGCTGATACTAAGATACTTTTCGAATGCATTCCAACGCCTTGTTTGATAATGTTCACAACGTCAAACAGAACCACCGCGATGCGGCAACCTCGATTCGTTCGAAAAGAACTCACCAAATTTTACAGATTTACTTGTATATGAGAGCGGCAGCGGGTAAAATAAATACGTTGAAAGTCTCACACGCGGCAACAGGCTGCTGTTGACTTGCAGGAGGAGTTCCGGTGTTTTTGACGGAAGGGATGATGCATATGGCCGGAATTGTATATGATGCGCGCAGAGTGAAGATTTATGAAGTGATGAGGACACTGTGTGAAAGTGTCGGGCTGGGCGGTTCCTGGGCGGATGACCTCTGGATGGAAGCACTTGCGGACGGAGCATTGATGGAGGAACTGGTCTATTTTCTGGAGCATGGGTGCCTGCTCGATCAGATGCGGATCGAAGGGTACTCGGTCGTGGATCTGTATGTGTGGCAGATGGACCGCTATAATCTGATTGCGGATTCCGGAAAGAATACAGCATCGTGCAGCAAGGATGCCATGGTGCTCAAGGCACTCGCCGCCATGGCGGATATGAAGAAACGCCCGGCTTATTATAAGAAAAGACTGGAGGAAGGTCCCGGGATGGACCGGACAATATGATCTATGAACAGAATGGAATTTGTACAGGCGCTGCGGCGTTCCCTTTCGGGCAAGATGAGTTATCAGGAAGTGAATGAACATATCGAGTATTATGAGAATTATTTTGACACAGAACTTGCCCATGGAAAATCGGAAAGAGAGATTCTGGAAAAGCTGGGAGATCCCAGACTGATCGCAAAGACGATTTTGCAGACTTCCGGAGACGGCACGGAGCGTGGTGACGGCGAAACGGAGAATGGGAGAAAATCCGGCAGGCGGTGGTGCAGGTTGGAAAACGGCAGAGCGTTCCATATTCCGGGCTGGCTTTTCTTTACGGTTTTTGCTGTCATCTTTTTCCTGATTTTGTGGCTGGTGGGGTCGGTTCTTTCGTTCTTTCTCCCGGTCTTACTGCCGGTACTGCTTGTCTGGCTGATTTGGAGAAACAGGAGGCAATGAGGGTTTGGACCGGAGAATATATCAATAGACGGGAAAATAGCCATCAGGGGAACTGATGGCTATTTTGAGGGGAGTATAAATAATTAATATATAAGGGTTTGCAACAGAAATGAAATCATTTCTTGCTGCTGATATTAATGTAACACACTTTTTTGGATATTGCAAGGACAATAGTCAAATTTTTTCAAAAATTTACATTTTTATCTTTTTTCAATTGAAAGGATTTGATATGCATACTTTCCTGAAAAGAAGAAATACTAAGTCTGTAACAAAAAAACGATCAGGAGGAATGCAAAATGTCTAAGAATGATTTTAACCAGAATGAGAAACAGAAATTTGAGAACAGCTCTGACCGCAGACAGAATGACAATTGTTCCAACAGCACAAACAGCACAGGCAGCGGACAGAGACAGAATCAGAACGAGAAGCAGAACCAGAAGAATAACTTCTAATCAGATCCCGGCATTCGTGCCGGGGTACATAATGTTTTCGGTTGACACTGGATTGCTCTGTGCTTTAATATAGTCCTATGAGAAAATTTGAACTGATTGTGCCCTGTCATTTCGGACTGGAGGCACCGTTAAAACGTGAGATAACAGAATTGGGATATGAGATCACTTCCGTGGAGGACGGGAGAGTTACTTTTTTTGGCGATGAGGAGGCCGTCTGCCGCGCCAATATTTTTTTGCGTACGGCAGAGCGTGTGCTGATCAAGGT
>JALFTO010000088.1 GCA_022779165.1 Lachnospiraceae bacterium
CATGACTCCAAAGCACTTCAGAATATGAGCGGAAGATTGGGAAAGGTATTTCGGAAATTCGGAGAGGATTCCGGGGAGAAGGATTTTGCTGAGATTCTGGCGGAATATGGAATCTATCATACGCCGAACTATGTGTATTTAAAAGGCAGAGTTTCTTTCCGCATTCATGAGACGGTTTACGATATCGCAGATTTAAGGCAGGGAATTGGCATCTCCGGGGAGGATCTCCCTGAACTTGCCTTTTGTGATGTAGGGACGGTGAAGCGCGTGATCACGATTGAGAATCTGACAACCTTTTTCAGATGGGAAGAGCCGGATGCACTCATGATCTATCTGGGCGGTTATCATAATTCTGTCCGGCGCACGTTGTTGAAATCGGTGTATCAGTCTCTGCCGGATGCAACGTATTATCATTTCGGGGATATTGACGCGGGCGGTTTTGAGATATACAGGGATCTTTGTGCAAAGACCGGGATGCCGTTTCGGCGGTATCGGATGGATTCGGATACACTGAAAACGTATGAAAAATATGGGCGGGAACTGACGGAGAATGACAGGATTCGGTTGAGCAGGATGCTTGCGGAATATGATGGCGGAACAGCGGAAAGTGATAGAGGGGCAGAGGATCAAAATAGTGAGAAAACGAAAATTGCGGAAGTGATCCGCTATATGCTGGAGCGGAATGTGAAGCTGGAACAGGAATGTGTAGTGGTAGGTTCAGGCCGATCTTAGAATACCGTCCATGCTTTATTAAGAGCGAATCCCCGGACTGGATCAATGAGACAATGGATTTCGGACTGGAGGTAAGTCAGGCGCTTCTTCCGGATGACGGACAGGAGGAGAGCTTTATCGAACAGTATCTCGGATGCCTGAAGGAGGAACTTCCGCCGCAGGCTTTTGAGAAATATGGAGATCGACTGAATTTTTATAACGGAAGGTTTTGGGCGATCTTACCGGATCGTGCTGTGCATCAGGATTATCTCTCTAAGGCGAAGTATCGTTTTGACAGAAAGCTGGAAAAACTAAATATCAATTATGTACATAAACGCTATAACGGACTATATCTGTTTCTGCATCCGACGGACGAAAATGATATTGATGCGGGAGCTCTGTTTGAGTATATGCGCTTCACACAGGAGAACATGCAAAAACACTTCGACTGGGTGTTTTTAAATTGTGTCAAGACAATCTATGTATGTAATTACCGGGCGAACACGATTGAGCCGATCGTACTGCCGAAGAATGCGGAGAACTTTCTGAATACGGAAGCAGAATACTTGCGTTACTGTCACGACTGGGAGAATGGCATGGAGTTGGATTTGTAATATAGGGGATTTTTTATGCAAAAGCAAAGATTTCATTTCTGTCACTATTTAAAAATGATTCCGTGTCTGTTCCTCGTATCCCTTTTTCTGACGGGCTGCGGTTATACAGCCGAAGAGAAGGTTGAAATGAAACGGTATGAGAAGCAGGGAAAGCAGAATGCCATGGAGTACATTGAGGAGAAGTACGGCATTCGGGCAAAGGTACAGGGTGTTTCCTGTGAAAAAGTGAACACCGCTCCAATCCCGGATCTCTGGCCTGCTCCCACAGGAAAAGTCCGTGTCAATATGAAAGCCGGCGATAAGGAATTCTGTGTTTTGATCTCCGGAGAGGAAGAAACCACGGAGGGGTATGATGATTATCAGAGGGATGAAATTACGGAGGCACTGCAACGGGAGATGGCGGAACAGACCGGACTGGAGGCAGAGGAACTCTTCGTATCCTATGGATATTATCGCTCCACAGATCTGGCGGACAAGAGAAATTGCATGGTTCATACACGCTACGACGGGGATAATCTGCGTCAGATCCTGGAAGAGAACGATTTCAGCGTCATATATTCTTACATTGATGAAGATTTATCCGGAATCCCTACGGAAAAGGTCATGCAGGAAATAGGGCAGGGAGAGTATCTGCTGGTTTCCTATCGATCCGGAGATGATTATAAAAACAGTGATAACCACGATTATAATATGGGAGGATATCCGTTGGCCTACGATATCGAGCACAATGGTGTCTTCATCAGAGAATATTATTTCTTCAGCGGACGAGAAGATGAGTATGTGGTAAATCATGTCGGGGAGTATGATGGATTTTATTATCTTGCGGACGATGGTTCCGAGGTACATTTTGAGCAGGCGAAGATAGATGATCCATCCAACTGGGACGGCAGAGGATTTTTGAAAGCCGGGCAGGTCATGGAGGCGTACAGCATCTCGACAGATGCGGACAGAATTGTACTCTATATTCCGAAAACGCTTCTTGACCCTGCGGAAGTGAAAGGAGTCAAAGTGGCATTGCAGTATAAGGCTGACGGGAATACCCGGTATGAGGGAAGTCTGACTTTTACAACAGGCCGTGACAACTATCTGATGACAACTGTATATATGCGGGATTATGAAGATATGATATTTACGGTAATGCGGTCTGAGAAATGAGCGGTTGCAGGATATTGGCATATTATGGATTTGAATTAGACAGGATTTGTGTTAAGATGAGGGAGAGAGGGGCATATCGTTAAAAAGGATGTTTTGGCGATGGCAGTCAGTTCGTAAATAGCTCGGACTGGCTTTTTGGGTATTGTTGAAGTTATATATTAAGGGAGAAAAATGAACAGTTCGATTAATATTGCCGAGATTCTGATTGTAAACAGCACCGGAGTATTTATTTTGTTGTTTCTGATTGGATCAAAATACGCCAACAAGTCAACAAAGAGAGTGGGAGAATATCTGTTTAGTTGCATGATTATTCTTAATATATTGACCCTTATCATGGAAACGCTCTCTTTTTTGATTGATGGTATGCCGGGGAAATTCATTCATATTCTGCAGTATTTTTCAAATGCATTGTTGATTTTTGGGGCACCGATGATGGGATACATATGGTGTCTTTTTGTGGAGTTCAAAATTCATCGCAGTCTGAAACGGGTAAATAAAATCGCATATGTCCTGGCAATACCGGCAGTAATGAATGCTCTGTTTGTAGTTTTGGATTGCTTTGGAGCCGGATTGCTTTTTGCAATATCAAAAGACAATGTCTATGCAAGAGGAAGATTTGACGGGTTGTCATATATCTGTATCTGTTTTTACTATTTATACAGTATTGCTGTGGTATATTTGGCGAAGCATAAGGGGAGTCAGATACACTTTTTCCCTGTATATACTTATGTACTTCCGTGTGTTATGGGGACAATTGTGCAGGGGATGCATTATGGCATTGCAACGGGCTGGTTTTCTGTGGCAATCGCTATTTTGCTTGTGGAAATACAGTTACAGAAGGAAGAATCCTTTGTTGATGAACTGTCAGGGTTATATAACAGAAAATACCTTGATTTTTTTTATAAGCAGATGCGGGTGAAAAAGTTTGCACAAGTTTATGGAATCATGATGGACCTGAATCTTTTCAAGCAAATAAATGATACATACGGACATACTGTCGGTGATGATGCAATCAGAACTGTCAGCGCATTGCTTTCACACTGGGTGGAAACGCCCGATACAGTGATCAGATTTGCCGGAGATGAATTTATTATCATGTGTGTAAATAGAACACAGAATGAAGTGACGGCACTGATGGATCGCATCAGAAAGAATCTGTCTGATTATAACAGGTCGGGAAAAAAGCCATATAACTTATCCTTTTCTATGGGGTACACAAAATATTCCGAGGAATATAAGAAGCTGGATGAGTTCCTGCGCGATATGGATAAAATGATGTATGAGGATAAGGAAGAATTTCGGCGGCATGAATTATCAATATGATCCGGAGTTGTGATAGGGGCATATCAGAAATTTGAATGAAAAAAATACTTTTTGTTGATACTAGCACTAGCGATCACTAGTTTTATAATAAAGTAAAACTAGCGATCGCTAGTTTTTCGTATAATGATTTATGAAACAGGAGGAAGAAAATGACAACAAAAGAGAGGATAACGGAGGAGGCGCTGACGCTTTTTGCGGAAAAGGGCTATAAGGGTACAAGTGTAAAGAACATTGCCGATGCCGTCGGGATCAAGGCGCCGTCCTTATATAAGCATTACAAGGGAAAACAGGACATTTTTAATGCCATTCTTGAGGAGACGGCAAGGCGGTACGGATCCTTCACGGATGGCATTTCCGTGCATCTGCAGGGTTCGGATCATGATGCGTCAGTGTTCGAAGCATTTACGGCGGATGCTCTGGTTGAAAAGATGAGAGCTCTGATTGACTATTCCCTGCATGATGAATATGTGAGCCGGTTTAGGAGGATGATGACGATCGAACAGTTCCGTTCACCGGAAATGTCGGCATTGTATTCCCAAATGTATGTTGACGAGATACATCATTATCATAAGGAGCTGTTTGCCGGAATGATCTCAGCGGGTGTTCTGGAGCAGACCGATCCGGGAACGCTCGCAATGATGTATGATGCGCCGATCTTTGTCTGGCTGGGAGAATGTGACAGACATCCGGAAAAAGAGGAAGAGTGCAAGCTATGGCCGCAGGTGCATGCGTCGCGGGGATGCCCGCACAATTCACAAAAAGAGTACGGTTCACAGACCTAAAAATATGACGCCGTATGAATTACAGATGGAACATATAAAAGCAAGCAAACGGATTTATTCTGTGAAACGATTGATTAATGCATTGATCTTTGAAGATTTTGTACATAAAGCATTGTTTATCGGAGAGTTTTTGTGGCACTGGAGTGTGCGAAGTGATTTGAAAAGGGAACTGAAAAATCTGCCGAGAGAGTAAAAAGTCGACGAAATTCGACTGATTTCCCAAGTTTCCATAGTCCTTTCTGTTTGAATATGATAAAATTAAGATAACAGAGATCAGAGAGGGCATATATGGGAAAAATATCTTACAAAGGACATAAGATCATCGGTATATTATATGCGTTGGGACTGCTGGGGATGCTTTTGATCATAGTTGCGATCGGTGTGAGCAGACAGGGACAGCCACAGTCTGCACAGGAAAGATCCTATGATGATATCAGCGCTTTCTGGACTCTGGACAGTGCGGGCAGTCAGCCGGTGGATGTCAGAAGGCTGGGAGAGTATATGGATGATGAGACAGGGGTTCTGTCCATCTATTATCAGCTCCCTGAACTGGAGTCGGATGTCAATCTGGTCTATCGTTCCAAGGATGTGTATACACGAGTGCTGGCAGATGGTGAGATGATCTATGAAACATCCGTATATGACTCTCGCTTCTATAACAGATCGCCCGGAAATCTCTGGAATATTCTCACGATTTCTCATGAGCATTCATCAAAGTGCCTGGAACTGCAGATTTTTATGGTCTATGGTACGAGTGCCGTTACGGTAGATTCTCTGCTGCTCGGGGATAAGGCAGAGATTATTCTGGGACTTTTTGCGGATAATGCATTCGGCATTGTAGTCAGCGCACTGCTGATCTTGGTAGGGTTTGTATTGGTTGTGGTTGATCTTCTGCCAACATACGGGCGGATCGGGAAGAGTCACAGTCTGCTCTGGGTGGGGATATTTGCGTTCCTGACCGGAATATGGAGTCTGATAGAGACCAATGTATTACAGTTTTGTGTCGGGGATATGAGGATACTGCAGCTGATCGACAATATGCTTATGGTGGCCGACAATATGCCGCTCCTTATGTATCTGGATTCGGAGTATCAGATTTTTAAATATAGGAGCATGCGGATCCTGGGATATTTCAATGCAGGATATATTCTGCTGAGTGCGGCGGTTCAATTCAGCGGTGTCTGGGATCTGCATCATATGCTCAAGGGTGCTATTTTGACAATGATAATTACAGATCTGGTGTTGTTTATCTGGATTGTCAGAATGCTTATTCAGTTAAAGAAAGAGAAAAAACTGATCCTGAGTTGTATTTTGCAGATTCTGGGAATCGTCTCTCTATGGTTTTTGGGTGTCTTTGAATCGGTAAGGTCTCTGCATATGGACCGAATGGACAGGGCAGGGCTTATCCGGGTCGGAATGCTGCTGCTGTGCCTCTTCTTTGCACTCAGCAGTCAGATTGAAGCCTACAAAATCATTGAGCAGGGATTGAAGTATGATCTGATCAGTAGACTGGCATACTCTGACGGTCTGACAGGGCTTGGAAACAGAACTGCATATCTGGAGCAGCTGGATGAATATGAGAATAATGAAAACATATTTATCCAATTGGGCATTGTCTATCTGGATGTCAATAATCTGAAAGCGGTGAATGACCGGCAGGGACATGAATTCGGAGATGAATTGATCAAGATTGCAGCCAGCATTATTGCGGACAGCTTTGGACAATTCGGGAAGGCTTACCGTGTTGGGGGAGACGAATTCTGTGTCCTGATGACGGGAGCCGATGTGAAGGAGAACTATGAAAAGGGAAGAGAGATTTTCCGTCAGCTGATTGACGAGGCGAATCAGGCGCAGTGGTATCCCTTTAAGGTGCAGGTTGCCCATGGATTTGCAGTGTATGACAAATTTACGCGTGAAAAAATGGATGAAGCGATCGCAGCTGCGGACAGCCGGATGTATGAGAACAAGATGGAACTGAAGAGAGAAGGCTGTGATTGACGAAACGGATCATGGAATCGACAAGGGGCTTGTCTACCACAATTTCAGTGGAAAAGATGAGCTCTTTTTAATTTGTTTTAGGTATTAAGGGTGATCGCTGCCAAGAAAGGCTTTGAACTGGCAGGCGAGATCGAAAAGACGCGGAGAAACGAAAGAAAATCTTAAGATTTGCAAAAGGAATTGACATGAAAAATAGGATGGTTTATAGTGATTCTATTGTTGCAAAACATATGTTTTAAAACATGGAGTTTGAAAAGAAAGGAAAAGGAAAATGCCGCCAAAACCAAAGTTTACAAAAGAGGAAATCGTTGCTGCTGCTGTTGAGATTGTAAGGCAGGAAGGGGAAGATGCGCTGACAGCGCGGAGCCTGGGAAATAAACTTGGCGCTTCCGCCAGACCGATCTTTACTGTCTTTAACAGTATGGATGAGGTAAAGGAATCCGTGCGGGAAAAAGCGAAGGAAATGTTTTATTCCTACCGTGAACGGATATGCGGGGAGATCGGATATCCGGTCTATAAAGCGATCGGTATGGCATATATCCATTTTGCCTGTGAGGAGAAGAACCTGTTCCGTATGCTCTTTATGTGCGAAAGACCGATGGAAGTAATGACGGCGGAGGAAGGGTATGATGCTGCAGTGCGGCAGGCAGTGGAAGAACAGACAGGTTTTTCGGATGAAAAGGGATCGTTGTTCCATCGGGAGAATTGGATCTTTGCCCATGGAATTGCTGTTATGCTGGCAACCTCCTATTTTCAATGGGATGATGAACTTGTAGGCAGGATGCTTTCAGATGTTTATGCGGGCTTGAAAATGCGCCATATGCAGAAGGAAAGTGAATTAGAAGAAGAAAAGAAGAAACTGGAAGAGAAAAAGAGGGAGTATGATGGAAATAGTACAGGTACTAAGGGAAAAACTGTTTGAACTGGAAGATAAAGATTATGCTGAGTTTCAGCGGAAGCTGATCCCGAATGTAGCGCCGGAAACAATCATCGGAGTGCGGACGCCGGAACTCAGGAAGTTGGCGAAGGAAGCGGCGAAACTGCCGGGAATAGAAGAATATATGAAAGTTCTGCCGCATGACTACTTTGAGGAATACAATCTGCATGGCTTTTTGATTGAAGGAATCAAGGATTACGACAGATGTGTTGAGGAATTGAATGCATTCCTGCCGTTTGTGGACAACTGGGCAACGTGTGATCTTGTATCGCCGAAGGTGTTTAAGAAGCATTTGCCGGAGCTGATCGGGCAGCTTCAGATCTGGATGGCATCAAAGAGACCATACACGATCCGATTTGGAATGGAAGCGTTGATGCGGCATTTCCTGGATGACTATTTCCGGCCGGAATATCTGGGTCTGGCAGCCGCAATCCGTTCGGAAGAATATTATGTAAACATGATGACGGCGTGGTTCTTTGCCACGGCGCTTGCAAAGCAGTATGAGGCGACAATCCCTTACATAGAAGAGCAGCGGTTGGATGAATGGACACACAACAAAGCAATTCAGAAAGCGATCGAGAGCTATCGGGTCAGCGATGAGCAGAAAGCATATCTGAGAACCTTGAAGAGAGGAAAGAGAAAATAATGCGAAAATATGTGGTAAAAACTTATCTGACATTCTGGGTGATGGTGCTTGGTATCTGTGGTACGGCTTCCATGGTATTTCATGCACCGCCTCTTGTGATGCGTTTATTATCCAATCTATGTGCCTGGTCGCCGACGATCGTGCTGGCGGTCATTTGGCGAAGGTTGCGGAAGGAACAGAGTTTCGGAGCGTTTGTGAGACATTGCTTTGAGGGCAAGATAAAACCTGTGCTTCTGCTGGCAGTCATGCTGGTTGTTTTCTGTGGCGTCATGACATCTGCTGCACTGTCTGCACTGACACAGGGAAGAGAAGCCGGCAGTTATCTTGCAGCAGGAGGATATCCACTGATCGCCTCGTTTTTCCTGTCTTTGACATCGGGACCGACAGGAGAAGAGCTTGGATGGCGGGGATACCTGAGAGAAGAACTCGCAAAGAAATACAGTTTTGTGAAATCGGCTTTGATCCAGGGCACTGTCTGGGCATTCTGGCATACGGTTCTGTGGTTTGTGGATTCTGATTTCACAGGATTTGCCATGATTCCCTATGTTCTTGCCAATGTGATCGTCATGTGCTGTCTTGCCATCATTATGAATACGGTTTTGGAGAAATATCCGAATCTGCTCTATGCGGTTGGCATTCATTTTGCATTCAATTTCGCTTATTGTTTTTTGCAGACGGATATTTTGTTTTATATGATTCTTTGCGTAGTGTTCGTCATAATTGCCGGGCTATTTTTGATACTTAGGAAGAAAGGAAAGGAAGACATATGAAAACAATCGGTTTAATCGGTGGTATGAGTTGGGAAAGTACTGTGACATATTATCAGATCATAAATGAAACAGTCAGGGATGGGCTGGGCGGACTGCACTCGGCAAAAATACTCTTATACAGCGTTGATTTTGCTGAGATTGAGGAGTGTCAGGCAAAGGAAGAGTGGGAGAGAAGCGGGGAGATCCTTGCAGATGCTGCGATGCGTCTGGAGAGTGCAGGAGCGGATTTCATCGTGATCTGTACCAATACGATGCACAAGGTAGTGAGTCAGATACAGGCAAAGATCAGGATTCCGATCGTACATATTGCAGACGCGACAGCGGAAGCACTGTTGCAGGCGGGGATCACAAAGACTGCCCTGCTCGGAACCAAATATACGATGACACAGGACTTCTACAAAGACAGGCTTGTACAAAAAGGAATCTCTGTTGTCATTCCGAATGAAAAGGAAATTGAAAAAGTAAATGATGTCATCTATAACGAGCTTTGCCTCGGAATCGTCTCGGACGAATCGCGCGAGGATTATATTCGGGTGATAGAACGCTTAAAAGAGGAAGGTGCGCAGGCAGTGATCCTCGGCTGTACGGAGATCGGACTTCTGATCAGTCAGAGCGATTCCGTGTTACCTGTTTTTGATACGACACAGATCCATGCCAAGGCTGCGGCGGAGAAAGCGAGGGAAAGATAAATGAAAAAGGCATTGAACGGCAATCAATTAAAGATGATCGCACTGGCAGCAATGACACTCGATCATGTGGTGAGTGTCGTGTATCCCAATTATCCGATGGACTGGTGGATTCTGCTGTGTCACATCATCGGCAGGCTGGCGGCTCCGACTTTCTGGTTCTTTATTGCGGAGGGATATCATTACACGCATGACCGGAAGCGGTATGCGGCGAGGCTGCTGATCTTTTCCATATTCGGTCATTTTGCCTATAACTTTGCATTTGGAATCCCGTTTATTCCGTTTCAGACGACTGTTTTTAACCAGACAAGCGTATTTTGGCCGTTGTTCTGGGGCGTGATCGCATTGGGGATCAACGACAACGAGAGATTGAAAAAGTGGCAGAAGACAGCTCTAGTGCTGGTGATCTGCGTCATTACATTCTGCGCTGACTGGAGTTGTATCGCAGTGTTGGCGATTCTGGAGATCGGGAGTAACAGGGGAGATTTCAAGAAGCAGATGCGTGGCATGATGGAATGGGTATTCTGGTATGCCCTGGTGTATGTGATTTTCGTCAATCCGGTGTATGGAGTGATCCAGATGTTCACGGCACTGACCATTCCTCTTTTGAGCCGGTACGACGGCACGAGAGGAAACTGGAAAGGCATGAAGTGGTTCTTCTATGTGTATTATGTGGCGCACCTTATCATCTGCGGCTGCATCCGGGTGGCGCTGCACGGCAATATTGGCGTGATGATCGGGGGATAAGGGATATTTGTTTAAGGGAGAAAGAGGAATGAAAGAGAAAGTAAGACAAATCGTACTGTCCTCCGGTGCTGATGTGTGCGGCATTGCCGGTATGGATCGTTTTGATAAGGTGCCGGAAGGATTCCGTCCTGTAGATATATGGGCAGACTGTAAATCTGTGATCTGTCTGGGCGTTGCACTGCCGAAGGGACTGTTGGCTGTGCCGCCGCGTCTGATCTACGGGCATTATAACGGCATGGTATGTGAACAGGCGGACAGGGCAGCATTGCGCAGCGCCAAGGAAATCGAGAAACTTGGAGCGTTGGCGGTTCCTCTGCCGGGTGACGGACCGTATGAGTATTGGGATGCGCAGACAAAGACAGGAAAAGGACTTGTCTCCGTGAAAGAGATTGCTGTGGCGTGCGGGCTGGGACAGTTGGGGAAGAATACGATACTGTTGAATCCCCAATATGGCAGCATGCTGAATATGAGCGTTATCCTGACGGATCTGGAGCTGGAATCCGATCCTTATGCGGAGAGCATCTGTATTCTGGGGTGTCATAAGTGTGTTGAGAACTGTCCGGCGCATGCGATCGGAGAGAATGGCAGTGTAAATCAGCTGGCATGCAGGGAAATGACCTATCACAAAACGGCAAGGGGATTTGATACGGTAGACTGCAATCAGTGCCGGACGATCTGCCCGATGCGGTTTGGAAAAGGTCGGGTTTAGAGGGGAGAAAAGA
>JALFTO010000090.1 GCA_022779165.1 Lachnospiraceae bacterium
CACATTTTTATAATAAGGCGGCAACTGCGTCTCAAAGTGTCAAGTGTCTGGAGCGTTTTCGGAAGAAGGATGTTCGATAGCAGGGCGTCTGCGGAACTCACATCTGCCTGTTTTTCAATTCTTTGGATGACATCGAAATCCCCGCGAAGGTTTCGGGAAGCCAAAGATTTGAAAACAGGCAGACGCTCAGACAGTCCTCGCCGCCCTGTTCATCCCTCTTCTCGAAAACGACAGACACTAAGACACTTCTCGAAATGCATAGTGCCGCTTTTTGTTTCATTAAGAATTTACAACTCAAAGGGGAACTGCATGCGCAGCGCCCCTTCTACAGGAGGAACGGGATGGAAGGTACGTATGTGATTGGGGTAGCCGGCGGTACAGCCTCCGGCAAAACGACGATCGTCAAGATCATCAAAGAATATTTCGGTGAGGATATCGAACTGATCGGTCATGACTGCTATTATAAGGCACATGATGATATGCCTTATGAGGAGCGCGCAAAGCTGAATTATGACCATCCGAATTCCTTTGATACCGAGCGCATGGTAAAGGACGTGCTGGCACTGAAAGCAGGGACTGTCGTGGAGCGTCCGGTGTATGACTACAGCATCCACAACCGTGCCAAGGAGACCGTGACCGTATATCCCAAGAGGATCCTGATGCTGGAGGGTATCCTGATCTTAGAGTCAAAGGAACTCAGGGATCTGATGGATTTGAAGATCTTCGTGGACACGGATGCGGATGAGAGACTGATGCGCAGAATCACGAGAGATATGGTGGAGCGTGCCAGAAGCATCGAATCGATCCTGTCGCAGTACCGTGATACGGTAAAGCCGATGCATGAGCAGTTTGTGGAGCCTTCCAAGAAATATGCGGACATCATCATTCCGGAGGGTGGCAGGAATGTAGTGGCGATCTCGATACTCAAGCATTATTTGAAGATGATACTGGAAGGGAAAGAAGTATGAGGATACTGCATACGGCAGACCTTCATATCGGCAAGAGCGTCCATGATTTTCCTATGCTGGAGGATCAGCGGGCGATTCTGACACAGATAACGGAAATTCTTCGGAGAGAGAAGATCGATGTGATGCTGCTGGCGGGGGATATTTATGACAGGACTGTTCCTTCCGCCCAGGCGGTCACACTTCTGGATGAATTTCTGACAAAAGTGTCACGTATGAAGATACCTGTGATTGCCATAAGTGGCAACCATGACTCCCCGGAGCGGCTGGAATTTCTGAACGGCGTGCTCGAAAAACAGGGGATCTTTATTTCGGGAATATATAAGGATGTACTTAAGAAGGTTACTTTAGAGGATTCATACGGAAAAGTAACCTTTATTTGTCTGCCTTACTTCCGGAGCGGTGAACTGGGATTGAAAAGCAGCCAGGAAGTGGTGGAGAAACTGCTTGCCGAAGCAGAGATTGACACGACACAGAGAAATGTGTTGCTGACACACTATTTTGTCACGGATCATGGCAGAGCGCCGGAACTGTCCGATTCCGAGACCGCGCTGCAGGTGGGCGGGATCGACAATGTGGAGGCAGAGGTATTTGAAGATTATGATTATGTGGCGCTCGGACATATCCACAGACCGCAGCAGATCGGTGACAGGATGATGTATTATGCCGGATCACCTCTGAAATATTCGTTCTCCGAGGCTGATCAGGAAAAGAGTGTAACTATCATTACATTAAAGGAAAAAGGTGACATAACCGTCACAAAGGAGAGCCTGAAGCCTGTTCACGACATGCGTAAGATCAGGGGAACGATGGAACAGATCCTTCAGGCGGCGTCGGGGACCCGCGATATGGATTATATTCAGGTATCCCTCACGGATGAGAACGAACTTTATAATCCGATGGAAATGCTGCGCAGTGTATATCCAAACGTTATGGAACTGATCCTTACCAAGAATCTTGTCAGGGAAGAACAGCAGAATGAGAAGCGGCAGGCAGACAGAAGCAGGACACCGATGCAGATGTTTGAGGATTTCTATCGGGAAGTCCGGAGAGAAGAAATGGATGAAGCACGTAAGGATCTGATACTTGAGATCATGAAGGAAGCGGAGGAGGAGTGCCGATGAGACCGGTTACAATGCGGCTGTGCGGCTGGGGACCTTACCGGGAAGAACAGGATATCGATTTTGAACGGCTCTCTTCCAGAGGTCTCTTTCTCATTACGGGAGATACGGGGGCGGGCAAGACGACTCTGTTTGATGCGATTACTTATGCAGTCTACGGCGATATGAGCGGTCAGCTGCGGGAAAAGAACACGGTGCGCAGCGATTTTGCCGACGATGAAACACCAACTTTTGTGGAACTCACGCTGACACACAGGGGCAAGACATACCGGATCCGGCGGAATCCGGAGTATTTGCGCCCGCGGAAGCGCAAGGCGGCGGAGAGTACGGTCGTGCAGCAGGCGGCGGAAAGCGCGGCAGGTGAGCGGATGATGGAAGGCACGGCGGGCAAGGCGGAAGCACAGCTTGTAAAGGAAAAGGAGAATGCGATCCTCATCATGCCGGACGACAGCAGGATTGAGGGAAGCGTGGCAGTGACGAAGAGGATGGAGCAGATCCTTTCCATGGATGCCAGGCAGTTCAAGCAGATCTCCATGATCGCGCAGGGCGAGTTTGCAAAGCTCCTGACAGCGGCTCCCAAGGAGAAAATGCAGATATTCCGTGACATTTTTGACACTTCCTTTTATGAGCGTGTGGGAATGCTGCTTCGCAGGAAAGCGATCGATCTGGCGAAGGAGATGGAAGTGTACCGTCATAAAATTGATGAGGATGTGGAAAACTACAGCGTACAGGATACGGAGTGGCAGCCGGAGCCGAACCTTCTGCCGGAGCAAATGATCCGGCAGCTCAGAGAGCGGGAGAAGTCTGAAAAGAAACGCGATAAGGAACTGAAGGCAAAAGAAGCAGAACTGAGACAAAGCTTTCAGCAGATCACGGAGCGCATCGCCGGAGCCGAACGGGTAAATGCACTGCTTGCGGAGGCTAAGCAGGCGGAGAAAATGCTCGCACAGTGTGTCGACAGGCAGGATGAGATGAAGCAGAAACGGTTTCGGCTGGAGCGTGCGCGGAGCGCCGGAAAGGCAGCTCTCGCCGAGGAACGGATGAAAATTGCCGGGAAAGCATGGGAGCAGGAGAAGGCCTCTCTTGCAAAACTGGAGCGGGAGACGGAAGAACTTGCCGGGAAGCAAGCGCAGCTTTCCGGGGTTTATGAGAAAAAGGATGAGCTGCAGACTTATTTGTCTGTCGGACTGGAATATGCCGCTGTCATAGAGCAGGTAAAGCAGGCGGAGACGGAACATTTATCATCGCAGAAACGTCTGGACAAGATGCAGGATTCCCTTCTGACGGCAAAGGAGGAAGCGGATCAAAAACGCGCTGACTTTCTGGAGGCGCAGAACCGATATTTCCATGAAGCAGCGGGAATTCTGGCAGAATTGCTGACGGAAGGGAAGCCGTGCCCTGTCTGCGGCTCAACGGTGCATCCGAAGATCGCAGAGCGCGGAGAGGATCCGATTGATGAAGCAAAGCTTAAGCAACTGCAGGATCAGCGTGAGCAGGCGGAGGCATCACTTGCGGAACTGTCGGGCAGGACAGTGGCACTCAAACAGGAGACAGAGCAGAAAAAGACAGTTGTGTCAGAAATGAATGCCCGTCTTAAGCAGCTGAAGGAGCGGTGGCAGCAGGCGGAGAAATGCTGCGGAGATGATGTGTGCGTAAAGCTGGGAGTCGTGCCGGGGGAAGAAGCCACGCAGGAGAAATGTAACCGCCTGGAAAAAAGGCTGCAGTCGTGTGTGGAGGAATATCAGAAGGTCACGGTTCTGCTCCGGGAGAAGGAAGAGCAGAAGGCGGAGAAACGGGACAGGGCGGAGACCTTACACCGGGAGGCAAATGAAGAGGACAGGAAGTTTAGAGAGACATTATCGGAGTATGGTTTCAAAGATACACAGGAGTATCATGAGAGCAGACTGACACCCGATGAAGAGAGGGAATTTCAGAGAGAGATTGAGAACTATGGGGCGCAGCTGCAATCGGCGGCGGACCGCGCAGAGCGCAGCAGACAGGCGGCAGCGGACTTAAGTCCTGTGGAGCTCACTCCGCTTACCGATCAGAAGGAAGCGCTGCAGCATGAGCAGGAAAAGATTCTGGAACAGCAGAAGCATAACTACCTGCTGCTGCAAAGCGCAGAGAAACTGCGCAAATCCATAGAACAGAAGCAGGAAAAACTGAAGGGGCTGGCGGAGCGTTACGGCGTTGTCAAGGATCTGGACGGCGTTGCTTCGGGGAATAACAGCAGACGGCTTGTATTTGAACAATATGTGCTGGCAGGATATTTTGAGGAAATTCTGGAGGCGGCAAACCTGCGCCTGCGTAAACTGACGTCGGGACGCTACGAACTGTCCCGTGTGGATGAGATCGGGGACGGAAGGACCAAAGACAGTCTTGATATGAGAGTGCTCGACCATTATACCGGCAGACACCGTCCTGTGAAGACGCTTTCGGGAGGAGAACTGTTCAAGACTTCTCTTTCCCTTGCGCTCGGACTCAGTGATGTGATACAACAGAAGAAAGGCGGGATCACGGTGGAATGCCTGTTTATCGATGAGGGATTCGGAGCACTTGACAGCGAATCCATAGAGCAGGCTTGCATTACACTGCGGTCACTGAGCCTGGGAAGCTGTATGATCGGCATCATTTCTCATGTGCCGGAACTGAAAGAGCAGATCGAGAATCGGCTGACGGTAAAACGGACCAGCCGGGGAAGTTATGTGGAATGTCAGGAATAAGGAAAGTAAAAAATATGAAGCGATGGAATCGGATAAAACGACTTTGCTGTCTGTTGCTTGCGGCCATGCTTATGTTGAACGGTTGCGGGAAGATCGGAGACGGGAAAAAGGTTGTGCTTACCACCGGATTTGACAAGGATGAGATCTTTCGGATCGAGACGATCTCCTGCAGCCTGCCGGAGGTCATGGTGTATCTCACCAATATTCAGAATCAGTATGAGGCGATTTACGGTGACGGGATATGGGAGACGAATCTGCGCGGTGTAACGCTCGAGGAGAATGTGAAGGACACCGTACTTGCAAAGATTGCTCAGATCAAGGCGATGAATCTGCTGGCGCAGAAATATAATGTGGAACTGTCGGAGCGGGAGTCGGAGCTTGCCGGACGGGCTGCAAAGGAGTATTTTGCTTCCCTGAATGAAACGGAGATCGCCGGAATGGGCGTCGGGGAGGAAACGATCAAACAACTGTACAGTGAATATGCTCTGGCAAATAAAGTGTATCAGTATATCATCAAGGACATCAATCCGGAGATCAGTGATGATGAGGCGCGCACGATCACGGTGGAGCATATCCTGATCAAGACATATTCGCTGGACGGCTCCGGCAACAGGATCCCCTATACGGAGGAAGCAAAGCAGGAGGCTTATGAGAAGGCGCAGGAGATCTGCCGGATGGCTCAGAACGGGGATGATTTTGAGCATCTCGTGGCGTCTTACAGCGAGGACAGCAAGAGCACGTATTCCTTCGGCAAGGGCGAGATGGAGACTGCTTTTGAGGAGGCGGCATTTGAACTCGGAAACGGTGAGATCAGTGATGTGGTGGAGACGGAGTACGGCTATCACATCATAAAGTGCATCAGCACCTTCAACAGAGCCGAGACAGATGCCAATAAGGTGAAGATTGTGGAGCAGCGGCGGCAGGAGGTATTCAGTCAGGAGTATGATGTGTTCGTGGACGGCCTGACCAGGAACCTGAACCAGGAGCTCTGGGACAGCGTGACGTTCCTCCATGATGAACAGATTAAGACGAACAGCTTTTTTCAGGTGTACAATACCTACTTCGGGAAAAGCTTCGCGACAGAATAAGAGCAAATGTCCCAGCATATAATGAGGTGAGAGGCAGACGGAACGAGGCAGTGCGGATGAAAGTAAGGGTATGGATGGAACGGATGGTGATTCTTGACTTACTGGCAGTTGCACTGCTTCTTTTTGTGCGTGGATTTGTGGAGCCTGCTGTGGACGCGCACAGCGCGGCGGTGGTGCAGGCAGGTGAAGTGCAGGGGCAGATCGGCACAGGGAAAGAATGGAATGGTGCGCAGGTGCAGACAGAAACAGGGCAGCAGGGCAAGGTGGCTCTGACCTTCGATGACGGTCCGCATCCGAAGTACACGGAGGAGCTTTTGGACGGGCTGAAGGAGCGGGGTGTCCACGTCACCTTTTTTGTGACGGGAGAGCATGCTGAGCAGTATCCTGAACTGATCAAACGGATGAGCGACGAGGGACATCTGATCGGCAATCACACTTACAGCCACATTCAACTCAAAAAGAACAACCATGAAAAATTCAAAGAAGAACTGATCAAAACGAATGAGATCATATCCGGAATCACCGGCAGGGACGTGACCTTCGTGCGCCCGCCTTACGGCACCTGGGAAAAGAGATTCGAGACGGAGCTGAATATGTTCCCGGTGCTGTGGAATATCGATCCGCTCGACTGGTGCAGTGATAATGCGGACTGCGTGAGCAGGAAAGTCCTCAGCAAGGTAAAGGAAAACGACATTATCCTCCTTCATGACCAGTACGAGTCCTCCGTGCAGGCGGCGCTTGCCATCGTCGATGCCATGCAGAAAGAGGGGTATGAGTTCGTGACGGTGGAGGAAATCCTGTTTGACTGAACCGGCAGGGAAAGCAGGAAAAGGCACTGAAGGGAAACATACCATCCGGCACAGTTCCTAACATAACTGCAGTATCAGATAAAGGAGTGGCTGATGGAGCAGATAGAAAACCAGGGAATGACGACCCAAAAAATCGAAGAAAGCACTACCCGTTTTCCAATCCTTTAATGGAGACGCAATCCCTTTTTCGAATACGATCCTGTATAAAAAGTAACCTGACAGGAACAGGAAGAACCAGGGGAAAAGCGAAAAGTAATCTGACGAAAAAATGTACATCCTCTCAAAGCATCCAGACATTGATAGCGTTCTCTCTTTTCCATTTGAAATATCCTTTCATTTTCTGATCAGAATGATTCCCGGTACAAAAAATTACTGTGTTTTAAAATGCAGTCAAGCAATGCTTTTCCTGAAGGTGTGTATAGGATTCTCAGCGGGCAAACAGAAAGATCGACACGACAGATAACAGGGGATTAAACATAGAATATTCCTGTTTGCACTTTTTTTAAATATGCGTTCCGTTTGACAATAACGATACACGCAGTTTCTTTGAAAAAGCTTTGAATCTCTTCGCCTACCGGAGACGGAAGGGGTGAGATGAAGTTACGATACAATCATGAAGTCATTTACTTGATTTTCCGCTCGGATTAGAGGATAATTGGTTTTGTGACACAAGCTCTCATTCATTTGAAATACTGTCGCCCGACATCACAAAAGGAAGTAGAAACAATGGACTTATTTGAATATATGCGTACAAACAATATGGAAAAGGAATCTCCGCTGGCGGCGCGTCTGCGCCCGACCACGCTGGAGGAGGTTGTGGGTCAGAAGCATATCATCGGGAAGGATAAACTTCTCTACCGCGCGATCAAGGCAGACAAGATCAGCTCCGTGATTTTCTACGGACCGCCCGGAACGGGCAAGACGACTTTGGCGAAGGTGATCGCGCACACGACCAGTGCGGAATTTACCCAGATCAATGCCACGGTGGCGGGCAAGAAGGATATGGAGGAGGTCGTTGCGAAGGCCAAGGATATCATGGGTATGTATGGCAAAAAGACGATCCTCTTTATCGATGAGATCCATCGCTTCAATAAGGGACAACAGGATTATCTGCTGCCGTTTGTGGAGGACGGAACGGTGGTGTTGATCGGGGCGACGACGGAGAATCCTTATTTCGAGGTAAACGGAGCGCTGATCTCCAGATCCATCATCTTTGAGCTCAAGCCGCTTGACAAGGAGGACATTAAAGAGCTCATCGTCCGGGCTGTCTATGATAAGGATAAGGGTATGGGTGCATATGATGCGGTGATCGATGACGATGCGCTGGAATTTCTGGCGGATGCCGCGGGCGGTGATGCGAGGCATGCGCTGAATGCGATCGAGCTTGGGATCATGACGACGGAGCGCAGCGTCGACGGCAAGATCCATATCACGCTTGCGACGGCAGCCGAATGTATCCAGAAGCGCGTGATCAAATATGATAAGACGGGGGATAATCATTACGATACGATTTCCGCGTTTATCAAGAGTATGCGGGGTTCGGACCCTGATGCGGCAGTGTATTATCTCGCCAAAATGCTGTATGCCGGTGAGAGTGTGACCTTTGTTGCCAGGAGAATGATGATCTGTGCGTCGGAGGACGTGGGAAATGCGGATCCGAATGCGCTTGTAGTTGCCACCAATGCGGCGGTGGCGGTGGAGCGCGTGGGGATGCCGGAGGCACAGATCATACTGGCGCAGGCAGCGGCCTATATCGCTTGTGCTCCAAAGAGCAATGCGGCGGTCAATGCGATTTCGGAGGCGATGGATACCGTGAAAGAAACAGGAAATCTGCCGGTACCGGTACATCTGCAGGATGCCCATTACAAGGGCTCGGCAAAGCTGGGGCACGGTGTGGGATATCAGTATGCACATGATTTCCCTAATCATTATGTAAACCAACAGTATCTTCCGTATGAATTGAATGGAAAGGAATTTTACAGGCCGTCCGGAAACGGTTATGAAGTGAAGATCAAGGAGCATATGCGAAAGATCAGGCGTGAGGCGGGACAGCCGGAGCGGCGCGCGGACCGGCCGGAATCATAAGACAGGTAAAAAATGACCGGAGAACTAGAACAGTTCTTCGGTCAGATATTTGTAGATTTTTTGATTTTTCTTCTGCCAGTTATCGCAGATAGCGGAAGCCATCTCTTCTAAAGGGACTGATAAGGTAATGGTGACCAGATCGGATCCCTTTTCTCTGGCAATCAGTTCCGCTTTATAGTCCCCGGTTGTGGATCTGTAGTAGGAACTCTGGATCGCCACTTCATTTTTCATTTCCAGTTCATTTTCCTTAAAATAGAACTGAATATCCTCTTTGATAGATTCGCTGATGCGGTTTTCAAAGAAATGGAGTGTTTCGCGTCCCTCCTCGGTCAGCACCAGATGGGTTCGGTTGCCCGCGGGCTTGGCGGAGACCAGATGGGCATCGGTGAGTTCGGAGATTGTCTGCTGCAGATTGAGAAATCCCGTGTACTCCCTACCCAGGAGAAAATCTCCGATCTGGGCTGTGGTCAGGGGAAAAGTTACTTTATTTAACATATAGAGAATGATCAGTTTGTAGATCATCAGGGGATCCTGTGTCATAATGTTTCCTCGTTCTTCTTTTATTGTAAAAATCGTCCGATCATTGTTTGCCGAAAAGTGCCCGGCATTCGTTGTGTCATTCCCTGTCCCAAAGCCTTCCCTGCCTTGCATGCAATCGCTTCATTTCCCGGTGCAGAGTGTTCAGGACGTTACGCTTGTCGAGACTCCACGTGGGCGCGATCAGGAGCGATTTCGGACCATCGCCCGTAACCCTGTGGATCACAATGTCGGGAGAGAGTCGTTCGATACATCCGATCAGGAGCGCGATATACGCATCCATATCCAGAACATCAAATTTTCCCGCTGCGTAATCTGCGGCGAGATCTGTTCCGCGCAGGACATGGAGCAGTTGAAGCTTGACGCCCGATACGGGCAGTCTGTTCAGATGAGCGATCGACTGATAGATCATTTCCGACGTCTCTCCCGGCAGTCCCAGGATCAGATGGGTGATGACCGGAATTTCAGCCTCGTTTAGTCTGCGAACTGTATCATCAAAGCAGGGCAGAGCGTAGCCGCGTCGGATGTAGGACGCAGTAGCTTCATGGATCGTCTGCAGTCCCAGTTCCAGCCAGATAAATTTGTCCGGGAACTCATGCTTCAATTCTGACAGTGGTGTCATTACTCCGTCCGGCAGGCAATCCGGTCTGGTCGCGATGGAGATACCGGCAATCTGCTCACAAGTAAGCGCTTCGCGGTACAGTGCCTGCAGGCGTTCCGGTGGCGCATAAGTGTTGGTGTATGACTGGAAATATGCGATAAACCGCGAGCCGGTGTTTTTCTCATGGAAAAGGGACAGTCCCGCCTGCAGCTGTTCGCTGACGGAGCGTCCGGTGACAGGAACGGCAAAGTCACCGCTGCCGCCGGCACTGCAGAAAATACAGCCCCGTGTACCAAGAGTGCCGTCCCTGTTGGGACAAGTCATGCCCGCATCCAGGGCGATCTTATATAATTTTTCATGAAAGACGTTCCGGCAGTAGGCATTCAGCGAATAATACGGCTTGCCATGCCAGTCGTCCGGTATGGAAGAATTTTTCGCATTTATCTGCAAATCATGGGACATGTCATGCTGGCCATCCGACATAGAAAGATTCTTCATATTTATCTGCGGATATTGGACTTGACTGCCTCTGCCACAACCTCGGCAACCTCCGGCAGGAATGCCTCGGGCATGATATTGGTGTCGGAGAGCTCGTCATCGGGAACAAGTCCGGCGATCGCATATGCGGCAGCCAGTTTCATCTCTTCGGTAATCTGAGTTGCACGGCCTTCCAGTGCACCCTTGAAGATGCCGGGGAATGCCACAACGTTATTCACCTGGTTTGGGAAATCGGAACGGCCTGTGCCCACGATCCTTGCGCCTGCCGCCTTTGCGAGATCAGGCATGATCTCGGGGACGGGATTTGCCATCGCAAACAGGATGGAATCGCGGTTCATGGAGGCAACCATCTCCTGCGTGACGATGCCGGGCGCGGAAACGCCCACAAAAATGTCAGCGCCCTTCAGGGCATCGGCGAGGAGTCCCTTTTCCTGATTGGGGTTGGTCAGTCCTGCCATACGTTCCTGCATATAGTTCATATTGGGAGTGTCCTTTGCCAGGATTCCCGATTTGTCACACATGATCACATTGGTGAAGCCGTAGGTCAGCAGCAGCTTCGTGATGGCGATCCCAGCGCTTCCTGCGCCGTTGACAACAACCTTGCAGTCCTCTTTTTTCTTATTTACAACCTTGAGTGAGTTGATGATGCCTGCCAGTACCACGATCGCCGTGCCGTGCTGGTCATCATGAAAGACAGGGATATCCAGCATTTCTTTCAGACGTTCCTCAATCTCAAAGCAGCGCGGCGCACTAATGTCTTCCAGATTGATGCCGCCGAATGCGGGAGCGATATTCTTTACGGTCTGTATGATCTCTTCGGTGTCCTGTGTGTCCAGACAGATCGGAACGGCATTGACACCGCCGAATTCCTTGAACAGCACAGCCTTTCCTTCCATGACGGGCATAGCGGCGTAGGGGCCGATGTTGCCGAGCCCGAGTACAGCACTGCCGTCTGAGATAACGGCTACCGTGTTTGCCTTAATCGTGTAGGTGTAGGCTGCTTCCTTGTCTTCGGCAATCACCTTGCATGGTTCCGCCACGCCGGGCGTATATGCCAGAGAGAGTGCTTCTCTGGATTTCACAGGAATCTTGGAAACGGTTTCCAGTTTTCCGTTCCATTCTTTATGGAGCTGCAATGCTTTTTCGTTTGTCGTCATGTGGTTATCCTCACTTGTCTTTTTTTCTTTCCTTATTATAGTATAGCCGACCAGCTTTGTAAATCAATGTGAGATTCAAAAGGAGATGAAAATCATAAGGCAAAAATTCCGCTTTCTGCGAAAAAATGTCTTGCATTCGTCACGCAGTCATGTATAATAAGGCTAGTGTAAAAAGTATCAGAGTATCTAAATCAATTGTTTCATGTACATTCGTACGATAATCCCGTTTGGATCGTGAAAAATGAGCAGAGGAGAAATTTGGAGGTTGTTTGAATGAGAGAAAAATATGAGTCACTGGCGTTGACGGATTTGCGCGAGATCGCAAAGGCGAGAGGGATTAAAGGAACCTCCGCAATGAAAAAGGCTGATATCGTGGAAGCGATGCTGGCAGAGGATGAGAAGGATAAGGCAGCTGTGGCAAAACAGGCACCGGAAGAGCAGAAACCGGCAGCAGTGCAGAAGAGTGCACCGAGAAGTTCGGTGGCTCCGGCACAGGGCATGCAGCAGACGACAGATAAGGCGGATCCGGAAAAGAATCTTTCCGATCTCGACAGTGGTGAGACGGCCAACGGAATCCTGGAGGTCATGCCGGACGGTTACGGATTTATCCGCTGTGCCAACTATCTGCCGGGCGAGAATGATGTGTATGTGGCGCCCAGTCAGATCAGGAGATTCGGCTTGAAGACGGGCGATATTGTTGAAGGTAATACGAGGGTAAAGACACAGGCAGAGAAATTCAGCGCGCTCCTGTATGTCAAAAAGATTAACGGATATTCGCCGGATGTGGCGGCCAGACGGCGTAATTTTGAGGATATGACACCGATTTTCCCGGATGAGCGGATCCGGCTGGAGACGCCGGGAGCAAGTGTTGCGATGCGGATCATGGATCTGATCAGCCCGGTCGGCAAAGGACAGAGAGGTATGATCGTGTCCCCGCCGAAGGCAGGTAAGACAACACTGTTAAAAGAAGTGGCGAAGTCTATCAAGCGCACCTGCCCGGACATGCATCTGATCATTCTGTTGATCGATGAGCGCCCTGAGGAGGTCACTGACATCAGGGAGGCGATCGAGGGACCGAATGTCGAGGTGATCTATTCGACGTTTGATGAACTTCCGGAGCACCACAAGAGGGTTTCCGAGATGGTGATCGAGCGCGCGAAGCGTCTCGTGGAGCACGGGCGTGACGTGACGATCCTGTTAGACAGCATCACCCGTCTGACACGTGCCTACAATCTCGTGGTTCCGCCCAGCGGCAGGACGTTGTCCGGCGGTCTTGATCCGGCTGCGCTCCATATGCCCAAGCGGTTCTTCGGCGCGGCAAGAAACATGCGTGAGGGAGGAAGCCTTACCATCCTTGCGACAGCCCTTGTCGAAACCGGAAGCAAGATGGATGACGTTGTGTACGAGGAGTTCAAGGGAACAGGTAACATGGAGATGGTTCTGGACAGAAAGCTGTCCGAGCGCCGTGTCTTCCCCGCGATCGATATTCCGAAATCGGGAACCAGACGTGAGGATCTGCTGCTCAGTCCGGAGGAACTTGAGGCGATCAATATCATGCGCAAGGCGCTCAATACGCTGAAGCCGGATGAGGCGGTTGACAAGATCCTGGATATGTTTTCCAAGACGAGAAACAATCTGGAATTTGTAAACATGGTAAAGAAAATCAAATTCTTTTAAAAATACTTGCATGGCAGGATAACCTGTGTTACAATAATTAAGCTGTCTGTAGTGGCAGGCAGCAGCGGATGAGAACACATTGTAACAACATGGCGCGCGAGCGCATCGGCAGTATCCATCAATACTGCCCATACAGATTTTCAGTTTAAGCGAGAGGTGAAAGAAATGAGAGAAGGAATCCATCCTGAGTACTATCAGGCAACCGTAACCTGTAACTGCGGTAACACATTCGTGACAGGTTCCACAAAACCTGAGATCCACGTAGAAGTTTGTTCCAAATGCCATTCATTCTACACAGGTCAGCAGAAGTCAGCAAGAGCTGCCGGACGTATTGATAAGTTCAATAAGAAGTATGGCGTAGAAAGCAAATAAGCAGTACCCAAAAGGTTGAGGTTTTATATCTCAACCTTATTTTTCTTCCGGAGGTTTTGGGATGAGTAGAAGAAAATGCAGACGCTCCTGCGGTGTGGGTGGTCAGGCCGTTCTGGAAGGCGTCATGATGAAAAATAAAGAGCGCTATGCGGTGGCTGTGCGCAAGGCGGACGGTGAGATCGTGGTGGACACGGAGGAGTTCGACGGCGTGATGGCAGGCAGTCCGTTCAAAAAGATCCCTTTTGTGAGAGGTGTCTTTAATTTTGTGGATTCCCTGATCCTCGGTATGCGTACCCTCACATGGTCGGCATCTTTCTTTGAGGAGGAAGAACCGTCGGGAGCAGATTCGGAAAAAGAAAAGAAGCCGTCGCTGTTTGAAAAGATATTCGGCGATAAGGCAGAGAATGTGGCGATGGGGATCACGATGACCATTTCCATGATCCTTGCGATTGCAATTTTTATGATCCTGCCCTATTTTATATCTTCTTTCTTCTCTGTTTATGTGAGAAATGCTTCGCTGATCGCAATTATCGAAGGTGTGATCCGTATCCTGATCTTCCTCGGATATGTGGTGGCGATCTCCGCCATGAAGGACATCCACAGGCTGTATCAGTATCATGGCGCGGAGCACAAATGCATCAACTGCATCGAAAAGGGCAGACCGCTGACGGTGCACAACGTGATGCGCAGTTCCAGACAGCACAAGCGCTGCGGAACGAGTTTCCTGCTGTTTGTCATGCTGGTCAGCATTATCCTTTTCTTCTTTATCAGAGTGGAGAATCCGGTATACCGTGTGGGTATCCGTATTCTGCTGATCCCGGTGATCGCGGGGATCTCCTATGAGATCATCCGTCTGGCGGGCAACAGCAATAATATTATCGTGAGGATTCTTTCTGCGCCGGGACTCTGGCTGCAGAAACTGACGACCAAAGAGCCGGACGAGGCGATGTGTGAGGTGGCGATCGCTTCCGTGGAAGCTGTATTTGACTGGAAAGCATACCTCAAGGAAACCTTCGGCTATGAGGTAGATGATTCCTGGCTGGTGGATGGACCGGTGGAAGATGATGAGGTATGACGAATTGTACCGGTATGGCGTCAGGCAGCTTAAGCAGGCGGACATCGCCGAGGCGGAGCTGGATGCCAGGCTGCTGCTTGAATATATTTGCCACACCGATAGAAATACGCTTCTTGTGCACGGTGACATGGAAGTAACACCGGAACAGGAAGAAACTTATGTAAACTATATTGCAAAACGGGCAGTGCATATCCCCCTGCAGCACCTCACCGGTGAGCAGGAATTTATGGGACTGCCTTTTACAGTAAATGAGCATGTTCTGATTCCCAGACAGGATACAGAGATCCTTGTGGAGGAGGCAATGCGCCATCTCCATGACGGGATGGAGATCCTTGACATGTGCACGGGTTCCGGATGTATTCTCCTGAGTTTGTTACATTATTCCAATCGTTGCACAGGTGTGGGTGTGGACATCTCCGAGGAAGCACTGGCGGTCGCGCGGAAGAATACTGAGAGGGTACTGGGGTGTGAAGCAAGCGTGTCATTTGTGCACTGCGATCTGTTTGAGAAGCTGGATCAGAATCGGAAGTTTGATCTGCTCGTTTCCAACCCGCCGTATATTCCGACGCAAGTGATCGATACGCTGATGCCGGAGGTCAGGGAACATGAGCCGGTGGCGGCGCTCGACGGAAAAGACGACGGACTGTTTTTTTACAGAAAAATCAGCAAAGAGGCGAAACGATACCTCTACCGGGGAGCACATCTGCTGTATGAGATTGGCTGCGATCAGGGGGCGGCTGTCAGTGACATCCTGCGATCGGAAGGCTACCGGGAAATAGAAGTGATTCAGGATTTTGCGGGACTGGACCGTGTGGTCAGTGCTGTTTTTGTGGAGGAGTAAGACCATGTTTGACAAGTTAGAAGCGTTGATTCAGAGATTCGACGAGATCATGAATGAGTTGGCGGAGCCGGATGTTGCAAACAATCAGGAGCGATTCCGCAGTCTGATGAAGGAACAGAGCGATCTGACGCCGATCGTGGACGCTTATAAGGAATACAAGAAAGCGAAACAGGACATCGAGGACAGTCTGGCGATGCTCGAGGAAGAGAGCGACGACGACATGCGCGAGATGTTGAAGGAGGAACTGTCCGATTCCAAGAAAAAGGTGGAGGAGCTGGAGCAGAAGCTGAAGGTGCTCCTGCTGCCCAAGGATCCCAATGATGAGAAAAACGTAATCGTGGAGATCCGTGCAGGTGCGGGTGGCGACGAGGCGGCGCTGTTCGCGGCGGAAATCTACCGCATGTATGTACATTATGCAGAGGGACGCCGCTGGAAGGTCGAGACCATGGAAGTGGAGGAGATCGGGATCGGTGGTATGAAGAGCGTGACCTTCATGATCAGCGGATCCGGCGCTTACTCTGTGATGAAATATGAGAGCGGCGTGCACCGCGTACAGCGTGTGCCGGAGACGGAATCCGGCGGGCGCATCCACACATCAACGATCAGTGTGGCGGTGATGCCCGAGGTGGATGATGACATCGATATCGTGATTGAGGAGAAGGATATCCGTATCGACGTGATGAGGGCTTCCGGAAACGGCGGTCAGTGTGTCAACACCACGGATTCCGCTGTGCGTCTGACTCACTATCCCACGGGAATCGTGGTGTACAGCCAGACGGAGAAATCCCAGCTCCAGAATAAAGCGAAGGCATTTGCATTGCTGAAGGCGAAGCTATCTGACATCGAGCAGCAGCAGCGCCATGATGCGGAGGCAGAGTTGCGCAGGAGCCAGATCGGTACGGGCGACCGTTCCGAGAAGATCAGGACCTACAACTTCCCGCAGGGCCGCGTGACCGACCATAGGATCAACCTCACGCTGTATAAGCTTGACAAGGTGATGAACGGTGATATCCAGGAGATCATCGACGCCTGCATCGCAGCCGACCAGGCAGCGAAGCTTGCCAAGATGAACGATAACTAGTCGAGCCGGTGCATCTGGTAGGGTGAGTTGACAAATTGAGTACTTGAGTTGGAAATATGAGTGCTCTATATCAGTTTAAATGGCTGATCTAGGGCATTTGTTGTATAGAGTTGAAAGGTGAGTTTGGCTGAGGGAGGCTGTATAAGGGTCAAAGAAATGTTATTGTGTAAATTGGTAGAATTAAGTTACCACACAAATCCTACAAAAGCTTTACGAATATAATCATTGAAAGTGAACATAATTATGGTATAATTAATCCACAGATAGGAGGTGTTATTTATGCCACAAATTATTCCCATTAAAGATTTAAAAAACACATCAGAGATTTCTGATATGTGTCACAAAGCAGAAGAGCCTATCTACATTACCAAAAATGGTTATGGCGATATGGTTATTATGAGTATGGAAATGTATGAGTCTACGATGAAACGACTTGCTATGTATAGAGATATTGAGATTTCTGAAAAGCAGATTGAAGCAGGTCAGGTAAAAGATGCCAGAACAGCACTCAAAGAAGTGAGGGCAAAGTATGGGCTATAAATTGGTTATATCAGAATATGCGGATGAATTGCTTAATAATCTGATATATTACTTGATTTATCGTTTAAAAAACGAGCAAGCTGCAAAACATCTGCT
>JALFTO010000091.1 GCA_022779165.1 Lachnospiraceae bacterium
GGCCAACGCTGAATTTGTCATCAACGGAATCGAGCGGAGCGCTTACTCCAACCACTTCACGCTGGAGAAAACATATGAGCTCAATCTGAACGGGATCAGTCCCACAGAGGGCGAGACTGCAACGATCAGTCTGAAAAACGATATCGAATCTCTCGGTGAAAATATCAGTCAGCTCGTAAACGGCTACAATTCCTTTATCAAAGCTGCCGGGAACAATGCGACCGACCAGACAAAGGGCTCCAGCCTGATCGAAGAGATGCGCCGCCTCTCCTATGCATACAGGGACGGTCTCAGCCGGATCGGAATGGAACTGCAGGACGACGGCACGATCACAGTTGATAAATCCGCCTGCACCGAAGCCTTTGAAAGCGGAGATATCCGCGAACCGATGTCCTATGTAAAGGATTTTGCCAATTCCCTGATGCGCAAGACCAACCAGATCTCATTAAACCCGATGCAGTACGTCAACAAGACGATTGTGGCATACAAGAATCCCGGCCGGAACTTCGCAACACCGTACATCACCAGCGCCTACAGCGGGATGATGTTCAACAGTTATTGCTGAGCAATTAGAGTAATGGAGACCGTTGCTTGATGCAGCGGTCTTTTTTTGCCATGAAAGAGAGCCATTGCGTCATCGCACAATGGCTCTGCGTTGTCCTGTTTTTACAGCGGAATGTTTCCGTGCTTTTTCTTCGGATTGGTGACTTTCTTGCCCTCAAGGCCGCGCAGACCTTTGAGAATACAGAGTCTGGTCTCTTCCGGCTTGATCACTTCATTTACATATCCTCTCGCCGCTGCCACGTAAGGATTCAGGAATCTGTCCTCGTACTCCTTCTTGCACTGCTCGCGCATTGCTTCCGGATCCTCAGCGTTCTTGATCTTTTTCTTGAATGCGATATTGACAGCACCGTCAGCTCCCATAACTGCGATCTCAGCGATCGGCCATGCATATACCAGATCGGCTCCCATCTCCTTGGAGTTCATCGCAATGTAAGCACCACCGTATGCCTTTCTCATGATCACTGTGATCTTCGGAACCGTCGCCTCGGAATAAGCGTACAGCACTTTGGCTCCATGTCTGATGATTCCGTTATGCTCCTGTGCCGTGCCGGGAAGGAATGCAGGTACATCCACCAGTGTTACCAGCGGAATATTGAAGCAGTCGCAGAAGCGGATGAATCTTGCCATCTTGTCAGATGCATGGTAATCCAGCGAGCCGCCCATGCAGTTTGCCTGATTTGCCACAAAACCCACGCTGCGGCCTTCCATACGTCCCCAGCCCACAACGACATTCTGTGCAAATTCCTTCTGCACCTCAAAGAAACTGCCATTGTCCACGATGCAGCCGATCACTTCTTTCACATCATAGGGATGTCTGGAATTATCCGGAACAATATCCTTGAGTTTTGCACACTGATCATCCGATTTCTCCAGGAAAGTCTTGCCCAGATTGCCGACACGGTTCAACATCTTATTGACTGCGAACAGCAGAGACTGCTTCTCCTTGATCGACTTGATCACCGGAGGCTTCTCCTCATTGTTGCTGGGCAGATAGGATAACAGCTTCCGCACGCCCATCAGGCACTCGCCCTCTGTATCATAGGTAAAATGAGAAACACCGCTCTTCTTGGCATGCACTTCCGCACCACCAAGCTCCTCCACGGAAACTTCCTCATTGATTACGGTCTTAACCACATTCGGCCCCGTGATAAACATCTTGGAGATATCACGAACCATAAAAATATAGTCGCAGATCGCGGGCGCATAGCAGGCCCCGCCGGAGCAAGGTCCCAGGATTACTGCGATCTGAGGAATCACGCCAGATGCCTTGGTATGGCGCAGGAACATTCCGCTGTACCCGCTCAGAGAGGAGATTCCCTCCTGAATCCTGGCTCCGCCGCTGTCATTGATGCAGATCAGAGGCGCTTTCATCTACATTGCCATGTCCATGATCCGACAGATCTTGAAGGAATGGTACTCACCCAGCGTACCGCCGATCACGGTAAAGTCCTCACTCGAAACGAACACAAGACGCCCGTCAATCTCTCCGTAGCCTGTGACCACGCCATCGCCCGGCACACGCTTCTTATCCAGATCAAA
>JALFTO010000104.1 GCA_022779165.1 Lachnospiraceae bacterium
GCAAATTCCTTGTGCATTGCCTTGGGCAGCTTGAAGCCGAAGTAAGTGTCCATGATAAACGCGACACCGCCTTTTCCCGACTGGGAATTGATGCGGACGATCGGCTCGTACTCTCTGCCGATATCTGCCGGATCGATGGGAAGATACGGCACCTGCCAGATGTCACCGCCTCTCTCCTTCATCGCCTTGACGCCCTTGTTGATCGCATCCTGATGGGATCCTGAGAAAGCCGTAAACACGAGTTTGCCGGCATAGGGGTGTCTCGGATGGATCGGGATCTTGCAGCATCTCTCATAGATCTCAATGGATTCGTTCACATGCTCGATCGCAAGCTGCGGATCGATTCCCTGTGAGAACATATTGTATGCGATATTCAGGACATCGACATTTCCCGTTCTCTCTCCGTTGCCAAACAGTGTTCCTTCCACTCTCTCGGCGCCTGCCAGCATTGCGAGCTCGGCAGAAGCGACACCGGTTCCCCTGTCATTGTGGGGATGAACGCTCAGGATAATGCTTTCCCTGTCCTCAAAATGTTTATTCATCCACTCGATCTGATCTGCGTATACATTCGGCGTATTCATCTCCACCGTGGAGGGAAGATTGATGATAATGGGATTTTCCTTTGTGGCTCCCCACTCCTTCTGCACAGCGGTACAGATATCCAATGCAAAATCAAGCTCTGTTCCCGTAAAGCTCTCCGGAGAATACTCCAGAATGATCTTGCCCGGGAATTTTGCCGCCTGTTCCTTCACCCATTTCGTTCCCTGGATCGCAATACCCTTGATCTGCTCTCTGTCCATGCCAAACACAACGTCTCTCTGTAACGTGGATGTGGAATTGTAAATATGTACGATCGCCTGTTCACAGCCTTGGATAGATTCAAACGTGCGGGCAATCTGCTCCTCACGGCACTGTGTCAACACCTGAACCTTCACATCCGAAGGGATGAGTTTGCGATCTACCAGCTGACGCAGGAAATCATATTCGATCTGGCTTGCCGCCGGGAAACCGATCTCGATCTCCTTAAAGCCAAGCTTGATCAGGTACTGGAACATCTCGATCTTCTCATCCACCAGCATGGGATCGATCAGAGCCTGATTGCCGTCCCTCAAGTCCACACTGCACCAGACAGGTGCCTTCTCAATCTCCTTATTCGGCCATTCTCTCTCCGGATAATAGACCACCGGATTCTTTTGATAACGCTTATAGTTTAACATCTTTTCTTTCCCCTTTCTCTAGCACACCCTGCGCCTCTGCGCAAAAACAGCCCATCTAAGAGAGATGGGCTGAAAACGCTTTTTATCGGAATTCTATTCACCAAGACCGCTTTCAATCGCTGCAACGAGAGCCTTCAGAGCTTCCTCCTCATCCTCTCCCTCACAGACAAATTCCACTTCATCACCGCATTTTACACATGCCCCGAGCACGCTCAGCACGCTCTTTGCATTTGCGGTATTCTCTCTAAATGTAAATGTAATCAATGATTTAAACTGCATTGCCTCTTTACATAGGATACCAGCGGGTCTTAGGTGTAGTCCTGTTGGGTTTTTAATTACTACCTTCTGGCTTACCATCGCAATACCTCCATTTATAATATATAGTGACCGAATCCCAATACTTTTACTGCATCTACTATATTATAGCATTTAATCCGGCATATCACAAGGAAAATACATCCCTATCTTCAGCAATTCCTGCAGCGAACTAAAGCATGCAATTCTGGATCAGTTCTGCCAGCTTCTTTGCCTCCGTCTCGATCATTTTCTGATCTTTTCCCTCGATCATAACGCGTACGAGGGGCTCTGTTCCGGAAGGTCGGATCAGCACTCTGCCCTCTCCGGCAAATTTGTCATTCAACTTCGCTATGGCATCCGCAATCTCAGGATATTCCATATAGCTGTCCTTTTTGTGATTCGGCACTTTGGCATTCACAAGCGCCTGAGGAAGCACCTCCATGACCTCTGCAAGCTCTGACAGCGACTTTCCTGTCTCAACAAGCACCTGCAGCAGATGAAGCGCACTGAGCAGCCCGTCTCCCGTTGTATTCTCATCCAGGAAGATCACATGTCCGGACTGTTCTCCGCCGAGGCTTGCCCCGATCTCTCTCATCCTCTCCAGGACATAGCGGTCGCCCACTTTTGTCTGCTCCGCCGTGATGCCGTTCTTCTCCGCCATCAGGAAAAAGCCGAGATTGCTCATTACTGTGACCACAATGGTATCCAGCTTTAATTTGCCCTGTGACTTCATGTAATTACCGACAATCGCCATAATCTGGTCGCCGTCCACCAGCTTGCCGTTCTCATCCACTGCCAGCAATCTGTCCGCATCGCCGTCAAACGCAAGCCCGATGTTCGCCTTCTCATATACGACTCTTGCCATCAATTCTTCCATATGGGTGGAGCCGCAGTTTGCATTGATGTTTGTTCCGTCCGGATTATTGTGGATCGCGATCACTTCGGCGCCCAGCTCCTTCATCGCTTCCACCGAAGTATAGAAGGAAGCACCTTCCGCACAGTCCACAACAATCTTTAAGTCACTCAAATCCACGTTTACCGACTGGATCGCATGATTGATGTATTCCTCTCTGGCATCGGTACGGTATTTGATCTTGCCCACACCGGAACCGATCGGGAACTTCACGCCATCCATACCGCTCTTTACAAGCGCCTCTATCTCATCCTCCACCGCATCGGGAAGCTTGTAGCCGTTCCCGTCAAAGAATTTGATTCCGTTAAATTCCACCGGGTTATGTGATGCAGAGATGACCACTCCGGCATCCACCTTATATTTCTTCGTCAAATATGCCACCGCCGGTGTGGGAACCACTCCGACATACACTGCATTTGCTCCGACCGAGCAGACACCTGCCATCAATGCATTCGCAAGCATATCGCCCGAAATACGGGTATCGCACCCGACCATGATCGTCGGCTTATGCTGATTCTCCTTTGCCAGCACGTAGGCTCCCGCCTGTCCCAGCTGCATTGCCAGTAGCGGCGTCAGTTCCTCGTTCGCAACACCTCTCACACCATCTGTTCCAAATAATCTTGCCATTTTTTATTCCGGTTTCCTTTCTGCGTCTTCTTTATTCCCATTATTATTGTGGTTCTCTTCCTTACGGATCGCCACTTTCATTGTCATGTCCTCATCCAGTCTGACTCCGTCAGGCAGCATCACAGTCACAGGCATATGATACATACCGGGCATGAGCTCCGTCATCCCGCCGGCCTCCATAAAACCGGTAACATCTATAACCGCCGTGATCTCGGCATCCTCCAGCGCTTCCATATCCTCCTTCAGTCCGCTCACTGAAAGCGTGATCTCCTCGTCGCTGTCCTCCAGTTCTCCGGCCGATCCCTCAGGCAGGTTGACGATGGAGACTTTGTCCTTCTCCAGCACGATCTCATCCGTGACTTCTTTTGCAATATGAACTGTCACTTTTGCCCTGCCGTCGAACTTGCTGTCCGCAAACGATACGCCGTCAGGCAGATACTTCTTGATCTCCACCACGGTAAGCATATCCTTGTTCTGTCCGGTAACATTGAGCTCCGTATCCGGCACTTCTATCTGTGAAATGTTTTTGATCGTACTGCTCTTTCCCGCGATCAGCACCGTAGAAGGATTGCTCTCAATCTCTCCCGTCAGTGCATAACCGTCCGCAGGCACACCCATCGATGCGAACGCCAGCGGAACACGCTTCGTCTGCAGGATCTCAACATTTACCTTGACACGGTCAAGCGACTTTTTAATGTTCTTATTGTCGATCAGGTTGCCCTCCGCATCATACAGACGCACGGACGCATCCGTACGCACATCCTGCGACAGGCCGGTGACATCTACGAGCACCGCTGCACTGTCGATCATGCTGATGATGGATTCCGGTCCCGACACCGAGATCAGGTTCTGATCAGAACCGATATTGCCAAGGATATATCCTTCCGCAGGCTCTCCGGTCGTCATGGAAGCGATCACGAACTGCTGCTTCTTCAGGTCTTCTATATTTACCTTAAGGCTTTCCGATGAAGATTTGATGCTCTCCAGTTTATCATTATATTTGTTGGTACTCAGCTTTATGCGTACCATCGTATCCATAAAATTCAGTTCCTGCATATCCGCTGTGGCAATGATATTTTCCTTGCCAAGGGTATCCAGAATGCTGCGCTTTGCCAGCACCGTCACATCTATCGTATCCGACCCATCCAGGACCTCATATACTTTTCCCTCATTCGTGATCACATCCGCATTGAGGATCTCAACCGGCACATTCCGGAACACCGTCTTGTCCACGGGATCGTTGATATTTACCACGATAAACCAGATAATAACCGAGATCAGGACTGCCAGGATCTTAAGGCCCAGATTAGCTGTCAATTTCTTTTTCATTCTTTGACCTTCCCTTCCACAATCTTCTCTTTTTGTCCTCGATCGGTTTGTTCTGTACCAGCTTCAGTTTCTCACCGAGTTCCTCAGAATTAAGGTTGCGGTACAATTCTCCCTCGTATGCCACGCTGACATACCCCGTCTCCTCTGACACGATGACGGTAAGGGAATCCGTCACCTCGGAAATCCCCACACCCGCGCGGTGTCTGGTTCCGAGCTCCTTGCTCAGTCCCATATTGTCAGACAGCGGGAGGTAACATGTAGCGGAAACCACTCTGTCTCCCCTGACAATGACCGCTCCGTCATGAAGCGGTGTGTTATGCTCAAAAATATTGATCAGGAGTTGGCTGCTGAGCAGGGCATCCACTTCGATTCCCGTCCGCTCATAAGGCGCAAGCGACTGGTTCTGCTCGATCACGATCAGCGCTCCCGTCCGCACCTTGCCCATCTCATAGCAGGCTTTTATGATCTCCTGCATGGTTTTGTCCGAGAACAGACCTCTGCTGCTCTTAGTATTGTCAAAAGGCATCAGCGACGCAAAAAAATTGGTCCGTCCCAGCTGTTCCAGTGCACGGCGCAGTTCGGGCTGCAGGACGACGACAATGGCGATCACCGCCAGACTCAGCACATTCTGCGCAATCCACAGGATGGTTGTCATATTGAAAACAGCTGCAAGCAGAATGAATACGAGAATGACAATAAGTCCCTTGAGCAATGACCACGCATGTGTATTTTTGATCCATAGGATCATCTGATACACCAAAAAAGAGAGTATGATAATCTCCACGATATCCGTCCATCTTATGGCGGGCATATGCATTCCATTCAGGTATGTTCCTGCAAGATTCATTAACTGTTCCATATCCAACCTACTTGTCTGTTACTGTTTCTTTCTCTTTACCGTTGTATGCACGGCATGGGGAGGAACCGCACCTCCCCTTCTCTGGGATGTGATCTGCTTTACCGTCTTTGCCGGCTTCGCCACGGTGATCTTGGGCACAGCCTTCACATAATAGTAATATTCATCATCCTCAAACTGGACATACTCCGTCCGGGAATAATCCACATTGAAAACAAAAAACTCCAAAATTTTTACGATAGCCAGAGAGATGACCGCTCCGATCAAAGTCTGTACGATCGAAATATTGGTGTCATATTTCAGATCACCGGTCAAAAGGATGATCACGCCCGCTAACGCTCCCGCCACCATGGCAATCGTCCATGCGTGATCAACCCGGAGTCTTCTCACAAAATAGACCACGAACACCACTGCCACAAACGCAACCTGCGTCACCAGCATCGTCTTGTTGTTCAGCAGCCCGTCCACCACATAACGGTACTTCTGTACCGCGTTTTCCGCATCCATCGTGTTCAGAGTCGTAACGCTCTCCGATATATATTGCAGAATGCTGTAGATTATCACTCCGCATCCCACCGAAACTGCCGATGACGGTGTGCCTACCAATCCCATTGAAATCGGCACCACAAAGGGTACTTTGAGCATGCAGCACAGCGGTGTCAGCAGCACCGCAACCGTATCTCCGGGCGCGAAACGGAAATACAGCAAGAACATAATCAAAATGATTGCCAGCACAACAACCGCACATTCCAGAGAAAGTGCGTACAGATGCAGCAATATAAATAATGCAGCCATGACAACCATAAAGTTCATAGGCAGAAAAGAGCACAAAAGGGCTGCGATCAATACCACTGCCAGACTGTCTATTTTTGTCATGTACCCGAGTTTGCCGTTTATCATAATAAAAGTGATAAGCGACAGAAAGAATTTGCCCAAAGGCGTGATATACACCTCATATTTTCCGTAAATGCTCTTCAGGCATTCCTTCATTACCAATAAATTTGTCATAACCATTCCTTTCAGAAATTGCTTCTATCTTCTGATTTCATCATAGAATCCAGACAATTCTGTCAGATGAGTATAGTATTTCTTCAGGCTTTTCTTCGCCTTGGTATAGCGGTATGCATAGATAATATATGTGATCACCGCGTAGATTCCCACAAACACAACATATGCGATCAGAATCTGTTTTCCTGTCACCAGCAGATCCACCTGATAGATCTCTTTCATAACAGACTCAAAATCATAAAAAATATACATCGCGATCACGATCGCAAAGGCAATCGTCGCGCTGATGACTGACTTCATCACCTGAAGCCCGATATAATCGCTCCGGAAATAGTTTCCGATCTGCATGCTGCGCTTTCCCTCATTCTCCTCGTAAGCCGCCATTCTTGTCATCAGCTTGATCTTCTCTTCATTCAGCATAATCGTCCCCTGCCAATCTGTCTAAAAGCCGCCTGCAAAATGACCGCTTAGCGCTCTAAGAAGCGCATCTTCGGATTATCTCTCGGGTCCCTCTTCTCAGGCCTTTCCACAGGCTTCTGTCTGATCGAATTATTCAGTCCGTTGATCATCTGTGCCTTGCACTTGTCACAGAATCTGCCCGTCTTGATCATGGCTCCGCAATTCTCACAGTTGATCCCGACGGGAGAATTATCCGAAAACACCAGACGTTCCTCACGGATCCACTGATGAATCTGTGTAACCTCCACGTCACATTCCTCTGCAATCTGAGGAATTCCCGCTCCCTCATTCGCACGGATGTATTCCTTTACCTCCTGGAACTTCGCCTCAGTCTTCTCCCTACACATCGGGCAGATGGGCATGCCTGCCACATAATTGAATATTCTTCCGCATTTCCTGCAATTACGTACTTCCATTGCACATACCTCCCAAATTCTATCCCTTCCCAATTGCAGCACACACACAGTATACCCTCTCGATCCCTGCGTTCTTTAAGACCTGTGCCACAGCATCCATTGTACTCCCCGTTGTATAAATGTCATCAATGACTATAATCGTTTTTAATTTTACATCATTTCGGCACAATTTAAAAGCCTTTTTCAAATTATTTTGTCTCTCCGCCAATGTGAGGTTTTTGAGCGGAACCGTCTTCTTTGAGCGCCTGATCAAGCGGGTATCGACCGGAATCCCCAGTTCTCTCCCGAGAGAACGCGCGATCACCTCCGCCTGATTATACCCGCGCGTGCGCAATCTGCTCCTATGAACCGGTACCGCCACAATGCATTCCGGTTTCCAGCTGCGGATCGTATCTCCCAGTTCTTCCGCCAGCCTGCGACCGTAAAAGTGTCCGTACTCATATCTGCCTCCCGCTTTGAACCGAAGCATGGAACGGCTCACCGATTTATATTCATACAATGCTCTTCCCTGCAGAAATGCATGCGTTCTCTGTCTGCAGTCCGCACAGTATTCCTCGCGTTCATCCCGCAAAGGTTTCCCGCATTTTAAACACCAGGGTTCCCGGATCACACGAAGCTTCCCGGCACAATCCGCGCAGACTCCTTCCGCTCCTGTCGGAAGCACTCTGTCGCATAATACACATCTTCTCGGATAAAGCAAATCCATCAATAACATTTACGAATTCTATGGTCTCACATTGCAATCTCCCGGATCCGGTCCGCCAGTCCGCTGAACCGCTTCTGTTCATTCTCATTGCAAATCATCTGCATCACGGTATCCGCACTGCCGAGAATCGTCACGCAGTCCCGCGCACGCGTCACCCCCGTGTACAGCAGATTTCGGTTCATTAACATTTTGGGTCCTCCCAGAAGCGGCATAATCACAGCCGGATATTCACTCCCCTGAGATTTGTGTATCGTGACGGCATAGGCAAGCTCCACCTCATCCATATCGGAAAACGGATACGTCACTCTTTTTCCCTCGTCGTACTCCACCGTCACAGACTGACTGTACTCATCAATCTCCCGGATCGTCCCCATATCCCCGTTAAATACACCAAGCCCCTTATCGATGGGAATGCCGTATTTGCTGACTACTTCCCATTCGAGCCGGTAATTATTCTTAATCTGCATGACCTTGTCACCCTGCCTAAACAGCATTCCCCCACATTCATGTTCCGCTTTTCCGGGTGCCGGAGGATTGACATACTCCTGCAGAATCTGATTCAGCGTTTCCACTCCCAGAACCCCTTTTCTCATGGGAGTCAATACCTGTATATCAAACGGTGTGGCATTCACATAGCGGGGAAGTTTTTCCGTGACCAGCTGCACCATATGCTTATATATGACATTAACGTCATTTCTTGGCAAAAAGAAAAAATCCCTGCTCTTATTGTCCATCCGAATCTCTTGTCCCTGACGGATCCTGTGGGCATTGACCACGATATCACTCTCTCCGGCCTGACGAAAAATCTTTTGCAGCATAATTACCGGAAAGCATCCGCTGTCGATCAGGTCACGGAGCACCTGCCCCGGCCCGACGGACGGCAACTGATTCACATCCCCCACCATGATGAGCCTTGTCCCTACGGTCACTGCTTTCAAAAGAGACTGGAACAGATGAATATCCACCATCGACATCTCATCAATGATCAGCACATCCGCCTCAAGCGGGTTCTCCTCGTTTCGCTCAAACGCTACTTTTGTATTCGTATAATCCGTCTCACCCGGCCCGCCCAGCTCCAACAGGCGGTGAATCGTCTTTGCCTCATACCCCGTAGCCTCTGTCATACGCTTTGCCGCGCGACCGGTAGGCGCCGCGAGCAGGATATCCTGCCCTTCCTCCTCAAAATACTGTATCATTGTGTTGATCGTTGTCGTCTTGCCTGTTCCCGGACCGCCCGACAGGATCAGCAGACCGTTTTTGATGCTCTCCAGCACGGCTTTTCGCTGCAGATCGTCAAGCTCTATCTGTTCCCGCTTCTCCAGTTCCCTGATCCGTTCCTCCAGCTTCTGTTCCTCTGCTGGCAGCAATCCATCGTTTTTCCCCCCACTTTCTCCCATAGATACATTCAGATCATGAAGCATTCTGGCGCAGTTCAGTTCCGCATAGTAATACGACATGGCATAGACTGCTTTCTGACCGTCCTTTTCCTTGATCACAAGCTTTTTATCCATCATGAGATTCATGATCTGCGGTTCGATCTGCTCCACCGTAAGCCCCAGCAGTTCCGCCGTCCGCTGCAGGAGCAGTTCCATGGGCAGATACACATTCCCCTCCTGCGCACCCTGCAGCAGGACATACAGGATGCCGCTGCGGATACGGTAATCGGAATCGGTATGGATCCCGACCTTTGCCGCAATCTCATCCGCGATCTTAAACCCGACGCCTGTGATGTCCTCCGCCAGCCGATACGGATTCTCCTCCAGCACCCCGTACAGCCTCGTTCCATAGGTATCATAGATCTTTACCGCCAATGTATTGGAGATACCGTATCTCTGCAGAAAGATCATGGCTTCCCTGAGTTCCTTTTTTTCTTCCATCTGCACTGCAATCTGACGTGCGATCCGTTCACTGATTCCTTTGACTTCCACCAGACGCTCCGGCTCCTCTTCCATGATCCGGAAGGTATCCTCCCCAAACTTCCTGACGATCCGGTCCGCGAGCGCTTCCCCGATCCCTTTGATCGCTCCGGATCCCAGATACCTCCGGATACTGACCACGTCTTCCGGCGGCAGAACCCGTACGGAATCCGCCTTAAACTGCCTGCCGTACAGGGCATGCTCCGTGTATTCACCCGTCAGTTCAACCATTTCCCCCGCCTCCAGCGTCCCAAACGTTCCGACACAGGTGATCTCCTCCTCATCGCTGACCAGATTCATGACCGTATAACCGTTCGCGCTATTCTGATATATGATATGTTCCACATATCCCTTCAATATCTCCATGGGTATCTCCTCTGCACAAAAAAGAGCTGCTATACCAAGCAGCCCCAAATGCTTTTCATTTCTTACATATTCAGCTTCATCTGTTCGTACAACATCTGGGCAAGTCCCAGTTCACCGTTTTCGGTGGACATCTTCGCCATTTCCTGCAGCATATTATCTCTGTAATATCCCACCATATTCTGGGTAGATGCAGAACTGTACTCTTCCTCAGGCACCGTTTTCTGCATTTCCTTGAACATCTGCTCCACAAAGTAGGCCTCAAACTGCTTGCAGGCGTCCATCAGCTGCTCGTCGTCTGTTCCCTTGCTCTTCTTCTGCCAGTCAGCCTTCAGTTTCTCAAGATTCTGGTTGTCGGCAGTCGTCTTCATATAATCTGTATAGATTGAACTAAGTCCGCTTAAATCCATATGTAGTCCTCACTTTATCTGCAAGCCGTGCCCACCTCGTAATCTTCGATTACTCGGTGCGGGCTTGCGCCCTATGCTGCCTGTAAAATGTGATATTGTCTGCAAGCAGCCAAATCACATTTTGCAGGCAGCGCACGGCTTTAGCGTTTCAGGTTGTTAGCCTGCTGCAGCATCTCATCCGAAGTGGTGATCGCCTTAGAGTTCATCTCGTAAGCACGCTGTGCCACGATCATGTTAACCATCTCATCAACGACCTGGACGTTGGAAGATTCCAGATATCCCTGCACGATCGTACTTTTTTCCAGATTGGCGCTTCGGGCCTCATTGATCGCATCTCCGCTGGCAGCCGTCGCCCTGTAATAACTGGATCCCATCTTCTCAAGACCGGTGGGATTGTTGAACTGGAACAGTCCGATCTGAATCCCCAGAGGCTGAGGATTATTGTTTCCATCCGGATAATAGAACTGACCATCTTCGCCGACCGTCAAATTGCTGGCCGTGTAATTCTTATTAAAAGTGATATCTCTTCCTCTGGTATCCTGCACCGCAAAGCCGTCTGCCGTACAGAGTGTCAGGCCATTGCC
>JALFTO010000114.1 GCA_022779165.1 Lachnospiraceae bacterium
GCATAGGTTATGGTCTCATCCACCATATCCGACACGCGCTCTTTTGCATCCTGCATCTGTTTTTCGACCAGTTCCTTGATCTGGGCCTCACCCAGGCTCCTGTCTTCCTCTTTCAGAGCCCGCTTCCTCTCCGGGATCACAAAACTTGCCACAAATGCAATGATTCCGATCACAAGCAGTACTACTTCCGTCATTCCCATTTTCTCAAATTTTCACATCAAAGGACTGTCTTCCTTTGACGATCACCTTTCCGCCCGTATTTTTTTCTTTCTTTCTCTGACGCCCGCCGTCTCCGGTATATTCGCTGCTTCCTTTTTCTCTGGCGTCCGTCTTTCCGTCACCCTTGCGGGCATTATCGCCCTGAGTCACCTGATGGGATCTGGCGTCCAGTTCCTTCTCGAAATGAGTCTGAAATGCCTGCTGCTGGACCAGTCCCTTATTGTCTTCATTCTGTTTGATCGTCGAGTAATCCTGTGTCCTCGAAATGATACCGTTCATCTCTATCGGTCCGATCGCCATATCCGTCACCGCCTTTTCCCATCAAAACGACTGCATCTTTACGTCGCCGCGCTCCCTGACAAACCGGCAGTGACACACATTCGCCTTTACGACCATGGAGACATCACCGATCACGATCCTTGTGCCGGCATAGACATCCTCATACACCTTCACCGCCGCATTGCCGCCGTTCTCTATCTGCCGGTTGAGAATCTCCAGTTCTGAAGTGGCATCTTCAATCTCCTGTTTTTTGGCATTGTATACCTTATTCAGATTTTTGACATACATTGCCTGATCCTCAGGCAGTTTGATTCCCTTTTTGAGCTTTTCCACCGCACCGCTCAGGATCGGCTGTGCACGCTTGATGATCTGCGTATTCTCCACGATCTCCTTCTGCAGTTCCATCGCCCTTTTCTTAACACCGGGATCCACGCCCACTTCGACAATCGTATCACCGCCCATTGCGGCTCCCAGATTCTTCACCTCAACACCGCAGGCCGCGCACACACGTCCGCCGATAATATTGCCGCGCCTGCCGCCCACACAGACGGTGTCCCGTGCGGTCACGGTACTGTGCATGATAGAATCCGATGACACATAGCCTCCCGATGTTACCGAGGCATTCTCAAAAAATTTTGACACCACATTCCCGCCGGCTTTAATGACGCCTTTGCCCATCCCGTTCATGCCACGTACTATGATCACATTGCCGCCTGCATCGATCGTGGCGCCTTCCACCACACCGTCCACAACCACATCACCGCCGGCCTTCACGGTGAAATTCTCACATACATTCCCGCCAATCTGCACGCTTCCGTAATAATCAATATCTCCTGTAGAATTGTCCACATTGGTCAACATCAGAACATCCGAGACGGATACCCGTTCTCCCTCCAGTTCAATATGTCCGCTGACCGTCGCATAGATTTCACTTGCATCCTCGGAAATACGCACATTTTTGCCAAATCGCAAGGACTTCGGCTTGGGCTGTGTGACCGGAACATTCTGTCCCTTCACATTTGTCCCCGGCACCGCCGGCCTGGGTGGAATCAGCTTTGCCAGCAGATCTCCCTCTTTGCAGTTATTTATCGTATTGAGATGGAAAAAATCCACACTGCCGTCCGGCAGCAGTGTGGGCCTGATCCTGGCATCTGTATTAAACTGATAATCTACCCTTCCATCCTCGCCTTTGTCGCATTCTTTCCCCTCGGCGATCCGGAATTCCTTACAATATTCCCGCTTTTTGAGGAAAGCATCCAGTGCATCCTCCTTGATTCCAAAAACAACGCCGCGATATTTCAGGTCGTTTATGATCTCCGATCTGTCCATCACGGCTCCATCATTAGACGGCGCATAAAACCGTACATATGCTGCCATATTATCACCGGAAATCCTGACTTTCATCATTTCCTGCTCCGGCATGCCTTTTCCCTCATGAAGTCTGACTTCCAGAGGCTCATCGCGCAACTTCTTGGCCGCCGCATGGATTGCCGAGAGATCATACGCAATCCCCCGAAATCCCAGATAGTCAACCACCTCATTGATATCAAGCGGCTCTCCGTCCTTATCTGCAGGGTATAACATGACGCTTGTCTGTTCTTCCCCGTTGTATACGCGAAAATATCCATTCATATATATTCCCCTTTGTATGACTAACGCTCTATATGTCTGACAGGAAATCCATGTAGTCTCCCATTTTAGTCTTCATCTTCTGCAATCCTCTGGTATGAAGCTGAGACACTCTGGATTCCGTCACCTCAAGAATGTGACTGATCTCTTTCATGGTCAGTTCCTCATAGTAATACAGTTCGATGACACGCCTTTCTTTCTCTGTGAGGAGTGTGAGCGCACTTTTTAACATCTCTGCCAGTTCACTCTTCTCCACGGTTTTCTCGGGACTGTCAAAATGCCTTGATACATTGGTTCCCTTCTCGTTGGAGACATCGCTCCCCTGCTCTATGTATTCATTCAGGGAAACCAGATTGGTGATCTTCATCTGAGACTGCCAGTCGGTGTATTCATCCTCCGTGATCCCGAGTCCCTCCGCAATTTCGAGGTCCGTTGCCGGTCTCCCACATCTCGTCTCCACATCGCGCATTACCGCGTTGATCTTTTTCTGTTTCTGGCGTATGGTTCTGGGGATCCAGTCCATCTTACGGATCTGGTCGAGAATCGCTCCCCTGATCCGGAGACTGGCATATGTTTCAAATTTGATCTCTTTCATGGAATCAAATTTGTCAATCGCATCGATCAGCCCAAAGATTCCGTAGCTGACAAGATCCTCATACTCCACATTATTCCCCAGATACATACTGAGTCTTCCGGCGACCACTTTTACAAGCGGCGCATATTCCAAAATAATTTTTTCCCTGACTTCCGAAGATCTGGTCCGCGCATAGTCATCCCACAATCTCTTTCTGCCTGCTTCGTCCATGATAACCTCCGCCCGTTAGTTTCAGCCTTCCTCGCCGGACGTTCCCGTCTCATCCCGCTGACTTCCCTCTTCAGGTTCCTTCTCGATCACTTCACCCTCATCAGACAGTTCTTCGCTCTTTTCCTCCGCCTGATCAAACGAGTCCAATGTCCTTTTGATCAGACACCCCACAATGTAGAACACAAGAAGCACCGCCAGCAGGATTGCCAAAAAAATCTCCAGTTCATAATGCATGATATACGTCACAATACCGACTACTGCCCCGGCAGTAAGCATAATGATGAGAGGCAACATCTTCCTCTTCATATCACACTCTCTGCTTTGCCCACGGCACGTATGATGAAATCACCCGTCTCGGGATAGAAAATAACAGTCCGTCCGTAATTCTTGCCGGTATCTTCCGCCAAAATGGGGATTTTCAACTCACGAAGCTTTTTTTTGCTCGCTTCCACATTTCTCTCACCGATCCGCACCATGTCTGACTTTGTCTGGAATGCAAACATCTGAGCTCCGCCGGCAATCTTTGCCACAAGGCGCGCACGGCTGGCCCCTTTTGCCACAACCTGTTTTACCAGTTCCTCGATTCCGGTATCCGCAAATTTCGGAATATTTGTATTGTTGCGGATTGATGTACTGTCCGGCAGCATGATATGCGCCAGACCCCCGATCTTGGTGACCGGATCGCGCAGTGCAATCCCCACGCAGGAACCGAGTCCCAGCGTAGTGATGCCGTTCGGAGCGACACAAACATTCAAATCCGCCATTCCCACCTTAATTATCTCACTCATTACTCTTACCCAAGTTTCTTCCTAAATTTGATACTCGCCATGTCGCTTCGGATATGACGCCTTCGTCACCAAACAATTCCTACGCCATTCCCAACGAGTGCAATATCTTGCCGTAAGATTCCAGATCGGGAACAAGGATAAAATATCCCTCCAGATCCGTATCGTCCAAAAACCGTGTCTGGATCATCAGGATCTTATCGCCTACCGCGCCAAACTCGATCGCCGGCACACTCAGGATCGCTCCGGCCATATCAATGCAAATGTCTGGAACAGACGGATAGATCATCATATTTGTAATGGTTGCAAGGGAATTCAGATAAGCACCCGTAATGATATTTCCGATCTCTTTCAGTGCGGAAATTTCCATTTCATTGAACTCTTCTCCCTCGAGCTCCATTCCCATCAGTTTGGAGACAAGGTGTCTTGCCGAGCCTTTCTCCAAAAAGAACATAATGTGACCTGTGATGTCCCCTTCCACGCCAAGATAAATGCCTGCCACCAGTCTCTCTTCGCCTCCGATCGCCGCGCCGAGATCCTTGAAATCAAGCAGTCTGACCTGCGGAACCTGCATGTCCACCTTACAGTTCAAAAGCTGAGCAAGCGCCGTGGTTGCATTTCCGGCTCCGATATTTCCCAGTTCCTTCAAAACATCGAAATATTCCTCAGACATTGTCTCTAATGTTATCTCTTTTTCCATAATCTTACCTTTCGGGCTTTTTTTATTAAATGATACGTGTTATACATTCTCCCTGTCGAGAACTGTCACATTCAGATCCAGAAGAGAGATCAATCCTCCTTCATACTTTCCGATGCCGAGGATAAAGCTTTCGGAATTATCTCTGCTGCCATAGGAAACCTTTTCAATCTGATCTTCTTCCAGATTGACGACCTCCTTGACTTCATCCACCATCAGACCGATATTGCCATGCTGTTCCATCTTGATAATGATGATCCTGCTTGCCTTTGTCTCGACGTCCTCGGGAAGTCCCATCTTGAGTCTCAGACTCATCACCGGGATCACCTCACCACGCAGATTGATTACGCCTTTTATATAAGCAGGCACCTGCGGCACTCTGGTAATATGCTGCATGCGAACTATGTTCTCAATATATTTAATGTTAATTCCGTACTGTTCCTGACCGATCTTCACCACGATAAACTGTACGATTACCGGTTCCACATAACCGTCCTCATTCATGTGAACTTTATTTTTAACTTTTAATGCGTCCATGTGTAATCCTCCTTGCCTGTTTCTTCCTAAATCAGAGCATTTGCATCCAGTATCAGTGCCACTTCACCGTCTCCGAGAATCGTCGCACCACTGATGAATTTGCATTTATTGATAAATTTACCCATAGACTTGATAACGATCTCCTGCTGTCCGATCAGTTCATCCACAATGAGTCCTGCCAGCTTATCGCCCTTCTTCACAATAACAACCACCAGATCTCCGTTGTTCTCTCTCTTATTCGGCACCTGCAATACATCATCAAGGCGAATCAGAGGAATAACAGAGCCTCGCAGGTTGATGACCTCTTTATTCTCAACCAGTTTGATATCCTGGGGAGTGATATCCTCAAGCGTCTCGATCGATCCGAGCGCTATCGCATACTTCTCATCTCCCACAACAACCATCAACGCCTGAATGATCGCCAGTGTAAGCGGCAGCCGGATCGTCCATGTACTTCCCTCACCGTATTTTGTCTTGACGGAAACCTCTCCGCTCAGAGCCTCGATCTTAGACTTCACAACATCCAGTCCAACGCCTCTGCCGGACACATCCGTAACCTGTTTTGCGGTCGAGAAACTCGGAAGGAACAGCAGATCTACGATCTCCTTGTCACTCATGTTCTCTGCCTGCTCCGAAGTGATCACGTTCCGCTCGATTGCCTTCGTCTTCACCGCCTGCACATCGATGCCGTTACCGTCATCGCTGACCTCAATGATGACATTGTTGCCGTCCTGATATGCATCCAGATGGATTTCCCCTACTGCCGGCTTGCCTCTCTCCTTACGTACCTCTGCACTCTCCAGACCATGATCGGCCGAATTACGCAGCAGATGCATCAGCGGATCTCCGATCTCATCCACCACAGTACGATCAAGCTCTGTCTCCTCACCTGTCATATACAGTTCCATCTGCTTGCCAAGCTTCTTCTGCAGATCGCGGATCATACGCGGGAATTTCTGCAGGACACTCTCAATGGGAACCATCCTGACCTTCATGACAGACTCATGCAGGTTCGTCGTAACGCTTTCCAGATATTCGATCTGCTCATTAAATGCTGTATCGTCATGTCCGAGATCAGCATTGCTTGTGATGGATACCAGCGAATTCTTGGCAATGATCAACTCGCTGACGAGATTCATCAGAGAATCCAGTTTCTCGATATCCACACGCACAGTGCGGTTCACAACCGGCTTGGCCGCCGCCTGCTTCTTCTCCTGCTTTGCCACAGGTGCCGGTTCTGCGGATGATGCACTCACTTCCGCCGGCTTGTCCTCTTTCTCCGGTTCTTTGACTGCTTCAGTCTCTTCCTTTACGCTGTCCGCTGCAACCGCAGTATCCAGATTGACTGCGCCACCTACGGCTTTCTGTATCTCAGAGACATTCTCACATGCCTTGATCACATCATCCAGACTCTTTTCCGTGATCACGACAATACTGAAATTATTTTCAAACTTCTCATCTTCGATATCCTGAGCTGAAGGATTTGACAGAAGGATCTGCCCGAGCTCCTCCACAGCCTTAAACACGAGAAACGCTCTCGCCGCTTTCAGGATACAGGTTTCCTGTACATACACAGTCACGCCGAATACGTTCATGCCCTGTGACTGTGCCTGTGCGATCACGCTGGCTTCGCTGTCCCCGATCGGGATCTCCTGCCACTTCTCGCCATCGCCGGATGGCGCTGCCACCGGTGCTGCCGCTTTCTCCGAAACAGGTGCTGCGGACTGCTTCTCAGCGGGTGCTGCCCCCTCTCCTTTGCTTGTGAGGATATCATTGAGCTGCTTGATCAGAGGCTCATTGTCGTTGGTTCCCTCATCCGCAGTCTCCTTGATATTGTCCAGATACTCTTCCAGTGCGTCCAGACACTGAAACAGCACATCAATCAGATTTGCTTTTACTTTAATGTTACCGTTACGCACCTCGGAGAATACGTTCTCCATATCATGGGTCAGATTCTGCATCCTCTTGTATCCCATCGTTCCGGCCATGCCCTTCAGGGAGTGCGCTGCACGGAAAATCTCATTAATGGTATCCATATTCTCCGCGTCCTGCTCCAGCTCCAGAATCTGGGTGTTCAGGTTCTGCAGATGTTCCTGCGTCTCATCGATGAAAATCTCAAGATATTGGCTTACATCCATTCTACTTTACCCCCGCGTTTAAAATAATCTCCTGTGCAATCTGCTCAAGCGGAACGATCTGATCTGCCAGACCTGCATTGACCACACTTCTCGGCATACCGTACACGGCACAGGTGCTCTGCTCCTGAGCAATCACATGCACTTTTTTCTTTTCCTTCAGATTGATGATTCCTTTGGTTCCGTCAGCGCCCATCCCCGTCATGACCACACAGATGATCTCATCAAATTTGCTGTTGATCAGCGATTCATACATATAATTGGCGCACGGCTTAACACCTTCCCTGGATGGCTCGTCCGAATAGCGGATCACATATTTTCCTCCGGACTTCATATCCACATTCATATGGTTTCCGCCACGGGCAATGTAGACATGACCGGCTTCCAGGACTTCCCCGTCCACAGCCTCCGAGACCTTGACCTCGCTGATCGAATCCAGCCTCTCCGCAAGTGATTTTGTGAATCCTGCCGGCATATGCTGTACCAGAACGAGAGGGCACTTCAAATTGCCCGGCAATCTCGGGATCACCGAATGCAGTGCCTTTGGTCCGCCGGTAGAACTTGCCAGTGCAATGATCTTACTGCCGCTTGTTGTGCCGGAATGTTTCCGAACCAGCTCCACTACCTTTCTGGTAGTCTGCGACTCCTCCCTGACAGGTGTCCTGCCGAAATTGCACGCCCTGCTCTCACAGATCACTTCCAGAATACTGATAAGCTCTGTCTTAAAGGAATCCTCCTTCAGGGCGAAAGCATTCTCCGGCTTGTGGACAAAATCCATTGCCCCCAGCTCCAATGCATCCAGTGTGACCTTTGCACCCTCAGCCGTATCGGTGCTCGCCATGACCACTTTCGCCTGAATCTTGCGCTTCTGCAGTTCCTCAAGCAGCTGGATGCCCGTCATCTTAGGCATATTTACATCCAGAACGACTGCGTCATATGTATTTTTGGTGAGAAAATCAAGTGCTTCCAGACCATTTGTCGCCTTGTCGACAACCTGGAATCTTTGATCTGACTCAATTATATCACACATCATTCTTCTCATAAGTGCAGAGTCATCTACAACCAAAATTTTTTTCATAAAACTACTCTCCAATTCTATTCTGTCTCATTTCTCTTTCCTGTGCAAAGATATAACGGATGATCTTCTCGCGTTCCCCCTGCCTCATTCCGACATATTCCGCCCGATGCATATACTCGCCGATCCGGTTTTCCACCGGCTCACTGCTCAATATCCTGGCACAGACCACATGCTCACTGTCCAGCACAAATCTGCAGAAGATCCAGTTGTCCACCTCATACCGATGAGAGGCGATAAAACGAATGCCTCCGCCACTGATATCGGCGATCCTGCTCTGATCAAACGGAATTTTGCCCATGTCCATAACAGTACGCCCACCACCGATCAGTGCTCTCTCCTCCTCCGTGAGAGGTCTGTCACGCATTTCGATCGAGCAGTTCAGTCTGTAATAATCCCTGCGCTGATGCTTCTTCAACTCTCCGGTAAGTTCAACCAGCACGATAAACATATTGCCGCTCTTATAACGGTCGGCCACTCTGACCGGTGCCTGGTACATGCTGCTCTCACTGTAAAAGAACACATTATACTCACTGTCTGTCTGAAGGAGCACAAGTCTGGTTCCTTCCATCGGCATATATACCTCAACGGTTCCGTCTTCCCTGACATCGCACACCTTGCTCAGATAGGTCTTCTCCTTTTCCTGCTCCTGCCCCTGTATCTTTTTGGTTTCTTCTTTTTTTAACGGAATAAACTCTACCTTCATTCCCGGTCTTACTACTTTTTTTACCAATGTATCCATCACTTTTGTCCACCCCACTGCATGCCGCTGATAATATGTGAAAAAAACGCTGCCATTCCTCTTTTCTGCAATCCCTGGTTCAGTTCACGGTTCATCAGATCCGCTGCGATCCGCTCATATGCCAGTGCCGATTTTGCCCGCGGATTCTGGAGTGATACCGGCATCTGCTGCATAACCGCTTTGGCAAGCTGCGCATCATACGGTATCGAACCCTGATATTGAAGCGGTAGTTTCAGATATCTCGACACAACCGCATTCAGCTTATTGTACAGATTTTTGCCTTCCTCCTCCGAGTCGACACGGTTCGCGATCACCTTTACCCTGCTCATCTCCCGGTTGAAACGCGGATGTCTGTTCAGCGCTTTTAGCAGAGAATAGGAATCTGTGATGGAGGTCGGCTCCGGCGTTGTCACAAGCAGGATCTCCCCACTCGCCACAAGGAATTCCAGCACGGCATCCGAGATTCCGGCTCCCGTATCCACAATAATAATATCGGCAATCGTGTCAAGTTCCGCAAGATTCCGGATGATATATTCCAGATAGTCCCTGCTCAGATTGGAAAGCCCCGCAATACCGCTTCCCCCTGAGATAAAGCCGACTTCTCCCGGCCCCCAAGTGATGATCTCCCTGATATTTTTTCCCTGATAGATCAGATCGCCCAAATTGTATTTCGGCACTGCGCCAAACATAATCTCAATATTGGCAAGTCCGAAATCCGCATCCAGAATGATGACTCTCTGTCCCATTCTTCTCATCTGGATTGCAAGATTAATGGAGGTATTGGATTTCCCCACACCGCCTTTTCCGCTCGTCACCGCAATGACTCTGGCAAGAGGTTTCTGATTGATCGGATTTGCTTTTATGATATTGCGCAATTGTTCTGCCTGGTCCATATAATACTCCCGTTCTATTGTTTTTTCCCGCCCAGAAGCAGTTTCACCGTCTTCTGGGGATTGAATTTCTCTATGTCATCCGGCACATTCTGCCCGTATGTAACGTAGGATAATGCTGCCCCCGTATACAGCTTCAGATTCAGAAGATTGCCCAGTGCCGTCGTCTCATCCAGTTTGGTAAAGATCAGCCTGTAATCCGTCATGTCCATATAGGTTTCCGCGATATTGATCAGATCCCTGTATTTTGTCGTGGCACTCACCACGAGGAACACTTCCTTCTCCACCTTTCCGTCCACGGAATGGATAAACTGGTTCATATTTTCCCGCTGCACCTCATTGTGATGGGAGTGGCCTGCCGTATCCACCATGATATAGTCATAATCATGCAGATCCTGCAATGCCGCCAGGGCTTCCTCCGCCGAATAGATCACGCGGAACGGAACATCCAGAATATTCGCATAGGTGCGAAGTTGTTCCACCGCCGCGATGCGGTAGGTGTCTGCTGTGAGCAGTGCCACCTTCTTCTTTTCCTCCACCCGGAAATAGGATGCCAGTTTGGCGATGGTTGTCGTCTTGCCCACGCCGGTCGGGCCGACAAAGAAAAGCATCTTCGGTCCGTTCTCCGCCGGTGTGATCGTCATAGGCTTGCCAAACTTTAAAATCATCTTCTGATAAACCCCGGCCAAAACCTGATCCATCGGCAGATTTGTCTTACTGTTTTTCTCGATCTCATCTATGATCTGATTGGCATACTTCTCATTGACTTCATTTTCCAGCATGGTATTGTAAAGGAGCTTCATAAATACCACAGATTCAGAGTCTTCGCCCTCTTCTGTATCCGCTTCTTTCTTTTCCTCCTCCGGCTCCTTTAACTTCTCAGCGAGGAAGTTCTGCAGACTGTCCAGCTTCTCCTCAAGCACTTTTCCGTTTCCCGCTTCCTCCGCAGATTCCGGCAGAATGTCCCTGTTTGCAACAGGCGCACTCTCCCGCCTTGCAGGCTCTGTCAAAAGTGTCGCCGCCTGACTCTTCAGAGGTTCTCTCCGCTGCATTCCCCTCTCCACGTCATCTTCAAGCGCCACCGTCACCTCGACCTGTTTTGATCTAAACAGCGCAAACAGCCCTTTCTTCTTGACATTACGCACATTCATGATCACAACGCCCGCTCCCAGTTCCTTCTTTGCCTGCTCCACAGCGTCCGCTTCTGTTTTTGCCTGATACTTTTTGATAATCATCTTATGCTGTCACCATCCCAACCGATTGTAGTTCCACGTTCGATTCGATCTCATTATAAGATACGACAATTAAATCCCTGAAGTAATCCTCTGTAAGCTTTTTAAAGTACATCCGCACAATGGGAGACGTGATGATAATCGGATTTTTCCCGAGATCCTCCAGTTTCTTTGTCTCCGTCTCCACGGATGCAACGATCCTTTTGGTTCTGTCCGGATCCAATGTCAGATAAGAGCCCTGCTCCGTCTGTTTCACACTCGCCATGATTTCCTGCTCGACCTTAGGATCCAGTGTCACGACACTGGTTGTTTCATTCTGAGGGAAAAACTTATTGGAGATCGCACGTTTCAAGGCCTGCCGTACATACTCCGTCAGGATATCCGTATCCCGCGTGGTCGGTGCATAATCCGCCAGCGTCTCAAAGATTGTCTGCAGATCCCTGATGGAGATTCCTTCCTTCAGCAGATTCTGCAATACCTTCTGGATCTCACCAAGCCCAAGCAGCTTCGGCACCAGCTCGTCCACGAGCACCGCATTGTTTTCTTTCAGATTGTTGATCAGGTTCTGCACATCCTGTCTTCCGAGCAGCTCCGCAATATGCTGTCTGATGATCTCCGTCAGATGTGTTGCAATGATGGACGGGGGATCCACCACCGTATATCCCAGACTTTCCGCCCGCTCACGCTGATTCTCGGTGATCCAGATTGCCGGCAGATGGAAGGAAGGCTCAAACGTCGGGATTCCCGTGATCTCCTCCTCAACAAAGCCGGGATTCATTGCCATATAGTGATCAAACAGAATCTCGCCCTCGCTCACCTGAATCCCTTTGATCTTGATGATATACTGATTCGGATTTAACTGGATATTATCTCTCAAACGGATGATCGGTACCACGGCCCCCAGTTCCAGCGCCACCTGTCTACGAATCATAACAACACGATCCAACAGGTCGCCGCCCTGATTCACATCAGCCAGCGGAATGATTCCGTAACCGAATTCCAGTTCGATCGGATCCACCTGCAGCAGGGAGGTCACATTCTCCGGCTGTCTGATCTCCTCCGCCGCAGCCTCTTCCTCCTCTACCTTACTCTCGATATTGGCGGTCTCGATCGTTCCCGAGATCACCCTGCCGGTGATGATAAAGGAAAAACCAAGCACCAGGAAAAGAACGATATTCAAAGGAGTCAGTACACCTAACGCCACAAGCGTACCGCCCACAAAATACAGTACCTTCGGCACACCAAAGAGCTGCTTTACAAGCACGGAACCGAAATCGGCATCTTTACTGCCCTTCGTGACAAGGATACCTGTCGACAGAGAGATCAGAAGGGACGGGATCTGGCTCACCAGACCGTCACCGATCGTCAGGATCGCATACTTGTTCAATGCGGCATTCATGTCCATGCCGCCGCGCAGCATTCCCATCGCAATACCGCCGATGATATTGACCGCAGTGATCAATAGACCTGCAGTCGCGTCTCCTTTTACGTATTTCACAGCACCATCCATGGAGCCGAAGAAACTGGACTCCTGCTGGATCTTGTCACGTCTTGCCTTGGCCTCTTCATCGTTGATGGCTCCCGTATTCAGATCGGCATCGATCGCCCTCTGCTTACCGGGCATGGCATCCAGAGTGAATCTGGCGGTTACCTCAGCGACACGCTCGGAACCTTTGTTGATCACCATGAACTGAATCAGGATCATGATGACGAATATGATGGCGCCTATGATCAGGTCTCCGCCGCCCACGAAATTGCCGAATGTCTGTACCACGTTCCCGGGATCTCCCGTCGTCAGGATCAGACGTGTGGATGATACATTCAGCGAGATACGAAAAATCGTGGTGAACAGAAGGATCGTCGGAAAGAACGACATCTCCAGAACTTCCTTGGCAAACATACAGCCAAACATGATTGCGAACGCGACCGACATATTGATCGCAAGCAAAACATCGAGAAGTGCGGAAGGAATGGGAATGATGAACATGCAAAAAGCGGCAAGGATGTACAATGCCACACCGATATCTGCCTTTTTCATCTCCATCCCTCCTTTGCCTTTTTATTTCTTTATCCTATATTTTCCCCTGCATCTGATAAACCATGGCGAGCACCTCCGCCACTGCCTGATATAACTCCGGCGGAACCATCTCGCCGATCTCGACATTGGCATAGAGCATACGGGCAAGCGGCTTGTTCTCCACGATCTCAACGCCGTGTTCTCTCGCCGTTTCCTTGATCTTCTGTGCCAGATAATCTTCCCCCTTTGCCGTGACCACGGGCGCCGAATACTGCTCCGGATCATACTTGACCGCCACCGCATAATGCGTCGGGTTGGTGATGACAACATCCGCCTCCGGCACCGCTTCCATCATTCTCCTTCTGGAGACCTCGCGCATCTTCTGCCGGATCTTTCCTTTGATCTGCGGATCTCCCTCGGCATTCTTCATTTCTTCCTTGACTTCCTGCTTGGTCATTTTCATATCTTCCGAAAATTTCCATCTCTGGTACAGGAAATCCGCAAAGGCAATGATCATATAAAGCGCCGAGATCTTGATCCCCAGATTGATCACCGTATCTCCGATATAAGTGATCGCCTGCATAAGCGGCATATCATACATAAGTAAAAGCGCTCCGATCTGATCCCTGAGCGTCTGATATGCGACCCAGCCGATCAGTGCAATCTTGCAGATGGATTTGAACAATTCCACAAGCGACTTGGCAGAAAAAATCTTCTGCATGCCCTTGATCGGATTGAATTTGCTGAGTTTCGGCTGCATCGGCTTGAAGGTCGGCTTCCATTTGACCTGAATGACATCAGCGATAAATGCCACCAAAAAGCCGACGATCAGGAAAGGCGCCATCATTTTCAGCATATCAAACAGAACATTTCGCATCAATGTATAGAGCATTGCAAACGGAATATTCCCGTCATAGAACTTGACCGCTTCCGGGATTCTACCGTATATCATGGAAAAGCTGCTCAAGAAACTGCTCCCGAGCAAACCGACCGCCACCTTGGCCACGAGAAACGCTGCCAGAAGTGACAATCCCATATTCACTTCCCTTGACTTGGCAACCTGCCCCTCTTTTCTGGCATCTTCCAGCTTTTTCTGTGTGGCAGGCTCCGTCTTCTCTCCGCCGGGACCATCCTTGGCAAAGAACTGAAGTTCATATGCCAGCATCAAACCATTCCCTCCATCATAGCCGTCACGATCGACCGCATCTCTTTGAAAACAAACTCTGTTGCTCCCGGAAGCATGGACACCGTAAAAAACATCACCATCAACCCGACAAGCAGTTTCAACTGAATCCCGACGGAAAACATATTCATCTGCGGCGCCGTCTTGGCGAGGATCCCCAGCACGGCATTTAATATAAAGATCGCCGCAAACACCGGCAGCGCGATCCGGAAGCCGATCGTGATATATTCCCCCATGAACCGGACCAGCGACTGTGTCAGGCTGTCGCTCTTAAATACCGCGCCACTGATCGGAATCAGATGATAGCTGTCGGCGAGCGCCTTCAGCAGGAACTGATACATCCCCGTAATCAGCAGGATCAGCATCGTGATATACTGCAAAAAGACACCGCTTATGCTGGTGTTCTCCCTCGTTGTCGGATCCATCATATTGACCATGGACAGACCGATATTCATATCCATGAGCCTTCCGGCAAAATTCACAATGGAAGTACAAAGCTGGGCGCCGAAACCGATCAGGAGTCCGGTGAGTGCCTCCTTCATCACGATCACTCCGTATCCCCAGACCGTCTGGTAAGACAATCTGACATGCGGAACCGACGGAATGTGATAAAGCACCATCGAGATAAAGAATCCCAGACCGATCTTTACCCTCCTGGGCACATTATTCATGCCGAAAAAGGGAGCCACATAGATAAAACAGGTCACCCGCACCAGAATCAGCAGAAAATATTCCAGTTCTTCCAGCGAAAACGTATAATCAATCATACTGCTACCTGATATATAAGCTGAAATTAGACCAAAGTTCGTTCATATAACCGACAATCTGATTCAGGATCCAATGTCCCATTAACATCATGCCTAAGAATACACAGAGTATCTTGGGAACAAAAGTCAAAGTCTGCTCCTGTATGGATGTAGCCGTCTGAAAAACACTGACGATCAGACCGACTGCCAGCGATATCAAAAGCAATGGTGCCGAACACTTGATGATCAGGTACAACGCCTCTCTCGCAATATCTGTTACTGTCTCAACTGTCATTTCTTCACTCCCTCAAACCTGACATATTACGGTTGCAGATCCTATCTTCAGTAAAATGTCTTGACAAGACTGCCGATCACCAGATTCCATCCGTCCGCAAGCACAAACAGCAGAATCTTGAACGGCATGGAGATCGTTGTAGGCGGCAGCATCATCATCCCCATGCTCATCAGCACGGATGCCACCACCATATCAATGATAATAAAAGGAATATAAATCAGGAATCCGATGATAAATGCCGTTCTGAGTTCACTGATAATAAAACTCGGGATCAATACGGAAGTCGGAATCCCCTCGAGGCTTCCGTCCCATTCCGTCTCCGATATCTCCATAAACAAACGCACATCCTTCACCTGCGTCTGTCCGTACATAAACTCACGCAAAGGTTCAAGCCCTGCGGAAATCGCCTCCTCCTGTGTGATCTCCCCACGGTCAAAAGGTTGCAGCGCCGTCTCGTTGATCTCAGCGACTATCGGCTGCATGATAAAAAATGTCAAAAACAGGGATAACCCGATCAACACCATATTAGGCGGTGATGTCTGTGTACCGAGCGCCGTCCTTGTAAAGTGCAGGGCAATGATAATTCGAGTAAAGGAAGTCAGCATCATGATCAGCATCGGTGCGATCGCGATCATGGTCAGTGTGATCAGAATCCTCACCGGACCGGCCGTTGTACCGTTCCCGTTGTTGTATGTAATTGTCAGATTGTTGGCAACATTGAGTTCCTTCAAATCCTCCGGACTATCCGATGTACCCGGCTCATTGATATTGGTCCTGGTATCCGTCTCTCCCGTAAGATTTGACACATGTTCCGTAGCATACACCGTCGTATGGTCGGTGATAAACAATATGCCCACTGTAACCAGCAGGCATAATACCGTCATGAATTTTCTCATACCAAAAAATCTTTTCATCATTTCGTTTCAGCGCCTACTTCTTTTGTTTTCTGTCTATGACTTTTTCCAGAATCTCCCTGAACCCCGCCGTCTGGTTTTCTCCGGGAGTTTCAAACCGCAGTTCTTCCTCTGACAGTTCAACAATCTTTGTGACTGTATCCTTGCACACAGCAACCGCCACAAATCTAAGCCCTATTTTCACAATCTGAATGTAAGCATTCGGCGCAATCTTGCAGGTTTCCAATACCTGAATGTTACTTCCTTCCTGTCTGGTCTTCTGGAAATTCGCGATCCATCGCGTCGTGATGTATGTAATCGCCAGAACAACACAGAACAGAACCAGCACAGTCAAAAACTGCACGAAGGATTCCCCGCTGCCTCCTGAAATGAGCAACATTATCCTACAACCTTCTTTACCGCCTCAAGTACACGGTCAGCCTGGAACGGCTTCACAATAAAGTCTTTTGCTCCTGCCTGGATGGATTCGATTACCATCGCCTGCTGTCCCATTGCGGAACACATGATGATCGTAGCAGACGGATCGGAAGCTTTGATCTTCTTCAGTGCCTGAATTCCGTCCATCTCCGGCATGGTAATGTCCATAAGTACCAGATCAGGCTTGAGCTCAGCGTATTTCTCCACCGCTTTCTGTCCGTTTTCAGCCTCACCGGCAACATTATATCCGTTTTTGGTCAGGATATCCTTGATCATCATTCGCATAAATGCTGCATCGTCACAAATTAAAATATTTTTTGCCATATCTTTTCACTCCTATTATCTACTTTATGATTTCGGTTACACGAACACCAAAACTTTCCTCAATAACTACTACTTCGCCTTTTGCCACAAACTTGCCGTTTACAAGAACATCGATCGGTTCCCCGGCAATTTTGTCCAGTTCTATGATTGTACCCGGTGCAAAATCCAGTATGTCTGAAATGGATTTTGTGGTCCTTCCGAGCTCTACCGTAACTTCCAGCGGAACATCCATGATCAGTCCGATATTCTGCTGACCGGCCACATTGCCATAATTATCCGAAAAGCTTTGGAACTGTGCAGGCTGTATGTTCTGCATCTGGGAAGGATCCGGCTGCGGCATTCCCATCGGCGGATACATTCCCATGCCCATCTGCGGCATTCCCATACCCATCTGCGGCATTCCCATTTGCGGATACATTCCCGGCTGCGGCATGCCCATGCCTGCCTGAGCCGGATTCATCCCCATCGGAGAAGCCGGTGGCGGACTGTAAGGCTGCGGTGTGGGAGCAGGTTCCGGTGCGGCGGGAGCCGTAGCTTCCGAGCCATACGTCTGTGTGATAAACGTATCATACAACGACTTTGCAAAGTCGATTGTATACAACTGTAAGATCGTACTGTCCACCAGATCCTCAATCTGCATTCTGAATTCGATCCTGCAGAAAGTGCCTTCCAGAAAATCTGCGATGTCACCGGGCTTCTTAAACTCTGTCAGGTCAACGAGACTTGCCTCCGGCGGGCTGATATCAATCGTCTTGCCCAGCATGGAAGAAAGCGCTGTGGCCGAAGATCCCATCATCTGATTCATCGCTTCCGATATCGCGCTCAGATGAAGTTCTCCCAGTTCACCATCAATATTGGTGCCGTCACCTCCCATCATCAGGTCGGTGATGATCTTAACGTCCTTCTCCCGGAGGATCAGGATATTACTTCCTTCCAATCCCACCGTATACTTGATCTGGATAAACACGCAGGGCTTTTCATAATCCTTGATCATGCTCTTCCAGTTGGTGAGCGAGACTACCGGGGTCGTGATATTTACTTTTCTGTTAACCAAGGAAAAAAGCGTGGTAGCCGAAGATCCCATGCTGATGTTGGCCACTTCGCCGATGGCATCCCGCTCCGTAGGGGTCAAAAGGGATTCATCAATGAAATCCGAACCGCCGACATCCGATTCCGCCCCGGCATCTGATACCGGATCGGGATCTCCCGCAGAGCCACCGATGTCCATACCACTCAGCAAGGCGTTTATCTCGTCCTGCGATAGCATTCCATCCATGCTCTTATTCCTCCTCTCTGATTACTGTAGTCACCTGTACCGCATATGCATCTTTGCTGGCACCCGGCAACGCTGTAAACTTTCTGATATTTCCCACATAAACATTCAGGTCGCTGTCCACCTTGGAATCGAGACGGATCACATCTCCCACCTGAAGATGAACAAAGTCATCTACCGATATTGCGCTCTTTCCCAGGACTGCCTTGACAGGTACATCTACCTTTCGAAGCATAACCTCCAAATACTCCTGATAATTCTCGTCATGTTCATCCTTCATTGTCGAGAACCAGTATTTGGTGTTCAGTTTATCCATCACAGTCTCCAGCGTAAAATAAGGAAGACATATATTCATAAGCCCTTCCGCATCACCAATCTTGACATTCAGGGTGACGATCGCGATCATATCACTCGGAGAGATCACCTGGGCGAACTGTGCGTTCGTCTCAATCCTGTCCATCACGGGACTGATGTCGACCACATTTTTCCACGGTTCCCGCATAAGCTGCATACAGATCACCATGATCTTCTCAAGGATCGTCATCTCGATCTCCGAGAACTCCCTCGGTCTCTCCAGCGGAACTCCCTGCCCTCCGAGCATCCTGTCAATGATCGCAAAGCCCAGATTGGAAGCAAGTTCCACGATAATATTGCCGGAAAGCGGCTGAAAATTAACGATTCCCAAAATAACGGGATTGGAAAGTGCATTGGTAAATTCCGAAAAGGTAACCGTCTCGGAACTGGTCACGCTGACCTGCACATTTTTCCGAAGATATACCGGAAGATTCGTAGAGAGAAGCCTTCCGTAATGTTCATATATGATCTCCAGGGTTCTGAGATGTTCCTTTGAAAACTTCGCAGGACGCTTAAAGTCGTAATTCTTGACCTGTTTTTCCTCTTTGCCCTGTATGTCATCTACATCAAGCTCACCGCTGCTAAGCGCTGATAATAGGTTGTCAATCTCGCTTTGGGATAAAACCTCCCCCACGCGGCTCACCTCCTGGCTGATTATGTATCACATAATCCTATTGGAAAATAATATCGCTGAAGGCCACCTGGAAAATAAAGTCGGAATCAAACATTGCCTGAATCTCCTTCAAGATCTCATTCCTCATGCCATCCTTATCAGCCTGAGCTTCCTCCAGAGTATAATTTCCGACCACGTCGTAGATCACGCTGGTGATCAGACTCTCCTTGGAACTGATATCTGCTCCGTAGGTCTTATACCCCTCACTCTTTGTATTCATGGATAACGCGACAGAAACCATGCAGAAATGGGCTTCCCCGTCTTCCCCGACTTTAAGCGGAATTGTCATCTGATTCTCAATCTTATATACCGCAACATCCTCCATCGGAACATCCTGTCGCATTGCTCCGGCTCCCGCACCCGAGGAAAGCTCCAGTTTCATGGCGCCTGCGATATCGGATATCAGCGCTGATGTCTTGACGGCTGCACTTCTGACACTGATCATCATAATCGTGGTCAGAACAAGATTCACCACCAAGAGCGCAAGTATGATAATCGATAATAAATTCTTCTTCATGAGAGAATCCTCCTCCGCCTTAATAATTGCTCAGCGTATGATAAATTCTAATCTCGACCCGACGGTTTTTGGCTCTTCCCTCCGGTGTAGAGTTATCCGCGATCGGAACATACTCCCCTCTGCCGGAATGCTTGATCATCTCCGGTCTCAGAGATGTATTTTCCACAAAATAGTCAAATACGCAAAGTGCTCTCGCACTGCTGAGTTCATTGTTATTCGCAAATCTCGCGCTATGGATCGGAACGTTGTCCGTATGACCTTCGATCTCGATGGTACTCTCCGCATAACGCTCAAGTATCTGTCCCAGTTTGCTCACAATCGGCTCAGCCTCCTCACGGAGCTGATCGCTTCCGGAATCAAACAACAGTGCGCCTTTCAGTGTCAGCTGCACATACTGTGAGGTCACTTCCATATCAATGTCTTTCTCAAGCTGCTGCTCGTCCATGGCCTCTTCGATCTTCTCGGCAAGTTCCTCGGACTTCTTCAGCTTCTCCGCATCCAGCGACGCAGACATTTCCTCAAGAGAATCAATCTTACTCTCCTCATCGGTGGGAGCCTTTCCCATGCTGTTCACATAATCGTCCAGTTCATTGAGCTGACTGACACCGTTGCTGACCAGCACGCCGTCTCCGATCGCCGTGGAGCCTGCATGGAACACACTGAATGTCTGTGAAAAAGATGCCGCGATAATCTCGAACTTCTGCGCATCAACGGTAGACATTGAAAACAGAAGGACGAAAAAGCACAGAAGCAGATTCATCAGATCACTGAACGTGGCCATCCATGCCGGTGAACCGGCCGGCGGATCTTCCTGCCGCTTCTTAGCCATCTGCCTCACCTCCGCCTTCACCTGCGGTTACCCTGTCCTTAGGTGCGAGGAAGGATTTCAGTTTCTCTTCAATGACACGCGGGTTCTCACCTGCCTGAATGGAAAGCAGACCCTCGATCATAATCTCTTTCACGGTCAGCTCTGCATTATTGTTCACTTTAAGCTTCGTTGCCACAGGAGTACAGATCCAGTTGGCGAGCAGTGACCCGTACAGCGTTGTGATCAGGGCAACCGCCATGGAGGGACCGATTGCAGACGGGTCATCCATCTTTTTAAGCATGTTGATAAGACCCACCAAAGTACCGATCATACCCCACGCAGGTCCCATGGATGCCAGATTTTCCCAAAAACTCATATTTTTCTTATGGCGCTCATCAATGTTCACGAGTTCCGTTTCCATGATGGCACGTACCAGTTCCGGATCCGTACCGTCCACAACCAGCATAATTCCCTTTTTTAAGAAAGGATCCTCCAGATTGCCTGCCGCCTCTTCCAGCGATAACAGACCTTCTTTTCTTGCAATGTTGGAAAGTTCGATGATCTTGCTGATCACTCCCGGTGTGTCCAGCACCGGCGATTTGAATACCAGCGTAAAACTCTTTAATCCGTTCACGTAATCAGCCATGCTGTTCATCGTAAGGACCGCGCACAGCGCTCCACCGAATGTGATCAGCGCGGAGGGCGGATCAAGGAAATCGATGACTGAAGCCAGGCCACCACTGCTGACGATACCGAATATTAACATCGCAAAACATACAACGAGACCGATTACCGAAGCCAGATCCACGAACGTCACCTAACTACTTTCGCATTTTATTGCAAAAATATCCTTTCTACACAATTCTACTAAACTTTTCTCTTTTTGTCTACTTTCTTTTGCAATTTCGTTCCATGCTGTATGGGTGCCGGATCACACGTTAACACGCGTAACCCGGCACCCAAAAGCTCAAAAATCATTCAAATTATAAACGTCTTATGTATTATCGTTTCAGATTGACAAGTTCTTCCAGCATCGTATCTGACACGGTAATGATACGGCTGTTTGCCTGGAAACCTCTCTGCGTCGTGATCATCTCCGTAAACTCCGCGGAGAGATCCACATTACTCATCTCCAGACATCCGGTCGACATGCTGCCAACACCGTCCGACGTGATGTCAATTCCGATTCCGTCGAACTCGCCGGAGTTCAAGGTTGCGGCATACAGGTTATCGCCTGCCTTCTCAAGACCTGCCGCATTGGCAAATTTTGCCACCGCGATCTGTCCGAGGAGTCTGGTCATACCGTTGTCATAGGTCGCATAGATCGTACCATCCTGCTGGATGCTGACACCTGACATCTGTCCGAGCTTCCTGCCGGCGCCGATTCCCTTGTCCTCCGTACCGGACTGTGCCGAGATTGTGGAGCTGCCGCCGTTTGCGAACCATGTCACGTTACTCCAGTCAATATTGATATCGGAGAAGTTGCCGAGCTGCGCCGTACCGCCGCCCTTCACGCTCGCCGTCTCATTGAAGTCAAGCGTTACGGCATCGCCGCCGTTGATCGAGACGAACTTACCGGAATCCGTGTTGAAGATAAGGTTGTAACCGTTCCTTGTGATCGTGGTCGTCACTTGCGCCTGGCCGTCGGGAGCAACATCATAGGAATATTCCTTACCATTTCCCGGCTCTTCAAGGTCGTAAGCTTTCCATGTGTCAGTAGCGGGAAGCGTAACCTTAAACGTCTTTGATGCTGAATCATAGTCTGCCGCGGCATTGTCTGCCGTAAAAGTCTGTTCAATCTCAAAAGACACACTTCCATCATCATTAATCACCGGAGCGGATTTAAAATCGTCTATCTTTAAAATCGTTTTCCATTCAGTATCATCAACTTCCTTTCCTGTTCCCGTCACATGATCTCTTATATAATACTTTTTGGTATCTGCCTGATACACCAAGCCGTAAACACTCTCCAGATCATCTTTTGAAACCTTGCCCTCTCCGAGCATTTTCACTGTTCCACCCGCTGCTACACTGGTTGTGGCAGGATCCACCGTGTATGTCACACCGCTGATCTTTTTTTCATTATAATCAATCAGATACTCATCCGGACCCATCGTCATCTTGAACACCTTGTTGGTGGAATCGTAACTTGCATTCTTGGCAAGCTGACATAATTGTGTGGTCTGCTCTGTCTTGGATCCGCCAAAATTCGCAATATCAGTGATATTGTTCACCCCATACACATCCACCAGCGAATCGCCGTCCGCATTCAGAATGTCATCAAGCTGTACCGTATACTGTCCCTTTGTCTCCGTCTCATGGATACTGAATTTTGCTGTGTAGCTGTAGCCGAGCGCATCAAAGAAACTTAGATTCATGGATTTACCTGCGGAAGTTCCCGCATCGGGCTCCAGTTTATCCAGGATACCGTCCACATAAGCCTCCGTCGTCGATTCCGGCGGATACGTCATATTCGCCGCACTCAAGACACGCAGTGCCTGAACACTGTCCTTCTTGATCGTCGTTCCTTCGGTGGAAGGATCCGGCAGCCATCCCATCACGTTATATCCGGTGGAGGACATCGCCAGATTACCTGCCGCGTCCACATAGAAGGAACCGTCTCTCGTGAAATAGTTGCTCCTGCCGTCGCCGCTCACGATAAAGAATGCTTCGCCGCTGATTTTGATATCAAACGGGTTTCCCGTTGTCTGTGTGGAACCCGCTGTCGTTATGGAAGTGCTGATCGCCGCCGACTGTACGCCGAGACCGATCTGTTTTGCATTGACACCGGCACGGCCTGTCGTCGCATTCGGCCCCGATGCCCTTGATGTGGTCTGATACATCAGATCACTGAAATTGATTGACTGTGATTTGTAGGATGTGGTATTTACATTGGCTATATTGTTACCGATTACATCCATCTTTGTCTGGTGTGTCTTCAGTCCGGCTACACCAGAATACATTGATCTCATCATAATGAAATGACCTCCTAAGCTTTTACCCGGTCCGTAAATGGTTCCCTCTGTCAGTCAGGAACCTTCGCCTCCTGTAAGGTCCGGCTACATGATTACGGCACCGTCAATGTTGGTAAATACATTTTCGTCTGCTTCTGTCTGATCCATCGCTGTCACCACTGTGTGATTCGGTACATTCACGATAAACGCGAACTGATCCACGATCACCAGCGATTCCCTGATTCCCTTCGCGCCTGCTTTCTGCGTGCCCCCGTTCAGCCGCTCCATCTGATCCTCGGTAAGTCTGATGTTACGATTCTCAAGCCGGTTGGCAGCGTGCTTGGAAAACTTCAACCCGGCAGTTTCCTGCACCGGATTTGCCTTCTGATTCAGGATATCCTGAAAAGAAGTTCCCTTCGCCGGGCTTTCCGTCTGTCCGGTCTGAACCTTCTGATTCAGGTACCGGTCACGAATCTGCAGTGCGGAAAGATATTGGCTATTCTGTACCTTCACCGCTCTCTTCTCCCTCCGTGGACTGTGTCTCTTCCGCTACCGATTCTGCCTCACTGCTTCCCTCCGTGGAAACTGTCTCGTCAGCAGCTTCTGCCTCTGTCTCGGAAGATATCTTATCTGTGTTTTCTGTTTCCTCTACAGAAGACGTCTTGTCTGTATTTTCCGTCTCCTCTGCAGAAGATGTCTTGTCTGTATTTTCCGTCTCCTCTGTGGAAGATGTCCCGTCTTCGTTTTGTGTTTCGTCTGTCGAAGATGATTCCTCCGCTTTTTCCGCTTCCTCGATCGTCTTCTTCATCTCGTTCATCTTTGCGATCAGTTCTTCAATCTTTGTCTTGTTATCGTTCGTCAGATAACCCTTCTGATAGTCACTCATGCTCTCATAAATCTTCTGCAGCTTTTCAACATCCTCAAAATTGCTGACCGTCAGTTTGCTTGCGGAGGGCAGTTTGTTGAGTGCTACCGTGAAGTCATACGCCATGCTGTAAGCCTCTGTGTACTCCTGATTGTATACGCTGTCCAGATCATCAAGCGGATACAGCGACCCGCCTATCGACAGGAATGCTTTGCCGTTCTCATAAGTAACATAATCCACAATTCCATGGACAAAATCCGTATCTCCCGTAGTAGAATCAGTCGTCTTCATATACACTTCCTGTCCCACAAGGGAAGAAGCTCTCTGCAGATCCATCGACGAACGCATATTCTGCATCTCTTCCAGACTGGAAAACGTTGCGAGCTGTGAAATATACTCCGTGTTGCTGGTAGGTTCCAAAGGATCCTGATACTTCATCTGCGCTACCAGAAGCTGAAGAAATGCCTGCTTATCCAGTGATGAACTTCCCGTCTTTTTCTCTTTCTCTGTGGAATTCGATGTGCCGGAAGCTGATACATCCTGGATCTTTCCATCCTTTACGGGTGCTACTAAACTCATTTCCATTCTCCTTTCACGCTGTAAAATCTACTGTATTTCCGTTCTGTTCCATCATCTCCGCCGTGATGCGCTCCTCGTCGGAAAGCTCCATATCCTCAATGGACTCCTCCCCGTCAAGTCTGATCCTGCGGATTCCTTTTCTCTTTGACTCCCTGTACTGTCCTTCGTCCTCACCGTTTCTGTCCTGCTGAAGGTTTCGCTCAAACTCATGGCTGGCCACTGTCACCTCAACGGCATCCACTTTGATTCCCTGATCGTTCAGGCTGTCCTTAAGCTGTACGAGCTGTGTCTCGATTGCCGCCCTTACCGTATCATTCTGTGCCGTGAAATAAGCTGTGACAGCACCTTCTTTGGAAGAAAGTCTGACGTTGATCGTACCAAGAGTCTCCGGCTGAAGCTGAAGCTCCATCTCTGTCATCTCAGGCTTTGCCTCGATCTTGATATACTCGGTGATCTGCTCCATAATCCTCTGTGTATCAGCTGTCTCAACAGGCAGCGACTGTTCTGTCTGAATCAGATCATTTCCGAATACCTGTGTGTTCTGTCCGGCGAAATTCTGGGAAAACATATGATTTTCTCCGCCTTCTCTGCCTTGCGCGGAAGCTTTGTCGTCCCGACCGTTTTCAGGGACTGCAATCTCAACATGTTCCTCTGTCGTGGCACTCTCAGGCACGGTGTCCTGCTCAGCGTCCGCTATCTTCTCCGTCTCCCCGGCTGTCTGTGTCTGAACCGTCTGTGAAACCTCCGTCCGGACTGTCTCTGTCGGTTCCTGACTGCCTGTTTCCTCAAAGATCACTATCGGTCCTTTCTGAGTTTCTCCGTCTGCCAAAAGATCCTCCTGCAATGCTTCGGGCTCCGTCATCTCCATCTGTTCCAGGATTTTCGCCATACCTTCGTCATCTACCTGAAGATCCGTCTGTACCTCCTGCAGCAGTTCTCCCACTGTCTGAGTCAGATCCTGCACTGTCTGATACAAGTCCCCGTCTGTCAGCAGATTGAGTTCATCGGTCTCTCCGACTGCCGCCATCACAAGAGGCTGTATATTACTCTGATCGAGCAGACCGACTGCGGAGATTCCCAGTTCCTCCATAAGCTGCTCCAGATCTTCCACGGAAATCCCAAGCTGCTCTGCCACTGCTTCCTTTACTTCCTGTACAGCTTCCTCCACCGCATCTTTTACTTCATCCGTAATGCCTGTCTGCGGATCCGTATCTTCCGACTGCGTCTTTTGGGTACTGTCCTTCACCGTATTCTTGCTGACTTTCTGCACAGGGGATTTTGCCCGGATACTCTTCTCATTCTGAGAGACATTCTGCCTGCCCTTGTCAGACGTCTGCACGGTGCGGTCCATAACCTGGGAAAAGCTGTCATCTGCCGCACTGTTTAAAGTATTCGCAGCGCCTGCTGCCGCCACTTCCGACATCCGGAAACCGGCGGTCTGTGTTACATTCGCACTGGTCATGTTCTTCCTCCTTTCTTAAATTTTCAAGGTGCGCGATAGCAATGAACATTGCATCTGCGGATAGCGGCAAGCCGGCGGCTTCCGAGTCTGCACTGTTCATTCCTTACTTATATATCGGTCAAACTTCTTGATAAATCAAGAGCTTGGCTCCATAATTTTTGTAAGTCTTGCAGCCACTTCCGGATCCATCACTCCCAGAATCTTACCTCTGTCGTCAGACCCCATCTCATTCAGGATACGTGCCGCGAGATCCAGATCATCCTGCATAGATTCGAAGATTGCCGCCGCTTCCTTTGGCTTCATTGCCGCATATGCCGCCGCATAATCCTTGACCTCGCTGTCCGTCTGCTGCTTCTGGATCGTCTGCTGGTAAAGCTGTGCGGCCGTAGCGGGATCCATCGCCTCATAATACTTGATATACTCATCGGCGCCGGGGCCCTTATCCGCGTAGATCACTTCATTGTAGAACTCATTCTTGATCTTCTCAAAAGCGACCTGATTGTTCTCAAATGTCTTTAAGCGTTCGATCTCTGCGCGCAGTTCATCGATATTTTCCTTTTCCTGCTGCCTTGCCGTCTGAACATTCTCAAGTTCCAGTTCCAGACGTTTGATCTGTTCCACCGCATCCTTCAGATCGGTATAACCGTAATATTCATCCTCGCCGCTGCCCGGATTCGCCATTTTTTCGGAAGGGAGGATCTTATTGATCACCGGAACATTCTGAAGTACCGGACGCAGCACGCCGGAACCGAAGCCGCCCACATCCAACTTGATCAAAAGCGCGAGAATGGCAAGCCACACGACAACGATGATGAGCGTTACCAACAGCACCGGGCCGGAACCTCCCGGGCCGTCCTCGTACTGCTCCTCCTGTTCTGCGAGCTCCTTCGCACGCTTCCTTGCCTCTTTGCGCTGCTCCTTCTGCTCCTGTTTTAATTTTTTGCGTTCTTCCTTCAGACGTTTTCTCTCGTCTGTGTCGGCTGTATTTTCCACAACCTGATCTTCGGTCTTATCTGCCATACGCCACTAATCCTCTGATTTTTTTTGTCCATAGGTATAACTTGTCAACTCGTCGATCTCGCGATTCTCCGCCGCCTTCTCCTCGAGCAGATATTCCTCATAAGCATTTTCCCTGAGTTTCTCATGGATCTTACGCTCCTGGATTGCTTTCTGAAGTTTGATGCGCTCCTGCTCAAGCGCCTGCTCGGCTTTCCTGATCTCCTGCTTCTGGCGTTCTATAAACTCATCCATCCGAAGGATCGCTTCCTTCGCCTCGCGCACCTCGCGAAGCTTCAGTGTTTCCTGTAACAGCTGTCTCGAAAGCTCCTCATAATCCGCTTTCCTTCGTCTCAACTGTTCCAGTTTCTCCTCCTCCTCGTTCAGTTTTGCCCGCGCAAGGCCGTATTCCATCCGCGCCTGCTCCTCAAGCTTTCTCTTGATCTCCAGTATATTCTGCATCCGGTAAATAAACCGTGCCATAGTCCGTCCTTACATCTCTCTATTCATACAGTTTCTGCAGCATCTGCACCGTTTCCTCGAAGGTGAACTTCTCGTCCGTGTCCTGCATGAGGAACTGATTGGAAGCATCGATCTTGTCGATGGCATAATCGATGCCGTCATTGCTCCCTTTCTTGTAGGCCCCGATATTGATCAGATCCTCCGCCTCATTGTAGGTTGCCAGTACATTTCTCAGTTTCCCGGCCGCCTTCTTGTGTTCCTTTGTGGCGATGGAACTCATACATCTCGAGATGCTCTGCAGGATATCGATCGCCGGATAATGATTCTTATGCGCCATTTTACGGTTCAGCACGATATGCCCGTCGAGAATACTTCTCGCCGTGTCTGCAATCGGCTCATTCATATCATCGCCATCAACCAGAACCGTGTACAGTCCCGTGATGGATCCCTTGTCGGAACGTCCTGCACGCTCCAAAAGTTTCGGCATCTCGGAATACACACTGGGCGGATATCCTCTGGTCACCGGCGGTTCTCCGCTCGCAAGCCCGATCTCCCTCTGTGCCATGGAAAAACGCGTCAGGGAATCCATCATCAGGAGCACATCCTTTCCCTGATCCCTGAAATATTCCGCGATCGCCGTGGCGGTCATCGCCGCCTTTTTACGCTCAAGAGCCGGCTTGTCCGAAGTGGCAACCACCACGATAGAGCGCCGCATACCTTCCTCGCCCATATCGCGCTCCACAAACTCTCTGACCTCTCTGCCACGCTCTCCGATCAGCGCAATCACATTGATGTCTGCCTTCGTATTCCTCGCAAACATACCGAGCAGCGTGGATTTTCCCACTCCGGAACCGGCAAAGATACCGATCCTCTGCCCCCTGCCTACGGTGATCAATCCGTCCACCGCCTTGACACCGAGTGGCAGCACCTGATCGATAATGGCTCTGCTCATGGCATCCGGAGGTGCTGCTTCCACCGGATAGTGGTGCACATTTTCAGGAATGATGACCTCCGGTCCTGTGGGTCGTCCCAGACCGTCCACCGTCTTCCCCAGCAAAAAGGATCCCACGCTGACTCTCAGGGAACTCCCTGTATTTTCCACCAGGTTTCCGATACCGATTCCTTCCGTGCTCTCATAGGGCATCAGCAGGATCCTGCCCTCCCGGAAGCCGACCACTTCCGCCATGATCCCGATTCCGTCATCATCTTCCGGATGGATGTAACATACATCCGCCAATTTCGCGTCCGGTCCGGCAGATTCGATTGTCAGGCCCACAAGATTTAAAACCTTCCCCATTCTCTTGAAGAAGGTTTTACTCTTTACCTGATCATATTTTGCAAAATTGATTTCCGTCCCCATGTCAAACACCCCGTCCGTCACGACTCTGCCCGGTCATCATAAGACAAAAGCAGCAGTTCCTTGCGAAGCGCTTCCAGTTGACTGTCAAGACTGCAGTCATAGATCCCGCCATCTGTCTCAACCATGCACTCATTCTTCTTAAGCGTCATATCCTCTATGATCTCCACTGTGGCACTCTTGTTTCCAAGTACCTCAGTGAGTTTATTCTTACTCATACTCACAAAAGGATAATCCTCCGGCGACACATGGATGATATAATCCTGACTGCCTTCGATCTCACACATACATCTGGTCAGCAGCTGCAATACCAGATCTCTGTGAACTTCCAGATTTAAATGAAATATATGCTCATAGATGCCGGTGATATGTCTGACAAACTCCGGCTCCAGTTCTTCGATGCGCCGCTGATACTCTGCTTCGAGCTGCTGCCTGCTCTGGTCGATCTGCTCCTTCGCGGAAGCCATACCTTCCTGATATCCCTGGCTTCTGCCTTCTTTGTGTCCCTCCTGAACCGCCTGCTTCTTCGCAGCGTCAATCTCCATGCTGGCCTTCTGCCTCATGGTTTCGATCTCTTCCTGCGCCTGCGCGATCAGCTCCTCCGGGCTCGGCCCATCATATACCGGCTGTGGCGGAGCCGGCGGTTCCGCTTTGATCACCGCACCGGGGTTATCGCTGTCCGATGTGAGACCCTCAAGCTGGTTGGCGCTTAAGCCGCTCTGAAAACCGTCCTCACCCCATCCGTCAGCTTCACCGTCTTCATCGCTTTCCGCTATCATATTCTCTGCATTTCCGCTTCCCGACAGGCGCTTCGACACCAGCTCATTACTGTCTATCACGCGTTTCTCTTCCCCATCAACGGAAACAAAGAACCGTTTAAACAAATTCCCGTTACTAGACAACAATTTCGTCTCCTCCGCCTCTGGAAATAACGATCTCCGCAGAGTCCTCCAGTTTCCTGATAATGTTTACGATCTTCTGCTGTGCTTCCTCCACGTCCTTCATACGCACAGGTCCCATAAACTCCATATCCTCTTTGATCATGACGCCGAGACGCTTGGACAGATTGTTGAAGATCGCATTCTGTACTTCCTCGTTGGCTCCCTTGAGCGAGATCGCCAGATCATTGTTATCCACGTCACGCAGCACACGCTGAATCGCCCTGTCATCAAGCAACAGAATATCCTCGAACACAAACATCTTCTTTCTGATCTCGTCCGCCAGTTCCGGCTCTTCGATCTCCAGAGTCTCCATGATATGCTTTTCCGTACCGCGGTCAACAGAATTCAGGATATCTACGACAGCATCGACACCGCCGATGATCGTGTAATCCTGATTCACAAGTGAGGACAGCTTGGACTCCAACACCTTTTCCACCTCTTTGATCACATCGGGACTTGTCCTGTCCATAAGGGCAATACGCCTTGCCACATCCGCCTGTCTCTCAGGAGGCAGTGCCGACAATATAAGCGCTGACTGAGCCGCTGACAGATAAGACATAACGAGTGCGATCGTCTGCGGGTGCTCATCCTGTATAAAGTTGAGCAGCTGTGAAGCATCTGTCTTGCGCACAAACTCGAAAGGCTTCACCTGCAAGGATGCCGTCAACTTGCCGATCACATCCCTTGCCATCTCAGCGCCAAAGGTCTTCTCAAGCAATTCCTTGGCATAAGCGATACCGCCTTCCTCGATATACTGCTTTGCAAGGCAGATCTGATAGAATTCCTCTAAGACTTCCTCTTTCATCTGAGGTGTAATGCTTCTCGTGTTGGCAATCTCCAGCGTAAGCTCTTCGATCTCATCTTCTTTCAAATGTTTGAAAATTGTGGAGGATCGCTCCGGTCCGAGAGTGATCAGAAGAATTGCCGCTTTCTGCAAACCGGACATTTCATTTGTCGTTGATGCCATTGACGTTACCCCCAATCCTCATTCAGCCAGTTGCGAAGCAGATTTGCAACCGCCTCCGGATTCTCATCCACAAATTTTTCTATCATCTTTCTGGTCTCGGAAACCTCCGTCAGATCGATATCCTCAAGTTCGGATTCCTGCATGGACTGCAGGAGATCCTCAACCTCCAACTCTTCCTCCTGTTCCGGCTGCTTCTCGCCGCGCATGCTGCGGAACAGCACAAAACCGAGCAGTCCGAGGATCAGCAGGATCAGAACGACCTGGATCACATCTGTCGCACTGATATTTGCGCCCTCCGCATCGATAAACATCGGCTCGTCATACGCCACCAGCGCAATGTTCTCCGCCGCTATCCCCGTTGCCATGGCAACCATATTGACCATTTCCGGATCTACATCCCGGCGGACTCTCTCCGAATTCGCTGCCTTGTATTCCTCCCACGTAATGCCGTCCAACAGTCCCTGACTCTTGGCATCTTCCTCTCTGAGCACCTTGTAGGTGATCGCTGCCACCGAAATGGAAGACTCATCATATTTGATCAGTCCCGGCGGAATCGTCTGGCTCGTGATCCTCTCATTCGGGAGATAATCTCTCGACTCTTCGGAGACCGTTGACGAGGAATTCTCGCTGTCCGGCATCACGTATGTCGTCTCACTGTTCGAATCCGTTCCCGGCACTCCGCCGCCACTGTTTACATTCTCCGCATTATAAATATCCTCATGACTCAGCACACCCTGACTCTGCCCATCCGCAGGATAAAACAGATGCTCCGTCTGTTCCGTCGTGGAGAAATCCAAAGACAGGTTGCTTGCCACTTCCACATTATCGTATTCATTGGTGCCGAGAAGGACTTTCTTGACCTCATTGCGCACCAGATTCTCCGCCTGCTGCTTCACGGACAGCTGATTGCTGGCATTGCCTGTCACGGAATAGGTGTCCTCCCCCGAAAAGAGCAAATTTCCCATGCTGTCCAGAATCGTGATGTTATTGGCGTTCTCATTGCCCAGGGCAGTTTTGACAAACTGCGCCATGGCAGATGCGTTATCCTGCGTGAACTCACCTTCCAGTTCCAGGATCACACTGGCGTACGCTTCCTCCTCTTTTGATAACAGCGTACCGTCATTTTCCGGCAGGGAGAGCTGCACATCGGCCTTCTTGACAGACTCAAACCGGGTCAGATCCTCTTCGAGATGATTCTCCATGTAGAGTTTATACTTCTTCTGCTTGTCCGCCTCTGTCGTGGAAAAACCGCCGTCCATCACGTTGCTCAGATCATAGGATGCCGCAGGGATATCATTTGCCCCTAACAACAGGTTAGCATCTGAAAGCTGTTCCTTCAGGATATAGATCTGATATCCGTCATCGGACACCCTGTAAGTCAGATTCTCACCGTCGAGCAGTTCCTTGATCTGTGATGCTTCCTTGGTGCTCTCGCATGTTGCCAGCAGTTCATATTGCGGTCTGGTCAGAATCGTCACCAAAATAGCCAGTGTCACTACGACACCAGCCGCTATACAAATAATGATCGTTTTCTGTTTGGATGTAAATTTATTCCACCACTCCAGAATCTTCTGGGGGATCTCCTTCAGTCTGTCAACCATTTGCTACAACACTCCGTATCTAACATTCCGTATCCTCACATCACCGGTGCAAGCATACCATGATCAGATCTGCATCTGCATGAGATCTCTGTACGCCTCCAGGAAGCGATCCCTGACTGCCACTGTATACTGCAGCGCCGTAGATGCTTTCTGCAGTGCAATGGAGAGATCATGTGTATTGTCCGTTTCCCCCAGTGCAACCTTAATCTCCTCATTCTCCATATCGGAAATATAACTGTTGGTCGTATGGAGATTATCGATCGCGGAATCCAGCATGGCTCCGAACAGATCTTTGTGCTCCTCCTCTGCAGCGGCGCGCTTTGCCATCTCGGTCTTTTTGGCCGCCTCCTGCACCGCACCTGAATTTACACGAAATAATGACGTGATGTCCATGGTCGTTTCTCCTTTGCCCTGTCACTTACCTACTGCTACCGCAACGCCAAACGCTTCTACGATACTATCATAAGCCTTACTGAGCCATCTCAAGCCCCTTTTGTGCCATGGCCTTGCTGGCGCTGAAGGCTGTGGCATTTGCCTCATATGCGCGGCTCGCATCGATCATGTTCGTCATCTCTGTAACGATGTTGACATTGGGATATGTCACATAGCCGTTCTCATCCGCGTCCGGATGAGAAGGATCATACACCATCTTCATATCGGTCCAGGTATCCTCTGTAACCATATCCACGCGCACACCGCTTCCCGTATACTGATCGCGCACGGTTCCGAATGCGGAGCCCACACGCAGAGTGGTTCCCGAATACCTGTCCTTTGCCACATTCAGCACCCTGCTGAAAGGGGTCTGCTGATTCTTCTCCTCAAACGTTACGACCTTGCGGCGATAGGGTGTGCCGTCCTTGGTCCTTGTCGTATTGGCGTTCGCCACATTCTGGGAAATGATGTCCATGCGGTAACGCTGAGCGCTTAACCCCGAAGCATTCACATCAAATGTGGAAAAAATACTCATATGTACCCTCCTACTTCATCACAAGCTTGAGATTTGCGAACTCCTGATTGACACCGGTCATAATCGCATTGTACTTCAGCTGGTTTGCCGCCAGCATAACATTCTCGGTATCAATATCCACATTATTCCCGTCCATCCTGTAGGAAACACTGTTATAATCCTTGAAAGTACGGGGTTTAAGACTCCCGACCTTCAGATTGCCAACCTTGGCATCCATGGAAGTGTATCTGGAATTGCCCAACGCACGCTTCAGTTCTCCCTCAAAGTTGATGTCCTCGCGCTTATATCCCGGGGTATCCGCGTTGGCAATATTGTTGGAGATCGCCTGATTCCTGATCCAGGCTGCATCCGCTGTCTTGTCCAGAACATTGATATAATTAAACGCATTGGAATTGATCATCTTTTCTCTCCCTGCTTCAGCTTCGCGATCTCATCAAACACCACATCATTGAGCACCTTGATATAAGTCCCCTTCATGCCGGAGGATCTCGACTCAATTACGCCCGCGCTCTCAAACTTGCGGAGCGCATTGACGATCACCGATCTGGTGATGCCGACTCTGTCCGCGATCTTGCTGGCTACGAGAATCCCCTCCATGCCGTTCAGCTCATCAAAGATATGTGTGATCGCTTCCATCTCGGAAAATGACAGCGTACTAATCGCCGATTTTACCACGGCAAGCTTCCTCGACTCCTCTGCCGACTCTTCATTAACCGCACGCAGCATCTCAAGACTTACCACCGTGGTGCCGTACTCGCACAAAATAATATCGTCAATGTCATACGGCTGATCACATTTATAGATAAAGAGTGTGCCCAGTCTCTCACCCGCGATATCAATCGGTGAGATGATCGCCTGGAACTTCTTCACATCCGTGCGCTCAAATCCCAACGTTTCCAGATTCACATTCTCCTTGGTGGAGAGTACGCTGAGCATCCTCTCGTTCAGCATGGGATCAATAAAACCGCCCACCTTGTCATCGATCAGCTCCTCAATCTCATCCACGCCGTCCGCGATCCCGACACCTAGAACCTTGCCTTTCTTGCTGATCACAAGCACATTGGATCCCAGGATCTCTTTCATGACATTGCAGATGTCATTGAAAATCACCTTGCTGGAATTGTTGTTGTGCAAAAGCATTCCTATCTTGCGTGTCTTATCCAATAACTGCACACTGCTCATCGGATCGACCTCCTCTCGTCAACTATTTATACGCCACCTTTTCCCTTTTCCGTCCTCTTTCAATGCTATTTCTATCGTAGCACAATTTTCATTGTTCTTCAACATTATTCAGTCAATTCATTCTTTCTTCTTGTTTTCCGTCACGTTGCCGCACTCCTCATTGGAGCAGACCAGTTTGCTGCCCTTTACGAGCATGACGGAACCGCATTTGTCACATTTTACATCCGACGGCTTCTGCCATACCATAAAATCACATTCCGGATTGTCGATACAGCCATAGTACTTTCTGCCCTTGCGGGTCTTCTTCAGGACAATATCCTTTCCGCACTTGGGACACTGCACTCCGATCTTCTCAAAATAAGGCTTGGTATTGCGGCACTCCGGGAATCCGGGACAAGCCAGGAACCTCCCATGCGGACCGTACTTGATCACCATCTGTCTTCCGCACGCGTCACATATTTCATCGGAAACTTCATCGGCAATCTTAACCTCAGGCAGTTCCTTTTCCGCCTGTTTGACCGCTTCATCCAAATCAGGGTAAAAATTGGAAACGACGGTCTTCCAGCCAACGACTCCCTCTTCCACTTTGTCGAGAAGTCCTTCCATATTGGCGGTAAAAGTGACATCCACGATACTCGGAAATGCCTCCTTCATCATATTGTTGACAACTTCACCGAGCTCTGTCACATAGAGGTTTCTGTTTTCCTTGGTCACATATCTTCTGGCAAGGATCGTGGTGATGGTCGGCGCATAGGTACTGGGACGTCCGATACCGAGTTCCTCCAGTGCGCGCACAAGCGTAGCCTCCGTGTAATGTGCCGGCGGCTGCGTAAAATGCTGTTTGGAATCAAAACTATTAAAGGTAAGGAGAGTGTTCTCATCGATCTCTTTTACCAGTCTGTTATTCTCCTGCTTCTCCTCATCGTCACTTGTGTAGACACTCATAAAACCGTCAAAGAGCACCTTGGATGCCGCAACAGTAAAGAGATGCTCGCCCGCGGCAATTTTTACCGATGTCGTCTCATATTTGGCAGGCGTCATCCGGCTCGCCACAAAGCGTTTCCAGATCAGCTGATACAGGCGGAACTGATCCCTGCTGAGCGATTCTTTTAAGGCAACGGGTGTCCTTGACAGATCGGTAGGACGGATCGCCTCATGGGCATCCTGAATCTTCTGCCCGCCCTTCTTGGCATTCCCGGTTCCCGCAGCATACTCTTCCCCATAATTCTTTGTGATGTACTCTTTTGCCATCGCTTCCGCTTCATCCGACACACGTGTGGAATCCGTACGCAGATACGTGATGACACCGACCGTACCGGAGCCCTTGATATCGATTCCCTCATAGAGCTGCTGCGCCAGACGCATCGTCTTCTGCGTGGAGAAATTCAGCGTTTTGCTCGCCTCCTGCTGCAGCGTGGATGTCGTAAAAGGAAGCGGCGCTTTCTTCAGGCGTTCTCCCTTTTTCACTTCTTTGACCTGATAAGAGGCCTTCTCCAGATCCTTCAGGATTCCATCCAATTCCTCCTTGGAAGAGATCGTCTTTTTTCCATCCTTCGTGCCGTAATATTTGGCAGAAAGAGGCTTCTTTTCCCCTTTCATATCCAAAAGAACGTCAAGGCTCCAGTATTCCTCCGGGATAAAAGCGTTGATCTCATCCTCTCTGTCGCAGATGATCCTCAACGCCACAGACTGTACTCTTCCGGCGCTTAAGCCTCTCTTAATCTTGGCCCACAGAAGAGGGGAAATCCGATAACCCACCATACGATCAAGCACTCTGCGCGCCTGCTGCGCATCCACCAGATCCATATTGATCTCACGTGGATTTTTGAGAGATTCTTTCACCGCATTCTTGGTGATCTCATTGAATGTGATACGATATACTTTTTTATCTTCAAGCTTCAGTGCATGGTACAGATGCCAGGAGATCGCTTCCCCCTCGCGGTCAGGGTCGGTTGCCAGATAGATCTTGTCTGCCTTCTTCACTTCCTTGCGCAGATTGGCAAGGATGTCACCTTTCCCGCGGATTGTAATATATTTGGGTTCGTAATCATGCTCTACATCAATTCCGAGCTGACTCTTTGGCATGTCCCGCACATGACCGTTGCTGGCCGCCACCTCATAATTGGATCCCAGAAACTTCTTGATAGTCTTCACTTTTGCGGGTGATTCCACGATCACTAAATACTTTGCCATAGTTCATACCTCTGTCTGTTTTGTTTTTTGGGCAAATCCCACATAATCATTGACGACTATACACCATAATTTTCAGATTCGCAAGTAAATTTTTCCTTAATTCCATCGACAAACTCCTGTCGTTTATAATATAGTAGAAACAGCAATATATACTTAACCAATCATCACGCACTATTCAGTTACTACAAAGGAGAAAATGCTATGAGGAAACGGAGTCTCGGATTATTATTCGGTGCTATGCTTATTCTAACGTGTATCGGTTGCGGTGCAAAAAGTATGACCGCCAAAGCACAGGAAATAGTTTTAAAGGAAGCAACTGCTAAAACGAATATCGTTGAAGAACCGGTAGCAACAGCACCTGTTCCTGAAACAAAATATACATTCACAGATATGACGGCGGTAATGTATGCACAGAATACAGTAAATGTGCGCAATCTTCCAAGCACAGACGGGAACAAACTCGGCAGACTTTCTGCCAATGACGAAATAACCGTTAACGGGCAATGCAACGAGACCGGATGGTATCGGTTTGATTATAACGGAAGTGTTGCGTATGTAAGCAATAAATATGTCGGCGCGAATAGGGTTGAAGCGCAGGCCGCTGCAACTTCCGGACATTGGTATGACGGTTATCAATACTATACTTGGTACGATATGGGCAGCTATTTCTTCTATCTTACACCTACGCAAGAAGAAGCAAATCAAGCAGCCTGTGACTGCAGCCAAGGACGACCTTTTGGTGAATATTTATGGCAAAATGAACTTTGGACAAGATATCCAGGCAGAGCGGTTTCCTATTTTAGTACCTCTTCCGATGGATTTGGAATCGCAATGGCTTGCAGTAATTATGAAGATGAAAATTGGCTTTAT
>JALFTO010000124.1 GCA_022779165.1 Lachnospiraceae bacterium
GCTTCCATCGGTCTGTTGCAGAGGGCCTTTAAGATCGGATTTAACCGGGCGGCCCGGATCATGGATCAGTTGTACGAGGCCGGCGTTGTCGGAGAGGAAGAAGGAACTAAGCCACGCAAGATTCTTATGAGTATGGAAGAATTTGAACAATACATAGAGGAATGTGTGTAAGGACAGGAGGAGACGATGATGAAAACAGATATTGAGATTGCACAGGAAGTGGTGATGGAGCCTGTCACGGAAGTAGCAGGCAGACTGGATATCGCACCGGATGATCTGGAACTGTACGGAAAGTATAAAGCGAAACTCTCAGACGAATTCCTTGTAGGACTTAAGGACAAAGAGAATGGAAAGCTGATCCTGGTCACGGCCATTAATCCGACACCTGCCGGAGAGGGAAAGACCACGGTCACAGTCGGTCTCGGCGAGGCATTCGGTAAGATGGGCAAGAAAGCTGTGATCGCGCTGAGAGAGCCGTCGCTCGGCCCATGCTTTGGCATCAAGGGCGGCGCTGCGGGAGGCGGTTATGCACAGGTCGTGCCCATGGAGGATTTAAATCTCCATTTTACCGGAGACTTTCATGCGATCACATCCGCCAACAACCTGCTTGCGGCACTGCTTGACAATCATATCCAGCAGGGAAATATACTGGGCATTGATCCGAGACAGATCGTGTGGAAACGATGTCTCGATATGAACGACAGAGTTCTTCGCAATATTGTTGTCGGCCTTGGCGCAAAAGCGGACGGTACGGTGCGCGAGGATCATTTTGTGATCACAGTGGCATCGGAAATCATGGCAATCCTCTGTCTGGCGGATGATATGGCAGATCTGAAGAGACGTCTTGGCAGGATCATCGTGGCATACAATTACGAGGGACAGCCGGTGACGGCAGAGCAGCTTCATGCGGTCGGAGCCATGGCGGCACTTCTGAAGGATGCGTTAAAACCCAATCTTATCCAGACGCTGGAACATACGCCGGCACTTGTTCACGGTGGGCCTTTTGCCAATATCGCGCACGGCTGCAATTCAGTGCGCGCGACCAAGACAGCACTGAAAATGGCGGACTATGTGATCACGGAAGCAGGCTTCGGCGCTGATCTTGGCGCGGAGAAGTTTTTTGACATCAAGTGCAGAAAAGCAGGGCTTAAGCCAGATGCTGTTGTCCTGGTCGCGACAGTCCGCGCGCTCAAATACAATGGCGGGGTGCCGAAAAATGAGTTAAATACGGAGAATCTTGACGCACTCCAAAAAGGAATCGTAAATCTGGAGAAGCATATTGAAAATCTCCGGAAATATCAGGTTCCCGTTGTGGTCACGCTGAATGCGTTTGTGTCCGATACTGAGACTGAGGTTGATTTTGTGAGAAAGTTCTGCGAGGACAGAGGGTGTGAGTTCGCTGTGTCTGAAGTATGGGCAAAGGGCGGCGAGGGAGGAATTCCGCTTGCCGAGAAGGTTCTGCACACACTTGAAACGACGGAGAGTCGTTTCCGGGTTCTGTACGAGGATGATCTTTCGATTAAAGAAAAGATCGAAAAGATCGCGAAAGAGATCTATGGTGCAAAAGATGTTGCGTATCAGTCCGCAGCGTCAAAGCAGATCGCAAAGCTTGAAGAGATGGGATTTGGCACTTTCCCTGTCTGTATGGCAAAGACACAGTATTCTCTGTCCGATGATCCCACGCTTCTCGGCAGACCGGATGGGTTTACGTTGAATGTCAGGGAAGTATATGTGTCTGCGGGGGCTGGATTTGTTGTCGTGCTGACGGGTTCGGTTATGACCATGCCGGGGCTTCCCAAACAGCCGGCTGCATATCAGATCGATGTGGATGATACCGGAAAGATTACCGGATTGTTCTGAAAATGCGTTATCCTGCATTTACAGATGTACAAATTCCTAAAATCTGTTAAAATGGAAGAGTGTTTTCCGTGAAGAATTTTTACAGTGAGAAAGGAACATTAGCCTATGAGGTGTCTGGGCTGTGGATGTGAAATTGAGGAAGGGAAGCTGCTTTGCCCCAACTGTGGGAAGGAGATTCAGATTGTCCCCGATTTTGAGCCGGAAATAGAAGATAAGATCAATCATGCGCTTGAGGGAATCACAACAGATATCCGGACAGAGGATGATGTGTTCGGGAGTACAAAGGTGTCCGGAAGATCCAAGTGGAGCAAAAGGCAGATCACGCTGATCTGCTCGGTTATTGCTGTCCTGTTCCTGCTTGCGGCTTTCGCGGTCGGGATTATCGTATTCGGTGCAGATGATTCTCCGGAAAAATGTCTGGAAAAGGCAGAGAAGTATGCCGCGCAGCAGAAGTATGACAAGGCGATCGAGCAGGTGTTGCGTGCCGTCGATAGGAACAGCAGCGATCTTGAGATTCGGAATCAGCTGGGAGAGTACTATGTGCTGGATCATCAGGACAAGAATGCCGTGACCGCTTTTGAGGACATCATCAGTATGGATGGAGAAAATGAGCGGGCATATGAGAACCTGATCGGAATTTATGAGGCAAAGGGAGATTATCAGGCGATCAATCAGTTGATACGTTCCAGCAGTTCCGCCAAAATTGTGAATACATTTACGAGGTATATTGCCAATCCTCCGAAATTCAGTTATCCGCAGGGGACATACGAGGAGATCCTTCCGGTGAAACTCACTGCAAATACAGCCGGAACCGTGTACTATACCATGGATGGAAGCACCCCGGATATTCACAGTGAAGTTTATAAGACTCCGATTTTTCTTGACGGAGGGATTGTGACGATCAAGGCAATTTTCATAAATGAGTATGGAATTCAGAGTGAGGCTTCGACATGTACGTATCAGATCATCCTGAATCAGGCACACGAGCCTGAAGTCAGTCTGGCGGAAGGGAGTTATACGGAGCCGCAGACCATTGCGGTGACAGTGCCGGAGGGTGAATCTGTTTATTATACGGTGGACGGGACTACGCCTACCAAAGACAGCATTCCCTACAGCAATCCCGTAGCACTGCCCTTTGGTGACAGTACTTACTGCTTTATCTCTTACAGTCAGGACGGCGATGCGAGTGAAGTGGTGACAAAGAGATACCGGTTTGCCTTTGAACCGTTTATTAATGTACAGTATGCGGTGAATCTGCTGGTCATGGGATTAAAGAACCAGGGAATCCTTTTGGAAGTCGACGGCACGGTGCCCGGAAAACCCGGAAGAAATATCTATATCTGCAGTACGGCAATCACGATCAATCAGAAGTCGTATTATCTGGTTGTGGAATATTATGAGGATCCTACCGGAACGGACACCAAGACGGGGAATCTGTATTGTGTCGGAACGGACAACGGACAGTTATATAAGGCTTCGCTGGGAGCGGACGGATCGTATTCCGTCGTTTCCTTCTGAAAAAGCATACAGTGCTTTGAGAATACATAACGTTTAACAAGAATTTTGTAAACATAAGAAAACAGTATGAGGAGGATATTATGTTCAAGATTTTGGAAGCAAAAGAACTTGCCGCAAACATATATTATATGGTTGTGGAAGCAAAAAGAGTGGCAAAATCCTGTTATCCCGGACAATTTGTAATTGTCAGGATGGATGATGAGGGAGAGCGTATTCCGCTTACGATCTGTGATTATGACAGGACTGCCGGAACGGTAACGATCGTATTCCAGACGGTTGGAGCAGAGACAAAAAGGATGTCGGCGCTGAAGGCGGGAGACAGCTTCAGGGATTTTGTCGGACCACTCGGCTGCGCTTCTGACCTGATCAGTGAAGACAAGGAAGCGCTTAAGAACAAGAAGATCCTGTTTGTGGCAGGCGGAGTCGGTACGGCTCCGGTATATCCGCAGGTCAAGTGGCTGCATGAGAACGGTGTCGCGGCGGATGTGATCGTCGGTGCCAAGACAAAGGATCTGCTGATTCTGGAGAAAGAGATGGAAGCGGTTGCGGGAAATTACTATGTGACCACGGATGACGGATCTTATGGCAGAAGCGGAATGGTGACGCAGACGATTCAGGATCTGGTTGAGAAAGAGGGCAAGTCCTATGACGTATGTATTGCCATCGGTCCTATGATCATGATGAAATTTGTATGCAAACTCACAAAAGAGTTGAATATTCCTACAGTTGTCAGCCTTAATCCCATTATGGTGGATGGCACGGGTATGTGCGGCGCCTGCCGTGTGACAGTCGGCGGTGAGGTGAAATTTGCCTGTGTGGACGGCCCTGAGTTTGACGGACATCTGGTAGATTTTGATCAGGCGATGAAACGTCAGCAGATCTACAAGACGGCAGAGGGCAGAGCTATGTTAAAGGCACAGGAAGGTGACACACATCACGGCGGATGTGGGAATTGCGGAGGTGACAAGTAATGGACGTATTAAAGAAAGTACCGGTGCGCGAGCAGGAGGCAAAGGTTCGCGCAGCGAATTTTGAGGAAGTTTGTCTCGGATACAACAAAGAAGAGGCGATGGAGGAAGCTTCCAGATGCATTAATTGTAAGAATGCCCAGTGCGTGAAAGGATGTCCGGTTGCAATTAATATTCCGGCGTTTATCGAGCAGGTGAAGGAAGGCGATTTTGAGAAGGCATATCAGATCATCAGCGAATCCAGTGCGCTTCCCGCAGTCTGCGGACGTGTCTGCCCGCAGGAGAGTCAGTGTGAGGGCAAATGTATCAGAGGCATTAAGGGTGAGCCAATCTCGATCGGTAAACTGGAGCGTTTTGTGGCTGACTGGGCGAGCGAGAACGGGATCAAGCCGGAAGGCTGCGGCGAAAAGAAAAACAAAAAGGTTGCCGTGATCGGTTCCGGCCCTGCAGGTCTGACCTGTGCGGGAGATCTGGCTAAGATGGGCTATGATGTGACCATCTTTGAGGCACTGCATGAGGCGGGCGGTGTACTGGTATATGGCATTCCGGAATTTCGTCTTCCCAAGGAAAAGGTAGTAAAGAAAGAGATTGAGAATGTCAAGGCACTCGGTGTAAAGATCGAGACCGATGTGGTGATCGGAAAATCCACTACCATCGATGAACTGATGGAGGACGAAGGCTTTGACGCGGTATTTATCGGATCCGGAGCGGGTCTTCCGAAGTTTATGGGGATTCCCGGAGAGCAGGCGAACGGTGTGTTCTCCGCAAACGAATATCTGACCAGAAGCAATCTGATGAAGGCGTTCAGGGAGGATTCCACAACGCCGATCATGCATGGAAAGAAAGTTGCCGTTGTCGGTGGCGGAAACGTTGCGATGGATGCGGCAAGAACGGCGCTCAGACTTGGTGCTGAGGTGCATATCGTATACAGGCGAAGCGAGGAAGAACTGCCGGCCAGAGTGGAAGAGGTACACCACGCAAAAGAGGAGGGGATTATTTTTGACCTTCTGACCAATCCCGTGGAGATCCTCTCCGATGAGAGCGGATGGGTAAACGGGATTAAATGTGTGCGCATGGAACTCGGTGAGCCGGATGAGTCAGGACGCAGAAGACCTGTGGTAGTACAGGGCTCGGAGTTTGTGATCGATGTGGATATGGTCATCATGTCACTCGGCACATCGCCCAATCCTCTGATCTCTTCTACGACAGAGGGACTTGAAGTCAATAAATGGAAATGTATTATTGCTGATGAGGAACACGGAAAGACCACAAAAGAAGGTGTCTATGCCGGTGGCGATGCCGTGACGGGAGCAGCTACAGTAATCCTTGCCATGGGAGCCGGAAAAGCGGGCGCAAAAGGGATTGACGAGTATCTGAGTCAGAAATAGGAGGAAATGCATCATGCCATGGTGTCCCAAATGTAAAAACGAATATGTGGAAGGAATCAAGGTGTGCGCAGACTGTGGCTGCGAACTGGTAGATTTGCTGGAAGAAGAAAAGACTGCAGTGATCTTTGGCGACAGGGCGCAGATGGAAAATCTTTGTTCTTTCCTGGAATACAGCGGGGTTCATTCCGCATATATACAGGAGGACGGGGCAGAAGAAATCTGTGAGCTGTATGTAAATGCTTCCGAGGCTGACAGGGCAAAACAGCTGATCAAAGTATTTCTCAAGCAGGAAAGCAAAGCGCAGCCGGAGGAACAGGAGCAGACAGAGGAAACGGAAGAGAGAGGCTCGATGGGGACTTATCAGAACAGTGCCCAAAGAGCCGAGGATTATAAATCTTCCGGATATACGCTGATCCTTGTCGGAGGAATTGGTCTGCTGTTTCTGATCCTGACGGTAACAGGGATTCTGCCGCTTGGCTTTATGGCGGGGAATTACCTTGCGATCGGTGTGTTGGGAGGTTTTTTCCTTGTGCTGTTTGTCTGTGGGATCCAATCCATGAGAGCTTTCCGCAGCTGCAAGGAACAGGTCGTATCGGAGGATACACTGCGGGATGAAGTGCTTGCGTGGTGCAGATCATCTCTTAAGGCGGAGGAGATTGACAGTATGACCGGTTCCGATGCTGCTCTTACGGAGGAAGAGAAATATTTCGGGCGCTCGGAACAGATGAAGAAACTGATCTCAGAGAAATTCCTGAATCTGGAAGACGGGTTTCTGGATACACTGGTGGATCAGCTATATACGGAAATTTTCGGTGGACAGTCATGAAGATTTCGATTGTCTGTGTCGGAAAGATCAAAGAGAGCTATTTCCGGGATGCGATCGCTGAATACAGCAAGCGATTGACCCGTTACTGTAAACTCGAGATTTTGGAAGTGGCTGATGAAAAGACGCCTGACGGGGCATCAGAGGCACTTGAGGATGATGTGAAGGCAAAGGAGGCAGAAAGGATCTTGAAGAAACTGCCTGAGGATGCCTATAAGATTATCCTTGATATAGGCGGATGCAAGACGGATTCGGTAGCGTTCGGACACCGGATTGAGAAACTCGGCGTGGAGGGGAAAAGCCATATCGCCTTTGTGATCGGTGGTTCACTGGGACTGCATGGGAGCGTGAAGCAGAGGGCGGATGAGTCACTCAGTTTCTCGGATATGACCTTTCCGCACCAGTTGATGAGAGTCATCCTGCTTGAGCAGATTTACAGGGGATTCCGCATTGTGAACGGGGAACCCTATCACAAATAGTGATGGTGGAACAACATTGGCAATAAAAAAAGTGATTGAGGAGTCGGAGAAAATGCGTGTTTTCAGACATCATGGAGATCAAAAAAGAATAGTTCGGATGGTAATTTCTGCTGTTTTGACAGGGGCGTTTGCCACTTTACAGTTTATGGCGCTTCCGGTGACAGCTTGCGCTGCAGAGGGGCTATACGCAGTGTATGTGTCGGATCTGAAGGCCGACAGGCTGGATCAGACCTTTACCATGGAGGCAAAAGGCGCCTCCCTTACAGTCAGTATGGCTGATATGATGACGATGCCTGTTGTTGTTCAGGAAAATGCAGATGGCAGCAAGTTGTGTTGTATTGCAGATACTTATCTGCCGGATATGTATATGGATTCCCTGAATCAGATGTTAAAAGGGATACCGGCAGAAGGGCAGAAGGTGTATTATCTGTCAAAGGAAAAGACATCTTTTATCCCTTATTCGGAGGCTGGATATTATCAGATCAATGAGGCAGGAAGAAGTAAGATTCTGAATGAACTGCATCGTATGCTTGTGAGTGACAAGTGCGATAATGTGAAAGTGACGCTTGGAGATACGGAGCTGCAGTTGATACCGTCCGAGATCCCGGAGGAACTGGCTGCTGATCGTTATACGCTGCAGGGAACGTGTACGACCAGTTATAAGGGAAGTTCGGCAAACCGCTGCAACAATGTGGAGCGGGCTGCGGCAAATATCAATATGCTGATTCTCTATCCGGGACAGGAGATTTCGATGAATGATGCGTTCCTGCCCAGAACGGCGGCCAACGGCTACCGGGAAGCAGGCGCATATATGAACGGTAGAGTGATCCAGGCGATGGGAGGAGGCATCTGTCAGGTGTCTTCCACGGTATATAATGCGGCAATGAACAGTGGTCTGACCGTGACGGAACGCCATCCGCACAGTATGCCTGTACATTACTTGCCGCTGGGACAGGACGCCGCGATCTCAGCGGGAAGCAAAGACTTAAAGATCAGGAATGATTTTGATTTTCCCGTTCTGTTTGAAACTTATACGGAAAATAAAAAGCTGACTGTGAATATCTATACAAATGCATTAAAGACGGCGGGAGCATCCTTCAGACTTCATGCGGTGAGGACGGGCAGTCTCTCAGCCAATACGTATCTTGAGGTGGTCTTAAACGGTGTGGTTCTGGAAGACCGTTTTATCGGAACTTCACGGTACAATCCGATGCTTCCGGATACGGAGGAAGAAGACTAAGGGGGTTACAGGTATGAGAATGTATGACTTGATCATGAAGAAACGCAATGGGGGCGTTTTGAATGAGGATGAGATCAAATTTATGATCAGTGGCTATACTGAAGGTTCGATCCCGGATTATCAGATGTCTGCCATGATGATGGCGATCTATTTTCAGGGGATGAATGAGGAAGAGACACTCTATCTGACAAGAGCGATGGAATACAGCGGAGAGACGCTGGATCTGTCGGCAATTCACGGCATTAAGGTAGATAAGCACAGTACGGGCGGCGTTGGGGATAAGACATCACTTGCACTCACTCCCATGGTGGCGGCGTGCGGGATCCCCGTTGCAAAGATGAGTGGAAGAGGGCTTGGACATACCGGAGGAACGATCGATAAACTGGAGAGTTTCCCCGGATTTACAACAGGTATCAGCACGGAAACTTTTATCCGGAACGTAAACGATATCGGAATTGCGATCATGGGACAGACTGCGGATCTTGCCCCGGCGGATAAGAAACTGTATGCGCTGAGAGATGTCACGGCAACAGTGGACAATATGTCGCTGATCGCAAGTTCCATTATGAGCAAAAAGCTTGCCAGCGGCGCGGATGCGATCGTGCTGGATGTCAAGACGGGCAGCGGCGCATTCATGAAGAAGGAAGAGGAAGCTTTCGCACTGGCAAAGGAGATGACAACGCTCGGAAACAACGCCGGCAGGAAGACGTATGCGGTGATCTCCGATATGGATCAGCCGCTTGGGTTTGCAGTCGGAAATGCGTTGGAAGTCAGGGAAGCGATCGAAACCTTACAGGGGAATGGCCCGGATGATTTTGTGGAACTTTGCATGACTCTCGGCTCTTATATGCTGATTGCGGGAGGCAAAGCTTCCGATGTTGAGGAAGCAAAAGGGTATCTGAAGAAGGTGATCGAGGACGGCAGTGCACTGCAGAAGCTGGGACAGTTCGTGCGGGCGCAGGGCGGTGATGACCGAGCTGTGTTTGATCCGGAACTCCTGCCGAAGGCATCGATTGTAGAAGACATCCTTTCCGACAGAGAGGGATATATTTCCCACATCGAGTGTGATGAGATCGGTGTCTGCTCGCTGATTTTAGGAGGCGGCAGAGAGACGAAAGAGAGCGAGATTGATCTGTCGGTTGGTCTTGTGCTTCGAGGGAAAGTCGGAGATTTTGTGAAAAAAGGGGAATCGATCGCAGTTATCCACGGAAATGACAGGGACAAGATAGCGCAGGCAAAGGAACGCTTCCTGAAGGCATACAGCTTCAGCAAATCTCCTGTTGAGAAGAAGCCGTTTATCAAAGGAGTCATAACACCGTAGTATGGCAGCATATACTGTGCTATGGGAAAAAGAAGAAATCAGACCGGCACAGAGCCGTCGAAACGAGAACTTGTAGTCAATTCACTGAAGCTTCCAAAGGATCTTCTTTTGGGAGCTTCTATTGTCACACTCACCGGGAACAGGGAAGCGTGGATAGAGAACTACAAGGGGATCATAGAATACAGTGAACAGGGAATACTGATTCAGGGGAAAACATGCCAGATCTGTATTCAGGGAAACAGCCTGTCCATTGACTACTATACCAATGAGGATATGAAGATAAGCGGGAATATTTCCTGCGTACGTTATGAATCCTTTGAGGGAGGCAGTAATGGGTAGACTGATCCATTCTTTTCGAGGATACGTCAGAATCAGAGTGTGGGGTTATTCGCCGGAACGTTTTCTGAATTTGTGTGGGAACAAGGGTATCCTTTTGTGGGGAATTGAAAACCACGGGGAATCATACGAAATGTATGTCAGCATCAAAGGGTTTTTCTGCCTTCGTCCCATCGTGAAAAAAACAAAGACAAGGGTAGCCGTGCTGAACAGGTACGGACTTCCTTTTTTTGTACCAAAGATAAAAAAGCGCAGTGTATTTGCAGCGGGACTTCTCGGCTGTCTGATCTTTTTACAGATTATGTCACAGTTTATCTGGACGATCGATTTTACGGGAAATATCACGCTGACGGATGATGTGCTGCTCGATTTTCTGGAGACCAGACAGATTGTATGCGGCATGGCAAAAAAGGATCTGAAACCCGAGGAATTGGAGAGGGATATCCGAAAGAATTTTGACCTGGTGACATGGACCTCCGCGAGGATTGAGGGGACAAAACTTGTAATTCAGATCAAAGAAAACACACATCCGAATCCGGATGAGTATGAGACCGGAGATATGGGGGGAATGGATCTTACCGCCGATAAAAAGGGTAGGATCGTCAATATGATCACGAGAAGCGGTGTGCCCCGGGTAAAGATAGGGGATGATGTGGAGGAGGGACAGCTTCTGGTGAGCGGAGCGGTTCCGGTATACAATGAAGATGCAACGGTAAAGGAGTATTTGCTGTGCAGGGCGGATGCGGATATTTATCTGCAATGTGACTGCCGTTATCAGCAAAAGATCCCGATTCATTACCTGACCAAAAACTACACGGGACGTGAAAAGAAGATTCCGTATCTCAGGGTTGGGAGCAGAGAGTGGAAACTTCCCGTCAGTGAACCGGATTATCTGAAAAAGGATTGTGTTGTTAAGGAAAAGCAGGCGGCGCTGCTTCAAAATCTGTTCCTGCCAATCGCTGTTGGGAACTGTCAGTACCGTGAATATGTGATTGAAGAAAGAAATCATTCAAAAGAGCAGGCAAAAGAATTGTGCGGAGAGTTTCTGGACGAAATATTGGAAGGTTTTCGCCAAAAAGGGGTACAAATTATCAGAAAAGATGTTACAATAAAAAAAGATTCTGTGAATTATATTTTGACGGCGGATTTTACGGTTGTGGAAAAGACCGGAACACTTGTCGTTACGCAGACAGAGCAGCCTTTGCCTGCGAAAGAGCAGGAAATGACAGCAGAGGAGTAGGATGACAGTATATGAGTGATTTCACAGTGAAGATGAATGTGCCTGTGGAGCATATGCAGAATGTATTCGGAAAATGTGACAGTTATGTCAAAAAGATAGAACGCGACCTTCATGTGACGATCGTCAACAGAGATGAGGGAGTCAGGATATCCGGTGATGAGGAGAATGTGAACCGGGCGCGCAGTGTGTTAAAGAGCCTGATTACGCTTTCAGAGAGGGGAAATATAGTAGAAGAACAGAACGTGGATTATACGCTGGAGATGAGCAGGGAGCGCAAAGAGGACGCTCTGCTTGAGATGGATAAGGAACTGATCTGCCATGCGGTAAACGGTAAACCGGTTAAGCCGAAGACGCTTGGTCAGAAGCAGTATGTGGATGCCATTCGCGATCACATGATCGTGTTCGGACTCGGACCTGCGGGAACCGGCAAGACCTATCTTGCGATGGCGATGGCAATCACAGCTTTCAAAAATGACGAGGTGGGGCGGATTATCCTGACCAGACCGGCAATCGAGGCCGGGGAGAAACTCGGATTCCTGCCGGGTGATCTGCAGAGCAAGATCGATCCGTACTTAAGACCGCTCTATGATGCACTCTATCAGATCATGGGAGCGGAGAGTTTTGCAAAGAATATGGAAAAGGGACTGATCGAGGTCGCTCCACTTGCCTATATGCGTGGGCGAACATTGGATAATGCTTATATCATACTGGACGAGGCGCAGAACACCACTCCGGCGCAGATGAAGATGTTCCTGACAAGGATTGGATTCGGATCAAAAGTGGTAGTCACGGGAGATGCGTCACAGAAGGATCTGGCACCCGGCACACAGTCAGGGCTGGATGTCGCGATGCGTGTCCTGCGAAATATTGATGATATCGCGTTCTGCGAACTGACAAGCAAAGACGTGGTACGTCATCCCCTTGTGCAGAAGATCGTCAATGCCTATGAGACGTATGAGAAGAGGGAAAACTATAACAGTAAAAGAAGAAGCAAAAAAGCAGAAAGATAACGGATACAAAACATGTCAAAGAAAAGTACTGCAAGAAAAATTGTATTGAGCATTTTGATGGTGGCAGTTCCGACACTGCTTTCTGTCTGCTTTGCATGGCTGTACCAGAGACCGGCTGCTGACTTAATCCGCAATACCGTGATCCTGACCGGCAGTTCTCTGTGTGTTGTGTTTGCATGGTTTCAGGGAGAGACCACGCATACACTGCTCTATAATAATGAATTTCATATCGGAAGGTTTGCCATGATCTATCTGAGCGGGGTACTGCTCGCAGGTTTTTTTTCCCAACTTCCGACGGCAGTGTGGCCGATGCTTCCCTTTGCGGTTGCACTCGGATTGTTTGGCAACAGCTTTCTCGGACTGTTTGCGTACAGTTCGGTTCTGATATATACCGTATTTCTTGCGCAGACATCCACAAATGTGTTTCTGATGTATTTCCTTGGAGGTGCATTTGCAATCCTGCTCTTTCAGAATCTGGATGCGCATTTTCGTGTCGGAATTCCGATCGCACTTTCGCTTTTGTTTTTTGCAGTTGCACAGATGGCCTGTCTGATCCTTTTTATCAACGAGCACCTGTCTGTGGGCATGTTTGTTTTCCCGGTGCTGAATCTTTTCTTTTCCGGGATTCTGTTGTTCTGTGTACTGAAGTATTTCAGTTATGCTATTGTCCACAAATACCGGAATCGCTATATGGAGATCAATGATCCGGAGTTCAGCCTGATGGCGGAGATGAAAGAGATTGCCAGAAAGGATTACTTCCTGGCTTTACATACGGCATATTTCAGTGAGCGGATTGCTGCGGCGATCGGCGCTGACTGCGCATTGGCAAAGGCGGGTGCCTATTATCACCGCATCGGGAAAATATTCAAAGAGAAGTATGATCCGCAGATGAGCGAGACAGATGTTGTTCAGCAGATCTGTGAGGAGAATGAGTTCCCGCCGGATATCAGAGAGGTGCTGAGGGAATGTATGGAGCATGATTACCGCTCCAAGGAGAGCACGATCGTGATGTTTGCGGATGCGGTTGTTTCCATGGTTCTGTACATATTTTCCAGGGAACCGGACAAGCAGCCGGATTACAGTCAGATCGTCGAGGTTATTTTTAAGAAAAAGCAGGAGAATGGAAGCCTTTTGAACAGCAGTATCACAATTCATGAACTGAATGTGATGCAGGAGATTTTCGTGAAGGAGAAGCTTTATTATGACTTTTTACGTTGAGAATGAGACAGAGGTTCATTTCCCGTTCGATCCGGAAGAAATTGTGGAAAAGGTCGCAAATGATATCTTAGAGGAGGAACAGTGCCCTTATGAGGTTCAGGTCAATGTGCTGCTCACGGATGAGGAAGGAATCCGCCGGTACAATAAAACATATCGTGATCTTGATAAGCCAACGGATGTACTTTCTTTTCCCAATCTTGATTTTAACCGTCCGGCGGACTTTGACAGAGTGTCAGAGCACGAGGCGGATTACTTTGACCCGGAGAGCGGAGAACTGTTGCTCGGTGACATTATGATCTCCGTGGATCATGTCAAGAGACAGGCGGAGGAGTATGGACATTCGCAGCTTAGGGAATTTGCGTTTCTTGCAGCGCACAGTATGCTTCATCTGTGCGGATATGATCATATGGAACCGGAGGAAGCAGCGGTAATGGAGCAAAAGCAAAGCGATTCGCTGGAACGCCTCGGGATTACACGTGACCTGTAACAGCAGAATATGTAACACGGGAAACTTTAACATATAAGGATGAAAAGGTGCAAAAGAAAAACAGTAAGAAGAAAAATTTAATTGCCCAGGGTGGTATCACTGCGATTGCAGCGTTGATTACAGGGCTTTGCATGGTCTTGAAACAGATTCCGCTGACTAATATGGTAAAAGATCGCGGAAACAGCGTGTATGCGTCATGTTATGGACTTTTCTTTGTCTTGTGGCTATTGTCCGCGTATGGAATACCTTATGCCGCGGCATCTATGATGCAGGTTCGTATCCGGCATGGCCAGTACCGCAATGCAGGCAAGATTGTCAAAGTATCGCTTTGTTATGCAATGATTACCGGTTTGCTTGGCACGGCATGCATGGTTGTGGCAGGGCAGTATATCGCAGCACAGTTTTTGCTGGAGCCTCTTGCCGGCTTCGCAATGTTGTTTGCGGCTCCTGCATTGCTGCTTTGTTCATTCAGTGGAGTGCTGCGCGGCTATTTTCAGGGAAACGGTTCGAATGTTCCGACTGCGTATTCCATGATCATTGAAACTGTCGTTATGCTGGTGGCGGGATTCGTGGGCGCAAAACTGATGTCGGATTACGGCGGTAAGGCAGGTGCGCTTTTACAGAACGATCAGTATAAAGGAGCATTCGGAGTTGCCGGATTTATGATCGGTATTTCGGCGGGAGCATTGTTCTCCCTCCTGTTTCTGCTGTTTTTGTATCTTGTGTCACGTTCCTATTTCAAAAATCAGGCGAAGCAGGATGTCGGAAGAAGGACAGAGAGTATAACGGGATGTGTTTCGGGATTTCTGCTGCTGATTCTGCCGGTCGTTTTGCATGGTCTGTTTTTCAGAGGATATCTGTTTGTGGATCAGATCATATTCTGCAAATCTATGGATGGAAGTCTGTCTGTCACAGACATCAGCAGTCAGTGGGGAATTTACTATGGAAAATACAAGATCTTGACATTAATTCCGTTCGTCCTTGCGGTCAGCATGAGCTGCAGTCTGGCCGCAAAAGTGCGCACATTGCAGAAAAGGGAGATTTATCAGCATTTGAGGGATCATGTATCATTGGTGCTTCACGGAGTGATGGTCGTGGTCATTCCTTTTTCCGTTATGATCGGTGCGCTTGCTGTGCCGATCCTGCGGACATTCTATCACGGACAGGATCCGGAGTTCGCGGCGGAACTTCTGCTGCCCGGCTGTATCACATCAATTCTTTTTTCGGCAGCATTTTTGATGGCGGAAGTATTGAGAGGACTCAAGAAAACAAAGATTATGCTGATCTGTGGGGCTGTTTCACTTGCAATCCACTTTGCAAGCCTTTATCTGATGCTGGAGGTATTGCACCTTGATGTGTCAGGTGCCTTGTATGCCGATATCATATATGCGTTTGCACTTTGTGTTTTTATGGGCGCAGCTGTGCAGAAAAGCTGCCATATGAGATACAGTCTTTTGGTCAGACAGATACCGTGCATGATTGCAGGTGGTGTGACGGGAGTTATCTTATTTTTACTCACAAAGGTGTTTGGAAATGCATTACAGGGCGTGCTTCTTTTGCCGGTTCTGGCAGTGGGATTTCTGATCTACTGGATTATTTTACTGTTGTGCAAAGGAGCTACCGCAGAAGAACTGCAGTGTTTGCCGGGAGGAAGACTGATCGAGCGTGTTGCGACATTGTGCCGTCTCATGTAATGTATAAAACAGACAAAATAAGCTGATACTGTTCATAACTGACAAAATGCAGACAGGAGCAACAGCAGCGTGAAAGCGGTAGGAAAGATCAGCTTATTTTTTATTTGCGGTATGATATTGTTTGGATCAGGCGTGTATGCCGGCTCCCTTTGTGAAAAATGGTTTTATCCGAACAGAAATATTTCGCAGAAGGAAGTTCCCGAGAGAAGGACGGAATCCAAGAAGTCTGAGTACGTTCCTGAAATGAAGCCGTATGAGGCGCAGGAGAGTGAAGAGGCCGAGCATATCCAGGTGAATCAGAAGGACAGTGAGATCATCACCTGCGATACGGTTCTCGAGATTGAGGAATATGACAAAAATCTGGACAGCACTGTGATACATGAGGAGGCTGTGCAGGGAAAATATATCGGTATGGACAGGACAGAATTCGTGGAGTCCATGGATCTGTATGCGATGTCTCCTCCGCTTGAGGAGCAGAAGAGAGGACTCATATCGGTTGAGGTGCTTTCCTTTTCCAGAGACAGGATCCATCTTCGGAAGGATTATCAGGTGGTGGAGGCGCCGGCTGAACCACTGTTTTATCTGACGGCGGAGAATCATTATGTTGTCGTCTATGAAGAGGATATGCAGAATGTCTATTTATATACAGACATTTTGCTCGAGGATCTTCCGGCTTCCGTGCAGGAGGAGATCATACAGAAGAAATTGATTTCGGGTGAGGGTGAGTTGTATCATTTCCTGGAATCTTATTCAAGCTGATATTAAGGTGGAACTATGAAGATAGGAATTGTGGGCGGAGGAGCTTCCGGTATGACTGCGGCGATTGCAGCCGCCAGGCAGGGCGCACAGGTGACGATCCTGGAACGAAATGACAGGATCGGCAAAAAGATCCTTGCAACGGGAAACGGAAAATGTAATCTCTCCAACCTTGATTTTCAAACAGAATATTACCGGTCAGAGGATCCGGAGTGTGTCAGGACGATTTTCAAAAAAGATGCGGTCAGACAGACCCGGCTCTTTTTTGAGCAGATCGGATTGATGATCAAGTCCAAAAACGGATATCTGTATCCGGAATGTGAGCAGGCGTCTGCGGTTCTGGATGTGCTCAGACATGAACTTACTCATCTCGGCGTCAAAGTTGTATGTGATGAGGATGTTGTCGCACTGGATAAAAGGAATAGCGGTTTTTTGTTACAGACAAAGTCAGGCAGCCGGTATCCGTTTGATCGTGTGATCCTTTCCTGTGGAACTTCCGCCGGATTAAAAAAAGGGACAAAAACAAGTCTTCCCCAGTTGGTGGCAGTAAAATACGGTCTGGATTACGTGAAACAGGTGCCGGCACTCGTTCAGCTGCGCTGCGAAGAAAGCTTCTGCAAGGCACTTTCCGGCGTGCGCTGTCAGGCTGCGATTACATTGCATGTAGGGACTGATACGTATTCGGAAGAGGGAGAACTGCAGTTGACCGATTACGGGATTTCCGGGATACCGGTATTTCAGTTGAGCCGTTTTGCAGCTTATGGTCTGTTGCGGGAGCAGAAACTTCCCGTGGAGATTGACTTTCTGCCATCCTTTAAGGAAAAAGAATGGAAAGAACTTCTGGAGGAGCGCAGACGGACGCTGTATTATAAATCCATGGAGGATTTCCTGATCGGAACGGTACATAAGAAGGTCGCTTTAGCCCTGCTGAAGCAGTGTGGGATCAGTCCGTCGGAGACAGCAGGGCGCGTTGCAGATTTCGAATTTGCAAAGCTGTCAAGGATGATGAAACATTTCCCGATGACAGTGGTTGGAACCAATCCCGTCGAGGATGCCCAGGTGCTTGCGGGAGGAATCAAACTGACGGAAGTGTCAGAAAATATGGAGCTGCTCAAATGTAAGGGTGTATATCTGACCGGGGAATTACTGGATGCGGACGGCAGATGCGGCGGCTACAATCTGCAATGGGCATGGAGTACCGGGATGACGGCAGGAATGGCTGCCGGGAATAGGAGAGTATTATTTTGATTCGGATCAATCAAGTGACATTACCGGTCGATCATACAGAGAAGGAACTGAAACAGAAACTGCGTAAATTGCTGCGTCTTAACAAAAACGAGCATTTTACTTATACGATCAATAAGCGTTCCATCGATGCGCGTAAAAAACCGGATCTGTTTTATCATTATACGGTGGACTGTGTGGTGCCGGATGAAAAACAGACTGTGAGAAAAATGGATAAAAGCAAGTGTAAAGCAGCGGAGGATGTGCCCTACCGTTTCCCACAGTCGGGAACCAGGCCTTCAAAACACAGACCGGTGATCATTGGTACGGGTCCGGCAGGTCTGTTCTGCGGACTCATGCTGGCAAGGCACGGTTATCGGCCGATCCTGCTGGAACGGGGCATGGATGTGGACGCAAGGCGGCAGGATGTGGATCGGTTCTGGCAGACAGGCGTCCTGAACCCCAATTCTAACGTACAGTTCGGAGAGGGCGGGGCAGGCACGTTCTCGGATGGGAAGTTAAATACGCTTGTGAAGGATAAGGACGGGAGAAACCGGCAGGTGCTTCGGATGTTTGTGGAAGCGGGCGCCGATCCGTCCATTCTTTATGATAATAAACCGCATATCGGTACGGATGTGCTGATTTCTATCGTAAAGCATATGAGAGAAGAGATCCGGATGCTTGGCGGCGAGGTAAGATTTTGCGCTGAAGTGACGGGAATCCTTCAGGACGGCGGATGTGTCAGTGGCGTGCTGGTTAATGAGAAGGAAAAACTTCCGTGCAACATCGTGGTGCTTGCGATCGGACACAGTGCGAGAAATACTTTTCAGATGCTCTACGACAGCAAAATTCCGATGGAACAGAAAGAATTTGCGGCAGGGTTCCGGGTGGAACATAAACAGGCTGTTATCAATCAGGCACAGTATGGCAGGGAAGATCCATCTCCTCTTGGGGCTGCTCCCTATAAAGTCACCGCACAGACAGAGAACGGGCGGGGTGTGTATTCGTTCTGCATGTGTCCGGGTGGCTATGTGGTGAACGCTTCCTCCGAGAAGGGCAGACTTGCGGTGAATGGTATGAGCTACAGCGGCCGCAGCGGTGAGAATGCAAACAGTGCGATCATTGTGTCCGTGAGAAAGTCCGATTTCGGATCAGACCATCCGCTTGCAGGTATCGCGTTCCAAAGAGAGCTTGAGAAACGCGCATTCGATGCAGGAAATGGGAAAATACCGGTTCAGCGGCTTGGGGACTTGCGTGATTCCTTCCATAGCGGTAAGATGTCAGAGAGTGATCATGAGACGACACTGCAGCCGTCGATGAAGGGACAGTATTATTTTACAGATCTTACGGGAATCTTGCCCGGGGAGATGACAGAAAGCTTCCTTGAGGCAATGGCACAGTTTGGACATGTCATAAAAGGGTTTGATGCGGACGATGTACTCGTGTCAGCGGTGGAGAGCAGAACTTCCTCACCGGTGAGGATTCCGCGTGATGAGACGATGCAGAGTGCACTGCGTGGACTTTATCCCTGTGGCGAGGGAGCCGGATATGCTGGCGGCATCACTTCGGCGGCAATGGATGGGATCCGTGTCGCGGAAGCCATAGCGTCCGAGTTTGCAAAGCCGGAAGAGTGATAGTGATCAAAATTGCCGTGAAGTGCATGTCTGACAGATAAAGACAAAACCTGCAGTTCGTTTGCACCAGGCAGGTATGATGAGGAGAGAGTGAAAAAATGAATGAAGAGATTCGGAAGCGGATTAAGGATAAAAAGAGGATCGTGATCAAGATCGGATCCTCCTCGCTGCAGCACCCCGAGACGGGAGATCTGGACTATATCCGCATGGAAGTGCTGATCCGGGAGCTGTGTGATCTGCGCAATCAGGGAAAGGATGTGGTGCTGGTGAGCTCCGGCGCGATCGCAGCCGGGAAGAAAGCAGTACATATCAAGGATATCAACAAGGAGCACGGTGAGAATCACATTGCGGTGAAGCAGGCGTGCGCCGCCATCGGCCAGGCGAGACTGATGATGACGTATCAGAAAATATTTGCGGAGTACAATCAGGTGACGGCACAGATCCTGATGACCAAAAATACGATCGTGGACAATCTGAACCGCTACAATGCCCATAATACCTTTTCAGAGTTATTAAAAATGGGTGTGATCCCCATCGTAAACGAGAATGATACGGTGGCAACGTATGAGATTGAGATCGGAGACAACGATACATTGTCTGCGGTCGTGGCTGCGCTGATCGGTGCGGATCTGCTGATCCTGCTGTCAGATATCGACGGGCTGTATACGGACGACCCACGGAAAAATAAGAATGCGAAGTTTATCGATCTGGTCGACCATCTGGATGATGAACTGATGAGCATGGGAAAGGCAAGCACGGGAAGCAGTGTCGGCACGGGAGGTATGAATACCAAACTCATCGCGGCCAAAATAGCCACCAGTGCGGGTGCCGATATGGTGATCGCGAACAGTGAGGATATCCGGATCATCCACAGGATCATGGATGGGCGTAATCTCGGCACAATGTTTGTGGCGCACAAGGACGATAATTTTGATCTGCCGGAATTTGTGGCGGACTATCATAAATGACAGGAGAGATCGCATGGGAATTGATGAGAAGATCAAGCGCATCAACGAGTTGTACCATAAGTCTCAGGCGGAGGGACTTACGGATGCTGAAAAGAAAGAACAGCAGCTCTTAAGGCAGGAATATGTGGCAAATGTTCGGGCAAACCTGCGCGGACAGCTCAATAATATTAACATTCAGGAAAAGGACGGCAGCATCACAAACCTTGGTGAGAAGTATGGAAAAAAGGGAACAAGTTAATTGGAAAAAGGAAGTTGAACTCAAAAGGGAAATTCGCGGCCGTTATTTAAAGCTGCGGGATCAGATTCCGGAGGATGTCCGCAGAGAAAAGAGTAAAAGGATCACGGAGAAACTCATGGCCCATCCATGGTATCATGAGGCAGAGGAGCTGTTGTGCTTTGTGAGCTTTCGAAGTGAGGTTGATACATTCCAATTGATGCGGGAATCGTTGCGGTCAGGTAAGAATGTCTACTGCCCGAGAGTTGGGATAGACGGGAAATCAATGGAATTCTATCGGATTGATTCAATTGGGGAACTGCAGTCGGGCTATCAGGGAATCATGGAACCACCTGCGGATGAGACAAGAAGGTTTGAAGCGGGGCAGTCAGTGGGAAAACAGTCTGAAACAGGCGTTTGTGAAAAGCCGAAATGCTCTGCACTGATGATCCTTCCGGGGGCGGTGTTCGATCCGCAATGCCACCGTATCGGATACGGCGGCGGTTTTTATGACAGGTATCTGGAACGTTTTGTAACGCCGGTTCATACTGCTGCAGTAGCTTTTGATGAGCAGATTGCGCCGGAGATTCCGAGTGAACTTCATGATATTTGCCCGGAGCTTGTGATCACAGACAGGTGATTGAAAGAAAGGTAGAACAATGCAGGATCATGTGACATATTATCGGAAAGGAAATCTGGAATGTATCTATTACAAGGATTCCGTATTGTCCTATCCGGTACATACACACGCAAACCACATGATGTTGGGATATCTGTTAAAGGGCTCTGTCCGTCTTGTTGAGGCGGGACGGGAGTGCCTTTATGAGGCCGGGGAATCTTTCTGCATCCTGCCGGATGTTGCACACTCCATTGATCCGATCGAAGGTGTGCCATATTCCATGATCGTTCTGTGTATATACCCAGATCAGACACGGGAGACAGAACCTGATTATTCCAGGAAGTTAAAGGAACTTATTTCGGATATGCCGGAGAGCGAACTACTGATAGAGACGATGGCGTCGGAGATCGGGGTAAGCCCGTATCATATGATCCGTCAGTTTAAGAATGTCTGCGGTCTCACGCCTCATCAGTTCCAGATCCAGTGCCGCGTCAGGAAAGCACAGCGGCTGCTGGAGGAAGGGAAAAGCGTGACCGAAGCGGCTTTTGCCACAGGGTTCTGTGACCAAAGCCACTTTGACCGTTGCTTTCGCAAGCTTGTACAGCTTACGCCGAAAGAATATAAGCAGTCGTTTACCAGACTGCCTTAGCATAACGGTGGGAAGAATTTGGCGAACAGATACAGTCCGTCACCGCCTGCGTTCACCTCATGCGGGATACCGGCGGGCATGATCGATATCGTTCCGGGCTCATAGGGGAGGGATGCACCATCGTTGATGCACATACCGGAGCCTGCGATGACTTCATGTGTCTCAAGCTGCGTCTCGTGGATGTGATTTTTAATGCTTTTGTCCGGCGCGATGCGCACCAGATGATAGCTGAACTGTCCTGCAGTGTCTTTCGCCGTGATGATGTGCTTGAGCTCTACGCCTTCAAAGACGGGATGCTTTGACCACGGGATGTCTGCGAATGCCGTATTAGATGCCGGAAGTTTTAAGAAGCCGTTGTTGAATGCGTCGAATACATTTTGAAAATTTTTGTTCATGAATATTTCCTCCTTTTTGATGATATCTGTATTATAGAAGGGTATTGAAAAAAGGAATTGGATAAAATTGCTTTTTTTGTGGAATGAAATAAGAGTGTTCGGGAAGTGACCCGTAATGTGCGTTTGTTTAAGGCACTCTGGCAGGGTGGAAAGGAGTATTGAGAATCAATATGACAGATTTGGAACAGATGGGAAAACGAGCCGTGGAAGCCAAATATCTGGTGCAGGCCATGTCTGCACAGGAAAAGGATCAGGTTCTCTTAAAGGCGGTTGAACTGCTGCTTGATCAGGCGGAACAGGAACAGATCCTTGCGGCAAATAGTGAAGATGTGGAGCGGGCAAAAGCAAATGGCATGCATCCCGGACTGATTGACAGGCTCAGCCTTGACGGAAAACGCTTGGAGGCAATGGCGGAGGGGCTTCGGCAGATCACAGAGCTTCCCGATCCGATCGGCGAAGTGCTGGAGGAGTTCGTTCCGAAGAACGGTCTGCACATTGCGAAGGTGCGTGTGCCGATCGGCGTGATCGGTATCATCTATGAATCCCGCCCAAATGTGACGGCAGATGCGTTCGGGCTTTGCTTTAAGGCCGGAAACGCCGTGATCTTAAAGGGAGGGAGTGACGCGCTTCATTCCAATATGGCGATCACGAAGTTGTTGCGCAAAGCGCTTGCTTCCTGTGGTATGGCGGAGGATGCGATACAGCTCATTCAAGCGACAGAACGTGCTGTAACCACAGAGTTTATGCGCCTGAATAAGTATGTCGATCTGCTCATCCCGAGAGGCGGGGCAGGGCTGATCCGCTCGGTGGTGGAGAACAGTACGATTCCGGTCATCGAGACCGGCACCGGCAACTGTCATATCTATATTGATAAGACAGCAGATCTGACTATGGCAGTCAATATTGTAACGAATGCCAAGACGCAGCGAATCGGCGTGTGCAATGCCTGTGAATCACTTGTAATCCATGAGAATGTGGCGGATCAATTCCTGCCGCTTCTTGAGAAACGCCTAAGAGAGGTGCATGAAGTGGAGATCCGCGGGGATGAAACGGTGTGCAGTATCCTCAAGGAGGCTGTCCCGGCGACGGAGGAGGATTACAGCAGGGAATATCTGGATTATATCCTGTCGGCGAAGGTCGTGTCCGGGATCGATGAGGCGATTGCACATATCAACCGCTGCAGTACAGGACATTCTGAGGCAATCATTACGTCAGATCAGGAGAATGCAGAGAAGTTCAAGCGACAGATCGATTCAGCCTGCGTGTATGTGAATGCCTCCACGAGATTCACGGACGGATTCGAGTTTGGATTCGGCGCGGAGATCGGCATCAGCACACAGAAGCTTCACGCCAGAGGACCGATGGGCCTGCGTGAGCTGACTTCTTATAAATATGCGATCGACGGAAACGGACAGGTCCGCTGAGATTAGGTCGCGGGCATTGCAGACCAAAAAGCGTAAAACAATTATATTCTATGCGAATGTATATTGACTTTTAAAACCGGCAATCCTATAATGAGAAAACGATAGATAGAAATGAAAAGGCAAAGATGCCGTTCGAGGGATCTTTGCCTTTTTGTTTCAAAAAATACTGAAACGGGGGATGCTTTTATGAAAACAACAAAGAAAAAAGTAGCGATCGTAGGTTGTGGGCTGGTCGGTTCGACCACAGCATTCAGTCTGATCACACAGGGTGTCTGTGATGAAGTGATGATGATTGATATTAATAAAGAACGTGCTTATGGAGAAATGCTGGATCTGCAGGACAGCATTGAGTATCTGAACCGCAATGTTGTTGTGCGGACAGGATCCTATGAGGACTGCGGAGATATGGATATCATTATTATCACGGCGGGGGCACCGCCTAAGATGGGACAGTCCAGACTGGATACGCTGGAACTTACGGCAAAGATCTGCAAATCCATTGTGCCGCCCATCATGGAGAGCGGGTTTGACGGGATCTTTCTGACAATCTCCAATCCGGTGGACATCGTTTCACATTTTATCTATAAACTCTCGGGACTTCCGAAGAATCAGGTGATCGGTACGGGAACCGCGATTGATTCCGCCAGATTACAAATCTATATCGGCCAACTCGCCAAAGTAGATCCGAGAAGCGTCCATGCGTATTCCATGGGCGAACACGGTGATTCCCAGATGGTGCCGTGGTCAACAGTCACAGTGGCAGGTAAGCCATTCTTTGATGTGATCCAGGATAACAAAGAGATGATCGGGGAGGTTGATCTCGATGAACTGGTGTACAAGACGACTCGGCGCGGCTGGGAGATTCTGGACAGGAAAGGCACAACCTACTACGGAATCGGCACTGCATGCGCCGGTATCGTGAAAGCGATCTTAAACGATGAGAACAGGATCGTGCCGGTGTCAACGCTGCTTGAGGGCGAGTACGGCGAGATGGATGTGTATGCCGGCGTGCCGACGGTATTAAACAGACAGGGCGCCTATGATGTGCTGGAGATCCATATGACACCCGGTGAGCTGACTCGATTTAAAGAGTCGACGAAGGTGATTCGGGAATATACCCAGAAGATTATGGAGTATCTGTAGTTTTTTGAAAATAGTATGCTGTCTGAAAAAAGGATATCCGCATTATGAAAGCGGGTATCCTTTTTTGTCATCGTTTGCATAATCCTTTCAGATAAGCGGCAAGCAATTCTTTGTCATGGCCGGATAATGTTCGATAGGAATTGATCAGATCCTGTTCGCTGTCCGTGAGAGTATTTGATTTGAAAGGGTTGATTTTGTATGCAAAAAAATCGGACATACTGATCCCAAGACCATTGCATATCTTCTCTAAAGTAGGAATCGTTGGGAGTGTCTTACGGTTAAAGATATTGTTCAGGCTGGAATATGGCAAGTCGGATTCTTTTGCTAATTTATACAAACTCCAATGTTTCAGATTCAGGAAATATTGAATCCGGTCTAATACATCATGATCACCCAAGAGAAAATCACTCACTTTCATGTCCATTTTCTTAATTGTATTTCAGATGAAGCATAATAATTAGATGAAAATATGAGAATTATCTTGAAATATATAACTCATATGAGATATAATGCGGTTGATATAAATATTTTATTCTACAGGAGGATAATAAAATGAGGAACAGAAAATGGATTGCGGTTTTGTGCATGTCCGTGTTGACGTGCAGCATGACGGTCAATGCAGCGCCTTTTGACGCGGCGTAATATGCAATGCAGAATCCCGATGTGGTCGCAGTGGTAGGAAACAATGCAGTTGCATTGGAAACTCATTACAATACGTTTGGTGCAGCAGAAGGACGTGCCGGTAATGCGCAGGATGACGGAGCCAAAGGCGGTAGGGTGACTGCAACGGGAGTTGCTGCAATTTTTGACGCGGTATATTATGCAGCACAGAATCCGGATGTGGTAGCTGTGATCGGCAATGATCCGACAGCATTGTACACGCATTTTATAACTGTTGGAATTAATGAGGGACGTTCCGGAAATGCAACTTTTAATGTATCGGCTTATAAAGCAGCGAATCCTGATCTTGCAGCAGTCTTCGGCAATGATTTGGCGGCCTATGCAAATCATTATGTGACTATTGGTCAGGCAGAGGGACGAAATGGAGGAACTTCATCGGGAAGTGGTGCATCAGGAAGCAGTTCATCAGAGTCCAATCCTTATGCAAGATTCCAGACATCGGGGAGCACCTCTGCCAAACATTCAAAGGGTAGTTCTTCCGAGAAAAAGAAAGAGTTAAGCGTCAGCATGACAATAGACGGACCGAATCAGCTTGCATATGGAGCCAGCGCAGAGTATAAGGTTGCTTATGATATCAAGAATTTGCCGGAAGGATATACCTATGATGTTGAGATTGAGGATACTGGAGATCATGCACCGATTACATGTGAGTACGACCATAATAATGGGAATTGGATGCGTGTTACCGTAAATAAAGAAGGAACTCAGTTCACATTATGGGGCTGGATCGTAATAAATGACAGAGAGAATAAAGAAGCGTATTATAAAGAAATTTATAAAACAGTTACTGTGACAAGTTCCTGCTCCCATTCATGGGAAGATCGGATAATAGAGCAGCCAACATGTGATACGCCCGGAGTAAGGGCAAATGTGTGTACAAAATGTGGTTTCGTAGATGAAAGTACAAGAGATACTACTTATGCGCATAATCGTTACTACGAGCCCTCAGAGTCATTTGGAACACATACTGTTAAGTGTAAGAATTGTGATTGGTCACAAGCAGAGTCCTGTGATATAGATATTGATAGTGATGATAACGGAGAACATCATTCTTATTGCAAAGAATGTGGAGCAGAGTCTGATCCTGTGTCGTGCAGTCTTTCTTATAATGATAACAAAGATGGAACCCATACTAAGGGGTGCAACAAATGTGATTATGAGGATACAGAAGATTGCACATATGGAGAGTGGAATGGGGAAGATGACACGAATCATACTAAGGTATGCGAAAGGTGCGGATATGTTTTGAGAGAATCACATGACTGGGATAGTGACAGCGGAATATGTAGCAAATGCGGTTATGAGTGTGAACATAATACAGAAGATGGTGTATGTGGAATTTGCGGAGCAACAGTATCTCCCTAAACGATAAGTAACAATTAAAAGTATAAAAGTCCATTTGAGTGAAAGGCTGCCGGAACGATATCTGTGCTCTGACAGCCTTTTTGGACTCCGCAATGGTGTGTACTGTTTGCCTATATTGATAAATAGGAACAATAAGTGAAAATAAATAAGTCATTCTTGTCTTAGTCGGACAAGTGACTTGTTATTATCAAACTTCAGGTAATTTCTTGTTGCAAAATATCGAACAAAATGATATGATTAAATCAAAATAGAAAAGCATAAGTTCTTTGATTCTCCGGCTGACACACAGCCATCTTACAGGGAAGTCTCCCGTTATTCAACGAATTCTGTGCTTAATACCCAATCACAAATGAACAGGCACGGAAGCGGAGAACGGCAGGCGTAAGGTGACATCGCTATTAAGAACGGCGTCGGTTCCTCTTATGTTCCGTGCGGAAAAAGGAGGAACAAATGAGAAATGAAACAGACAGAACACGGCAGTCAGTAACCATGCGTCCTATCGAGGAACTCAATCTTATAGAGGATTTCCTGACAAACCAGATGATCATTCATCCCGTGGTAGGACTGAGATTTTCAAAAAGAGTCCTGGCGATGATTCTCGGGCGTGAGATCGGGACAATGAGCATTGCTGCGCAGAAAGCCTATCCGGGAGAAAATACGGACAGACACGGTATCCGCCTCGATGTCTGCCTTGACGAGCATGGCGGTGACATCGTTGATCTTGAGCCTGACCAAAACAGCAGTGCAGAGGATGTCAAATCTCTGCCGAGGCGGGTACGCTTCTACCACGCGAAGATCGATGCGGGAAGCCTTGCCCGAGGAATGGAGTACAGTGCACTCAGGAACGTGGTCGTGATCTTCATCACAACGTATGACCCGTTCGGTTTGAACCGCATGGTCTATACGATATCGAGCAAGTGCGAGGAAGTCCCGGACATGCCGTATGACGACGGAGCGAAGACGCTGTTTTTGTATACCAAGGGCAAGGAGGGCAATCCGCCTGAGGAATTAAGGCAGCTCCTTCACTATATGGAGGACACCCGCGTGGAGAATGCCGTGACGCCGGAGCTGAGAGAACTTCATGAGATGGTAACCCAGGTGAAGTGCGATAAGGAAGTGGGGCTTGCATATATGAAAGCATATGAACTTGAGCAGAGATTGCTCCGGCAGGGGCGTGAGGAAGGAAAAGAAGAAGCATTGCTCCAAAAAATCATCACCAAGGTGCGAAAAGGAAAAACTGTTCAAGAGATTGCAGAAGCACTTGAAGAGGACGAGACAACAATCGGCAAATGGATAGAGATTGTCAACCGATATGCACCCCAGTATGATCAACAAGCAATTATGAATGAAGTGATGAATGAAAAGAGCAAATAGAAAGATTATGTAAATATACCGATTTTACAGACAGCCGTCAACTATCAAAGGATAAGTCATAGTTGGCGGTTATTTTTTTTCTATTCACTTTACATTCAAAATCTTGGAATTGAAAAAAATCCGACATTAGCATATAATATGGAGGCGTATTCTATTCAAAATGAGGAAATAAGTATGTATAAAGATATCGATTTCGACAGGATCGACCTCACACAGGCGCCTCCCGCGGAGGAGACTGCGCGTCAATATTATTATATCGGAAAGATCAGAAACCATATCCGGGAACTGTCGGAGGAGCTGAGCAGGCCTTTGACCGCATCAGTCAAGACGTTCGGCTGTCAGATGAATGCCAGGGACTCCGAAAAGCTTACGGGGATTTTGGAAGCAGCCGGTTATCAGATCATTGAGTCTGAGGAGGCGGACGTTGTCATTTACAATACGTGTACTGTGCGTGACAATGCAAACCAGAGAGTGTACGGCAGGCTTGGCGTATTAAACGGCTTCAAAAAGAAGAATCCGCATATGCTCATCGCTCTGTGCGGCTGTATGATGCAGGAACCGTCTGTGATTGAGAAGATCAAGAAGAGTTATTCGTTCGTGGATCTGATTTTTGGAACACACAATATTTTTAAGTTTGCGGAGCTGTTATACACCAGACTGGAATCCGGGGATATGGTTGTGGATATCTGGAAGGATACGGATCAGATTGTGGAAGATCTGCCGGTGGAGAGGAAATATTCATTCAAGTCCGGCATCAATATTATGTTCGGCTGTAATAATTTCTGCAGCTACTGTATCGTGCCCTATGTGCGCGGCAGGGAGCGAAGCAGAGAGCCGGAGGAGATCCTGAATGAGATCCGTGCGCTTGCGGAGGATGGTGTTGTGGAGATCATGCTCCTTGGGCAGAATGTCAACTCCTATGGGAAGAATCTGGAGCATCCGATTTCGTTTGCACAGCTATTAAGAGAGGTGGAGAAGATTCCCGGTATCAGGAGGATCCGGTTTATGACCTCGCACCCGAAGGATCTCTCAGAGGAACTCATTCAGGTGATGAAGGAGTCAACCAAGATCTGCAGACATCTGCATCTGCCGCTTCAGTCCGGTTCCACACGGATCTTAAAAGCGATGAACAGACGATATACGAAGGAGCAGTATCTTGAGCTTGCGCTCAGGATTAGGAAGGAGATTCCGGATATTGCAATCACGACGGATATCATCGTCGGATTTCCGGGAGAAACACCGGAGGATGTGGATGAGACGATTGATGTCGTGAGACAGGTAGAGTTTGACAATGCTTTTACGTTTATCTATTCCAAACGGACGGGTACGCCTGCTGCCGCTATGGAGAATCAGGTGCCGGAGGAGATCGTAAAGGAGGGCTTTGACAGACTGCTGTCTGTGGTACAGGAGACCGCAAGGAAACGTGCGGAGGTCTGGGGCGGACAGAGAGCGGAGGTGCTTGTCGAGGAAGTAAACGAACATGATGCTTCCCTGATGACCGGACGCATGTCCAATAATATGCTGGTTCATTTTCCGGGGGATGCAAGTCTGATCGGAAAGCTCGTCACAGTCGATCTGGAAGAATGCAGAGGGTTTTATTATATGGGACATAAGATATAGTGTCGTCAGACATGATATCGCGCGAATGCACATACTGATGCATCTGAAAGCAGCCTGTAAAACGGTTGCTTTTTGATAATAAAATACTTATGAGGAAAAGATTATGGAAAAATTAAAACCGAAGTTGTTTTCAGTGATGAAAACGTACACAAAGGAACAGTTTGTCAAGGATGTGATTGCCGGAATTATTGTTGCGATCATTGCCCTGCCGTTGTCGATTGCGCTGGCGCTCGCATCCGGTGTTACCCCGGAGAAAGGATTGTATACGGCGATCACCGCCGGCTTTGTGATCTCCTTCCTGGGAGGAAGCCGCGTACAGATTGCGGGTCCGACTGCCGCATTTGCCACCATCGTTGCGGGAATTGTCGCAAAGAACGGCTTTGAGGGACTTGTGCTCGCAACACTCATGGCGGGTATCTTTCTGATCGCCATGGGACTTTTGCGTCTGGGCAGTTTGATCAAGTACATCCCTTACACAATCACAACCGGATTTACCTCCGGTATTGCCGTGACTATTCTGGTCGGGCAGTTGAAAGATTTCTTCGGTCTGACGGTTGTCAGCGAAGAGCCGTTGATCGAGACGATGGACAAGCTCAAGGCTGTGTTCGTGTTTTTTGATACCTTTAATGTTCAGGCGTTTCTGGTCGGTCTGGTCAGTCTGGCGATCCTGATCTTCTGGAACAGACTTCCGGGGGTGCTTCAGAAGATCCCACCTTCACTTGTGGCGGTGATCGTCGGCATTGTATTGGTAAAAGGAATGCACCTGCACGTCAATACGATCGGGGATCTCTATGAGATTTCCAATAAACTGCCTGCCTTTCATATGCCTGCCTTTTCGTTCAAGCTGGTGAGAAATGTTCTTCCTGACGCTTTTACGATCGCAATTCTGGCAGCAATTGAGTCACTCTTGTCCTGTGTTGTATCGGACGGTATGATCGGAAGCAGACACCGCTCCAACATGGAGCTGGTTGCACAGGGAGCGGGCAATATTACATCTGCTCTATTCGGAGGTATCCCGGCAACAGGCGCGATCGCGCGTACCGCGGCAAATATCAAGAACGGCGGACGTACGCCCATAGCAGGTATGGTGCATGCGGTGACATTGCTTTTGATCCTGGTGGTGCTGATGCCGTATGCGGCACTGATCCCGATGCCGGTTATCGCTGCAATCTTGTTTATGGTCGCTTATAATATGTCAGAATGGCGGAAATTCAGATATCTGTTAAAAACTTCGCCCAAAAGTGATATTATTGTATTGGTGACAACTTTCATTCTGACCGTTGTCTTTGATCTGGTCGTGGCGATCGAAATCGGAATCTTGCTGGCAGCGCTTCTGTTCATGAAACGCATGAGCGATGAGACGGATGTTGAGGGATGGAAGTACATCGAGGAAGAGGATGATCCGGAGAACATTAATCTGATGGCGGTTCCCGCCCACACCAAAGTATATGAGATGAGCGGTCCGATGTTCTTCGCGGCAGCGGACAAGATCCTTACCATCACGCCGGCGGATGAGGATGATTGTCTTGTCCTTCGCATGAGAAGCGTGAATGCGATCGACGCGACGGCAATGCATTCACTTGAGACGTTGTTTGATAAGTGTACCAGGAAGAAGATTACGATGATATTCTCCCACGTAAATTCACAGCCGATGTCCGTTATGGAGAAAGCAGGATTTGTGGATAAGGTCGGAAGAGACAATTTCTGTGACCATATAGAAGCGGCGCTGCAGCGCGCAGCTGACCTGAAAGGAAATCAGAATCATTAAGAACAGGAGATAAGATAAGTGGCAGAGCTTACGCCGATGATGCAGCAGTATATGGAGACCAAGGAGCAGTACAAGGACTGTATCCTGTTTTACCGTCTGGGTGATTTCTATGAAATGTTCTTTGAGGATGCCAAGATTGCTTCTAAGGAACTGGAGCTTACCCTGACGGGCAAAAGCTGTGGTCAGGAGGAACGTGCGCCGATGTGCGGCGTTCCCTACCACGCGGTCGAGAGTTATCTGAATAAAATGGTGTCAAAGGGCTACAAGGTTGCAATCTGTGAGCAGATGGAGGATCCGAAGCTTGCCAAAGGCATTGTGAAGCGTGAAGTGGTGCGGATCGTGACTCCGGGAACGAATCTCAATGTCCAGGCGCTTGAGGAAACGAAAAACAATTATCTGATGTGCGTTGCTTATTTTGAGGGCAGAATCGGGGTGTCTGTCGCAGATGTCACAACCGGAGATTATTATCTGACAGAGGTGGAGGATCATAAGAAACTGCTCGATGAGATCAATAAATATGCGCCTTCGGAGATCATCTGCAACGATGCGCTGATCGTCAGCGGAATCGACCTGGAGGATCTGAAAGGGCGGCTTCATATCACGGTATTTACTTTGGAACCGTATTATTTTGACGAGAGTAATTGTATCCGTTGTCTGACACAGCATTTTCATGTGAATACACTGGATGGGCTTGGGATCGGTGATTTCCAGAACGGTGTGATCGCTGCCGGCAGTCTTTTGCAGTATCTGTATGATACACAGAAAATGCCTTTGAATCATTTTACGCATATTTATCCGTATCTGACGAGCAAATATATGCTGCTTGATTCTTCTACGAGAAGGAATCTGGAGTTGACGGAAACACTCAGGGAGAAACAGAAACGAGGATCTCTTCTGTGGGTGCTTGATAAGACGAAAACGGCTATGGGCGCCAGAATGTTACGTACCTGGCTGGAGCAGCCTCTGATCGAAAAGGATGAGATTGAGAAACGTCTGGATGCGGTGGATGAGTTCTGCAATAAGCCGGTTGTCCGAGATGAGATCCGGGAATACCTGAATCCGGTCTATGATTTGGAACGACTCCTGGGGAAAGTCAGCTATAAGACGGCCAATCCCAGAGATCTGCTCGCCTTCCGCAATTCACTGTCCATGCTGCCGCATATCAAGACGGTGCTTGGTGAGTGCACTGCGGAATATCTGATGAAAATCGAAGATGAGACGGATGCGCTGGAGGATATCTGTGCGCTGATACAGGATTCCATTATTGAGGAACCGCCCATTTCCATCAGGGAGGGAGGAATCATCAAAGAGGGCTTTGACGAGGATATTGATAAACTCCGCCATGCCAAGACGGAAGGGAAGACCTGGCTTGCAGAGTTGGAGGAGACGGACAGGGAGCGAACCGGGATCAAGAATCTGCGGATTAAATATAACAAAGTATTTGGTTATTATTTTGAGGTGACAAATTCGTATCGGGATCTGGTACCGGAGGATTATATCAGGAAACAGACGCTTGCAAACGCGGAGCGGTATACCACGCCACGTTTAAAAGAACTTGAGGATATGATCCTGAATGCAGAGGACAAACTGTGTACACTGGAATACGATGCGTTCTGCAGGATCAGGGATACGATCGCAGGTCAGATTCAGAGGATCCAGTGCACGGCTAAGGCGGTGGCAAGGCTTGATGTGTTTGCATCTCTTTCGATCGTTGCGGAGCACAACCATTATGTGCGCCCGAAACTGAATGAAAAGGGAATTATCGATATCAAGGACGGCCGCCATCCTGTGGTGGAACAGATGATCCAAAATGATATGTTCATTGCCAACGACACCTTTTTGGACAATAACCGGAATTGTATCTCAATCATCACCGGACCCAACATGGCGGGAAAATCCACTTATATGCGACAAAGCGCACTGATTGTCCTGATGGCTCAGATGGGATCTTTTGTTCCGGCAAAAAAGGCGGATATCGGCATCGTGGACAGGATCTTTACGAGAGTCGGGGCTTCGGATGATCTGGCGAGTGGTCAGAGTACCTTTATGGTGGAGATGAATGAGGTGGCAAATATTTTGAGAAATGCGACCTCGAACAGTCTGCTGATCTTAGATGAGATCGGACGCGGTACATCGACTTTTGACGGGCTTTCCATCGCATGGGCTGTGATTGAACATATCAGCAACCGCAAAATTCTCGGGGCCAAAACGCTCTTTGCGACGCATTACCACGAACTGACGGAACTGGAAGGCAAGATGAACAATGTCAATAATTACTGCATTGCAGTGAAGGAAAAAGGTGATGATATTGTGTTCCTGCGTAAGATCATCAAGGGCGGTGCGGATAAGAGCTACGGCATTCAGGTGGCGAGACTTGCCGGTGTGCCCGATATGGTGATCGACCGGGCGAAAGAGATTGCAGATCAGCTGATGGACAATGATATCATCGAGAAGGTTCAGAGCATTGCGGTGGATCATTCCAAAAATGAAAAGAAAAAAGTGACTCATTATGACGAAGTCGATCTGACACAAATGTCATTATTTGATACGGTGAAGGATGAGGATGTACTGGAAGAATTAAAAAATATAGACATCAGTAATCTGACTCCGCTCGATGCCTTGAATACACTTTATCAGCTACAGAATAAATTGAAAAACAGGTGGTAGTTTGGAAGTGAATTTCCAAATCCGGCTGAGGGCAAAACAGTGCCATGAAAGAGGAAAATATGAGAGAGATACGTGTCCTGGACAGCAGCACAATTGATAAGATTGCCGCCGGTGAGGTGGTGGAACGCCCTGCAAGTGTGGTGAAGGAATTGGTGGAAAACGCCATGGATTCCCATGCGAGCGCCATCACGGTCGAGATCAGGGACGGCGGAATCGGATTGATCCGTGTGACGGATGACGGTGACGGCATTGAGAAGAGTCAGGTGTCAAAAGCGTTTTACCGACATGCGACCAGCAAGATACAGACAGCGGAGGATTTGACAAGAGTCATGAGTCTCGGGTTCAGAGGAGAGGCGTTGTCCAGTATCTGTGCCGTTGCCCAGGTGGAGATGATCACCCGCACGAAGGATGCATTGACCGGTATCCGGTATGTGATCGAAGGAGGCACAGAGAAGTCGTCGGAGGAGATCGGCGCGCCCGAGGGGACTACTGTTATCGTGCGGAATCTGTTCTTTAATGTGCCGGCAAGACGCAAGTTCTTAAAGACGGCACAGTCGGAGGCGGGACATGTGGCGGATCTTATGGAACATCTGGCATTATCCCATCCATCTGTATCATTCAAATTGATGATTAACGGTCAGCTCAAGTTCCATACGACCGGAAACGGTGACAGACGTGAGATCGTTTATCGCATTTATGGGCGTGACATCGCAGGAGAGCTGGTTCCGATAGAACGGGAGGAAAACGGATATCATGTAAATGGCCTTCTCGGTACACCTGTGATCGGACGTGCAAACCGCAATTTTGAACATACCTTTATCAACGGTCGTTATATCAAAAGCGCCGTGATCGCAAAGGCTGCGGAGGACGGGTACAAACCTTACCTGATGCAGCACAAATATCCCTTTTTCCTACTTGATATCAGGATGGAGCCGGATATGCTGGATGTGAATGTGCATCCTGCCAAAATGGAGGTGCGGTTTCATCAGCAGATGGCGGTATCCGATTTTATCTATCGTGCAGTGTCGGATGTCCTGTCAGGGAAAGAGATGATCAAAGAAGTAAAACTGTCAGAGAAAGAAGACCGGGAAGCGGAACAGGCAGAACGTAGGGAACTTGAGCGTGTTCCCGTTCCTGAGCCGTTTGAAAAGACTGCGAGATTGCTTAAAGAATCGCATGAAAAGGAGGAAAGGCTGCGCGAGGAGCCGCTGTATCAGGCAAACCATCTGCCTGAGATTGCTCCTAATCCGGAAAAAACTTCTGATATTGGAAAATCTGCGGCTGCAGTCGGCAGTATTGTTTCCAGAATATTCGGAGAGAATCCTTCAAACGGAGACTCTGTCAGCCGAAATACGTACGGCAATGTCATCAAGAAGGACCAGCACATCTTTGTTGAGAAACCGGAGCAGCTCAATTTCTTTGATGAGAAAATCCTTACAAAAAATGCCAGAGAGGAATACCGTGTGCTGGGACAGATCTTTGACACCTACTGGATCGTCGCTTTCCGTGACAAGGTGCTCTTTATCGATCAGCATGCCGCACATGAAAAAATAATGTATGAGAGGCTTCTTCATCGTCTGGAGGAAAAACAGGTTACTTCCCAGAATCTGAATCCTCCTGTGATTGTCACTTTGTCCGGGAAAGATGAAGCGGTGTATCAGCAGTATCGGGATTATTTTGCTTCGATCGGTTTTGAAGTGGAACACTTCGGAGGCAGCGAATATGCCATAAGGAGTGTGCCGACGGATCTCTACGGCTGTGATGAAAAGCAGTTGTTCGAGGAGATTCTTACGGAAATTGCCGACGGACAGATTAAGGGCGCACCTGACGTGGTTGCCCAGAAGCTTGCGTCCATGGCGTGCAAGGCTGCAATCAAAGGAAATCATTCCTACAGTCAGGCAGAGGCGGAGAAACTGATCGATGAACTGCTTGAACTGGATAATCCGTACCACTGTCCTCATGGAAGACCGACTATTATCTCAATGAGCAAATATGAGATGGAAAGGAAGTTCAACCGCATTGTGTGAAAAGAATATCAAGAAGCCTCCGTTACTGATCCTGACCGGTCCTACCTCCGTTGGGAAGTCAGCTCTGTCCATCGCGCTGGCAAAGGCGGTAGACGGCGAGATCATTTCCGCGGATTCCATGCAGGTATATCGCTATATGGATATCGGCTCGGCCAAGATCACGGGAGAGCAGATGCAGGGAGTGTCTCATCATATGATTGATATTCTGGATCCGTCGGAATCGTTCAATATCAATCTGTTTCAGAAAAGGGCGAAGGAGTATATCCGTGAGATTTATGACAGAGGACATATTCCCATTCTGGTGGGCGGTACAGGATTCTATATCCAATCCGTGCTTTATGACATTGATTTTACGGAAGAATCGGAGCCTCAGACGTACCGGTCGGAATTGGAGCGGCTGGCAGAGCAGAAAGGACCGGAATATCTGCATGAGATGCTCGCTTCGCTCGATCCGGAATCGGCGCAGACAATCCATCCCAACAATGTTAAGAGAGTGATTCGTGCCCTTGAGTATTATCAGAGCACAGGGGATAAAATATCCGCTCATAACCGGTCGGAGCGGGAAAAGGAGGCTGCTTACAACGCCTGCTATTTTGTCCTGAATGATGACAGGGCAAAGATTTATGAGCGTATCGACCGTCGTGTCGATCAGATGATGGGACAGGGACTTGTGGAGGAAGTGAAGCATCTGCAGTCTATGGGCATGACAAGAGATATGGTTTCCATGCAGGGGCTTGGTTATAAGGAGATCCTAGCTTATCTGGAGGGTGAGATCTCTCTGGAGCGGGCAGTGTATCTGATCAAACGCGACACCAGACATTTTGCCAAGAGGCAGCTCACCTGGTTTCGCAGGGAGCGGGATGTAATCTGGGTGAACAAGCAGGAATTTGATTATCAGGAAGACAGAATCCTTGATCATATGATACGCAATATGCGTGAGCGTGGTATGATCGCAGGAGAGAGTGAGGCTAAATAATATGGGACAGAACACAACATTACAGGAACAGTATGAGAGACTTGGCATTTCGGAGGAGGTTTTCCGGTTCGGAGAGCAGGTGCTAACGGAACTGAAGGAACGATTTGAGGAGATTGACCGGATTGCAGAATATAATCAGTTAAAAGTAGTGAAAGCGATGCAGGATGCGAAGGTCAGTGAGGCGTGTCTTTGTGGTACGACCGGCTACGGATATAACGATCTGGGACGTGAGACACTCGAGAAGGTCTATGCGAATGTGTTTCACACGGAGGATGCGCTGGTACGACCGCAGATTACATGCGGTACCCATGCACTGGCGCTTGCATTGATGAGCAACCTGCGTCCGGGAGATGAGCTTCTCTCCCCGGTGGGAAAGCCCTATGATACCCTTGAGGAAGTGATCGGAATCAGGGATTCCAGGGGATCCCTGAGAGAATACGGCATCTCATACCGTCAGGTAGATCTGCTTCCTGACGGCAGTTTTGATTACGATAATATTGCAAAAGCGCTGAGTGAGCGCACAAAACTTGTGACAATACAGCGGTCAAAGGGCTATCAGACCAGACCGACGCTTTCAGTTGACAGGATCGGTGAATTGATCCGATTTATTAAGGAACGAAAGCCTGATGTTATCTGCATGGTGGATAACTGTTACGGGGAATTTGTGGAGACGAGAGAGCCTGCCGATGTCGGAGCGGACATGGTTGTCGGGTCGCTCATCAAAAACCCCGGCGGCGGTCTTGCCCCGATTGGCGGGTACATTGCCGGAAAGAAAGAATGTGTGGAAAACGCCGCCTTTCGTCTGACATCTCCCGGGCTTGGCAAGGAGGTTGGCGCTTCTTTAAGTGCACTGCCGGCGTTTTATCAGGGACTGTTTCTTGCCCCGACCGTGACTGCGGGCGCTCTGAAAGGGGCTGTCTTTGCGGCAAATCTGTATGAGCGTATGGGATTTGCTGTGGTGCCGGATTCCAAAGAATCCAGACACGATATCATTCAGGCGGTGACGTTCGGCAATCCAGAGGCAGTGATCGCATTCTGTCAGGGAATTCAGGCGGCAGCTCCGGTTGACAGTTTTGTAACACCGGAGCCGTGGGATATGCCCGGGTATGATGCGCAGGTGATTATGGCGGCGGGTGCTTTTGTCTCCGGTTCTTCAATCGAACTGTCTGCCGACGGTCCGATTAAACCGCCTTATGCAGTCTATTTTCAAGGAGGATTGACCTGGCAGCACGCAAAGCTCGGGATTTTGAAATCCGTGCAGTCCCTGGTCGAAAAAGGTCTTGCAACCGTTGTTTTTTGAGGAGTTGTGTCAAAAAAATTTCGGGAAATTTTATATACATAAAAGGGGAATTGTGGTAAGATTAACAACGTACAAAAGGAGACTGACATGAAGGGAAAAAATCGTTGGACCTTATTTCTGCTGATCCTTGCGGGATTGGTTCTGGGCGGTCTGATCGGCAATGTATTTCCTGCGGATAACTGGATCAATTACGGACAGACGTTTGGATTGTCATCGCCGGTAGTTCTTGATCTTGGGATATTGTGCCTTACGTTCGGGATGACGATCAAGATTACGGTGGCAAGTCTGATCGGTATTGCCATCGGTATTGTGGTTTATCGCTTTTTGTAAGCTGTAAGGGGATTGCCTGTCCGTGTGAGAACCGGAATCAGGGTATGGAAAAAGAGAATACACAAAAGAACAGAATGCAAAAACAGGACGGACCCTATGAGAAGTTCATGGAGAAGGGTGCGGCTGCACTTTCAGACGCGGAACTTGTTGCAGTGATCCTGAGAACGGGTACTGTGGGAGAGGATCCGGTGTCGATCGCCAATCGCGTACTGGATTTGCCGGATCAGAAGAACAAAGGCATTCTGGGACTTCATCATGTATCGGTGGACGAATTGATGAAGATCAAAGGGATCGGTCAGGTAAAGGCAATCAAACTTAAATGCATTGCCGAGCTTTCTTCCCGGATAGCGAGAGCCGGGGCCAGACAGACGTTGCAGCTTACAAGTCCGCAATCTGTGGCTGCGTATTATATGGAGCAGATGAGGCACTGTGAGCGGGAACAGGTTCTCCTGCTGATGATGGATAACCGTAACAGGATGATAGAAGAACATGTGATTTCCCAGGGGACAGTGAATGCTTCCATCATGTCTGCCAGGGAGATTTTTATGACGGCGCTCCGGAAGGGTGCGGTCTATATTATGCTGTTACACAATCATCCGGGCGGCGATCCGACGCCGGGCAGACAGGACATTGCGGTCACCGAAAGGATAAAAAAAGCTTCCGAACTGATTGAGATTCCGTTGATTGACCATATTATTATCGGAGACAGAAAATATTTTAGTTTTAAGGAAATGGGATACCTTTAGAAGAAAGGGGTTGTCGTTTTGGCAAACAATTCGTTTGGTATCGATCTCGGTACCAGTAATATCAAAATCTATAGCAGGGCGGATGACAGCATCATGGTTGAGAAAAATATGATCGCCATCGAGAATAAAAACACCCTGTTTGCCTACGGAGATTCCGCGTTTGATATGTATGAGAAGGCACCGGGAAATATTCATATTTCTTATCCTCTCTGCAATGGCGTGATCGCGGATATCAAAAACATGGAAACGCTGATCAAGAACTTCATCGGTGGCTTGATGAAAGGAAATGTGAAGCCGTCGGAGTTTTATATTGCTGTTCCAACGGATATCACGGAAGTGGAAAAAAGGGCATTTTATGACTTGATCAAGGATGCCGGTGTCAAGGCGAAGAAGATCATGGTTGTGGAGAAAGCGATTGCGGATGGACTCGGTCTCGATATTGACGTGAAGAATTCCCAGGGAGTCCTCCTGGTGGATGTCGGTTATGACACGACGGAGATCTCAATCCTGTCGCTGGGCGGCATCGTGCTCAGCAGACTGATCAAAGTAGGCGGACAGAAATTTGATGAGTCGATCCGCGCTGCCGTGAGAAAGGAATTCGGTCTTTTGATCGGTGGAAAGACGGCGGAGAGCATCAAGATGTCCATGGCTGAACTTGTGAGTGAAGGAAAGGGAGCGGTCGTTTACGGCAGAGATATCGTTACCGGACTTCCGGTGGAACGTGAGATTCCGACAGGACTTGTGGATGAGGCACTCCTTGAGAACTTCAATATGATCATTGACAATATCAAGGTGATCTTAGAGAGGACACCGCCGGAACTTGCCGCAGATATTTACCGCCACGGCATCTATCTGACGGGAGGTGCATCACAGGTATATCATCTGGGTGAACTGATCAGCAAAGGAACCGGTCTCTCCGTGAATATGGCAGAGCAGCCGGTGGCAAGCGTTGCAATCGGCCTGTCAAAGATCATCAAAGATGACAACTATAAATCAGTAGCATATGCAATCGAAGGAATGGGCAGATGAGTCCTATCGTAAAGAGAAAAGGAGAAAAATTTACACTTCCGAGTAAATACCTTCTTCTGATTATAACGATCCTTTGCGTCGGAATGATGGTGCTTACCTTTACCACGGATGTCTTCAGCGGACCGTTGAGTTTTGCAGCCGGCTATGTTGTGGTGCCTTTTCAGGAAGGGATTACCGCCGTCGGCACATGGATGTCCGAAAAATCTGACGAGCTGGGACAGATCAGGGTTCTCCTTGAGGAAAACAAAGAGCTGAAGCGGCAGGTAGATGAACTCACTGTGGAAAACACCATGCTTCAGCAGGATAAATATGAATTGAATCACTTACGGGAATTGTATCAGTTGGATGATGAATATTCCGAATATCAGAAAGTGGGAGCCAGGATCATCGGGTGGGATGGTGGTAACTGGTTCCATTCCTTTACCATCAACAAGGGATCGGATGACGGATTGGAAGTGGATATGAATGTGATGGCGGGCGGCGGACTGGTCGGAAGGATTGTCAGTGTCGGCAGCAACTGGGCCAAGGTTACAGCCATCATTGATGATAATTCCAATGTGAGCGGTATGGTATTGTCTACCTCCGATAATCTGATCGTATCCGGAGACCTGGAACTGATGTCACAGGGCATGATCCGTTTCGGACAGCTCGTTGACAGTGACAATGAGGTCGCGGAAGGGGATAAGATTGTGACATCCAATATCAGCGACAAGTATCTGCCTGGGATCTTGATCGGTTACATCAGTACGATGGAGATGGATTCCAATAATCTGACAAAATCCGGACGTGTCATACCCGCCGTGGATTTTGCCCACCTGGAAGAGGTGCTTGTCATTCTGGAGAAAAAGCAGAGTCCGGAATGACAGGCAAGTCATGCAAATAAGTAACAGGAATGGTAATATGAAACGAAATCTGATCACAGCGTTTATGGTTCTTGTGTGTTTTTTATTGCAGTGTACCGTATTTCATGCGCTTGCTTTCAATGGTATCATACCGAATCTTATGATTGTTCTCACGGCATCGATCGGTGTTATGGGAGGCAGGAAAAGAGGGCTCTTGACCGGATTCTTCAGCGGTCTTCTGCTGGATGTCTTTTTCGGATCCGCAATCGGATTCTACAGCCTGATCTATATGTATATCGGTTACATAAACGGTTGTTTCAGAAAGGTATTTTATCCGGAAGATATTAAACTTCCGCTGGCACTGATCGCGGCAAGTGATCTGACCTGCAGTCTGCTGACATACTTCCTGCTGTTTCTGTTGCGGAGCCGGTTTGCCTTTGGATTTTATTTCACTCATATTATTTTGCCGGAGATCGTGTACACCATGGGTGTGACACTGATCCTGTATCCGCTGATCCTGAAAATCGACAACAGGATGGCGGCAAAAGAACAAAGGAGTGCTAAAAAGTTTGTTTAATAATCTCAGAGAACGATTTCTGAATATGATAACCTCCCGCCTGTTTGTTCTTGTTGTGGTTTTCTTTTTCCTGTGCGGTACGCTTCTGTACCGTGTTTTTGATCTTCAGATTGTGCATGGTGAGGAGTACATGAACAATTTCAAACTGAAGATCCGTAAGGAACGTTCCATTGCCAGCACGCGTGGCAATATCTATGACACGAACGGCGAGCTGCTTGCGTACAATGAGCTTGCTTACAATGTGACCATAGAGGATGTCTATGAATCCGGAAGCGATAAAAATGAACGTTTGAATGAAACAATTCTCAAATTGATCCATATTATCGAGAAAAACGGTGATAAGGTGATCAGTGATTTTAACATTGTTCTGGATAAAGACGGAAATTATCAGTTTAATGTCGAAGACAAGCAGCGGCTTCGTTTCCTGGCGGATGTTTATGGCAGGGATTCCGTGGACAAGCTGGCCTACAGTGAAAAGACGGCAACTCCCCAGGAAGTGATTGACTATCTGGCAGGGCCGAAACGCTATGCGATCGGAGAATACAGAGATCCCGATGATAAAAAGAGTTTTCAGGTCGGAGCGGGATGTACCAGGGAAGAGGTTTTAAAGATCATCAATATCCGTTACGCGATGAGTGCGAACGGATTTCAGAAATACATTGCAACAACGGTTGCATCCGATGTCAATGAGAAGACGGTGGCCATGGTGATGGAGAACAGCAGTGAGCTTGAGGGTGTTTCCATTGCGGAGGATACCGTGAGAAAATATGTTGACAGTGTATATTTTTCTCATATTCTGGGGTATACCGGCAAGATCTCACAGGAGGAACTTGCGGAATTGTCAAAAGACAATCCTGATTATTCCGCGACCGATATGATCGGAAAAGCCGGGATTGAACAGGTGATGGAGACACAGCTGCAGGGTAAAAAAGGCTCTGAGACCATGTATGTGGACAATCTGGGCAAGATCATCGAGACGACCGGACGCACGGAGCCTGTCGCCGGGAATGATCTCTATCTCACGATCGACAAGGAGCTCCAGAAAGCTGTGTACAATATTCTGGAACAGAAGATTGCGGGAATTCTCGTATCCAAGATTCAGAACATCAAAGAGTATAATGCGGGTGCGAATGCCTCCGCTGCCGATATCAAGATTCCGATCTATGATGTGTATTATGCCCTGATCAATAACAATATTATCGATGTGTCCAGATTTGAGAAAGAGAATGCACATCCGGTGGAACAGGAAGTATACCGGAGTTTTCTGGATAAAAAGCAGTCTGTTTCGGAAAGACTCCTCTCGGAACTTACGGAAAAGAGGACTCCTTACCAGGATCTGCCGGAAGAATATCAGGTGTACGAAAGCTATATCGTATCCATGCTTGCTTCCAGTGCGAAGGGAATCCTGCAGGAGGAAGCAATCGATCCTACGGATGAGGTCTATCTGGCATGGAAGGCCGAGACGATCAGTCTTGCCGAGTATCTGAATCATGCCATTGCCATGAACTGGATTGATGTGACCAAGATCAATCTCGACAGCAAATATGCTTCTTCCGAAGAGATCTATGAGCAGTTGATCCGGACAATCTTTGACGGTCTGGAGAACAACAGTGAGTTCTCCAAAAAGATTTATAAATACATGATCAAAGAGGAGCGGCTCACCGGCAGACAGGTATGTAATCTGCTGCTGGAACAGGGGATTGTTGAAGCCTCCGAAGAAGAGGAGAGCGAGCTCAATAACGGTTCGGTCTCTGCGTTCAGTTTTATGCTGAATCTGATTGAAAATCTGCGAATTACCCCGGCGCAGCTTGCGCTTGACCCGTGTTCGGGATCCTGTGTCGTCACGGATGTGAATACGGGGGAAGTCAAGGCACTTGTTACTTATCCCGGATATGACACCAACAGGCTTGCCAATAACATTGATGCCGATTATTACAATCAGCTTCAGAATGATCTGTCGCGTCCCATGTGGAATTATGCCACACAGCAGAAGAGTGCACCCGGATCTACATTTAAGATGGTGGTTGCTGTGGCAGGTATGGAGGATGGCGTGATCAATATCGGAGAGCAGATCAACTGTTCCGGAGTTTTTGATAAGATCACCCCATCGCCGAGATGCTGGCTCCACAGTGGACACGGCAGCCTGAATGTGATCGGAGGAATTGAGAACTCCTGTAATGACTTCTTTTATGAGGTCGGATACCGGCTGGGAAGTGAGACGGGACTCTATGACAGCGAGAAAGGTCTGCAGCGTCTTGCTTACTATGCGGATCAGTTCGGACTGTCAGAACTTTCCGGTGTTGAGATTGTGGAGTCAGAACCGGAATTGTCCGATATCGATGCTGTCCGTTCAGCAATCGGTCAGGGTACCAACAATATGACGACCGTCGGGCTGGCACGCTATGTGACGACTGTGGCAAACAGCGGAACCTGCTACCAGTTAAGCCTTCTGGATAAGCTTACCGATACGAACGGTGTTGTCCTGGAGGATTATACGCCAAAGGTGCGTAATACCATCGAATTGTCAGTAGCCGAATGGAATGCGGTTCACAGCGGTATGCGCAGGGTTGTCGAAAAAAAGAAATATTATGAGGATATGCCTGTCAATGTCGCAGGTAAGACAGGTACGGCACAGGAGAGCAGGAACCGTGCCAACCATGCATTGTTTGTGGGATATGCGCCCTATGAGAATCCTGAGATTGCCGTTGCAACCCGTGTGGCTTTCGGTTATTCTTCCGATTATGCGGCAGAGATTTCAAGAGATGTGTTCCGTTATTATTTTGCGCCTGACGAGGAAGATCAGATTCTCACCGGCAGTGCAAACCGGCCTGATGCCGTAGATACAGGAGGAGATTGAGTGTTATGAGCAGCAGTGTGATCATCAAGAGCTTTCAAAACGGGATATCCGTCATACTTGACCATGATATGGATTTTTCGCGGTTACTCGAGGAAGTCGGCATGAAATTCCGGGAATCAGGGCCCTTTTTTAAAGATGCCAAGATGGCGCTCTCATTTGAGGGACGCAGTCTTTCCACCGAAGAGGAAAAACAGCTGATCAGAACAATCACGGAGAACTGCGGTCTGCACATCGTCTGCCTTGTCGGTAAAGACGAGGAAACAAACCAGACCTTCTTGAAAGCGATTGAAAAAGTGAATCACAAGGAGAAGAGCAGTGGTCAGTTCTACCGTGGAAACCTTACCAGAGGAGAAACGCTGGAGATGGATTCCAGCATTGTGATCATAGGAGATGTGAATCCCGGTGCGGAGGTGATCGCAAAAAAAGATATCGTGATCATTGGCGGATTGTACGGCGAAGCGTATGCCGGAGCTGACGGTGAGAGCGGACATTTTATTGCGGCGCTCGAAATGTCGCCTGAAAATCTTAAGATAGGCGACTTGACATATAAAAATGATACCAAACAGTCAAAGTGGTCCATCCGGCCAAAGATGCAGCCGAAAATTGCCTGTGAGAAGGGCGGAAAGGTAGTCATAGAACCTGTTACAAAAGAATTACTAAATATGCTTCCGAATTCCCGGTAAATGTATCGGGCCGGACGTAATCGAGTATTTAGGGGACAATAAATTTTTCAGGAGGTTTCATCTATGAGTGAAGTTATTGTCGTTACGTCAGGAAAAGGCGGTGTAGGAAAGACCACTACAACCGCAAATTTGGGAACAGGTCTTGCTGCAGCCGGGAAAAAGGTTGTGTTGATTGACACGGACATCGGGTTGAGAAATCTCGATGTCGTCATGGGACTGGAAAACAGGATTGTCTATAATCTTGTGGATGTGGTGGAGGGAAAGTGCCGCATCAAACAGGCGCTGATCAAGGATAAGCGGCACCCGAGTCTTTATCTGATGCCGTCGGCCCAGACCAGGGATAAATCAGCGGTCACACCGGCTCAGATGGTCAAAATGATTGATACGCTTCGGGAACAGTTTGATTACATTATACTGGATTGTCCCGCAGGCATTGAACAGGGATTTCAGAACGCTATAGCCGGTGCTGACAGGGCTCTTGTGATCACGACTCCGGAGGTGTCTGCGATCCGAGATGCGGATCGGATTATCGGTCTGCTTGAGGCAAACGAGATCGGACGTCTTGATCTTGTTGTAAATAAACTGAAAATTGATATGGTAAAGCGCGGTGATATGATGTCAGTAAACGATGTTTCCGACATCCTTGCGATTCCATTGATCGGAATCGTTCCCGATGATGAAAATGTGGTGATCGCAACCAATCAGGGAGAACCTCTTGTAGGAAATGCCACGCTGGCCGGACGTGCCTATCAGAATATCTGCTGCCGTGTCCTCGGTCAGGAGATCCCATTTCTCAACTTTGAAAAAAGGATTTCCATATGGACCAGAATGACGGGATTGTTCCACAAACTGTAGATCCCGGACGGCAAAAAGTATGAAAATAAAGGAGGCACGGTGATGAGCTTATTACACATATTTCACAAGAAAACATCCGGGCAGATAGCAAAGGACAGGTTGAAGATTCTCCTGATTTCCGATCGGATCAATTGTTCTCCCGAGATGATGGAGATGATCAAAACAGATATTGCCAGAGTCATTTCCAAATACATGATGATCGATACAAAGAGTATGGAGATACAGATTACCAAGTCGGGTTCCAGAGGCCGTAATCTAAAAAATCCGACTCTGTATGCAAATATACCGATTTTAGACTTAAAGCATTGACAATGGAGATAAATAAAATAACTTATGCTGAAACGATACCGAATCAAAGATTATGATTTTAAACTGGTCATTATGCTGATTGCCATTTCCGTGATTGGCATAATGGCGGTGGGGAGCGCCCAAAGGTCCGTTCAGGACAAACAGATCATGGGATTGATCGTTGGCGTTTTTTTGATGATTATCATCTCACTTTTTGATTATACTGTGCTTTTAAAGCTTTATTGGGTGTTCTACACATTAAATATTGTACTGCTGTTTCTGGTAGAAATCATGGGTGTCAAAGCAGGTGGTGCACAGCGGTGGTTTTCGTTCTTTGGAATTCGTTTTCAACCGTCGGAATTTGCAAAAATTTTATTGATTTTATTTTATGCACAGTTTATTATGAAACATAAGGAAAACATCAATACAATGCGTACATTGCTTACACTCATTGCGCTTCTGATCCCGCCTTTGTTTCTGGTGTACAGACAGCCGGATCTTTCTACAAGTATTATGCTGGCGGTCATTTTCTGTGTGATGCTCTTTATCGGTGGATTGAGTTATAAGGTGATCGTCGGAGTGTTTGCGGTCGTGATCCCGTCGGTTGTGATTTTCCTTACGATTGTATTGCAGCCGGATCAGAATCTGATTAAGGATTATCAGCAGACACGTATTCTGGCATGGCTGTATCCGTCTGAGTATGTAAATGCGGAAGGATATCAGCAGGCAAATTCCGTGATGGCGATCGGCTCGGGACAGCTTTTTGGAAAAGGGTTAAATAACAATATTATCGGCTCTGTAAAGAACGGAAATTTTATTTCCGAACCGCAGACGGATTTTATTTTTGCGATTATCGGGGAAGAAATGGGGTTTATCGGATCGTGTGCAGTGATTCTGTTGTTGTTTCTGATCGCACTTGAATGTGTATTGATCGCGAGGCGTGCAAAGGATACTGCCGGGATGATCATCTGCAGCGGCATGGCTGCACTGATCGGATTTCAGAGCTTTATGAATATTGCCGTTGCAACCAGTCTGATGCCGAATACCGGAATCCCGCTCCCATTTGTCAGCGCGGGATTGACTTCATTGGTCAGTCTTTTTATCGGGATGGGCTTTGTTCTGAATGTAAGATTACAGGCGAAAAACGATTATAATGTAAAGTGAGGAGTATATATGAACATTGCGTTAATTGCACATGATGCCAAAAAGAAGCTGATGCAGAATTTCTGTATCGCATACCGGGGGATCCTATCAAAGAATGAACTGTATGCGACGGGAACTACCGGAAGGCTGATTGAGGAAGTAACCAACCTGAATGTCCACAAATATCTTGCCGGACATCTGGGTGGAGAGCAGCAGATTGGTGCACAGATCGAGCAAAATCAGATCGATCTGGTGATTTTTCTCCGTGATCCGTTGACTCCCAAGACACATGAACCGGATGTGAACAACATCTTTCGGCTTTGCGATATGCATAATATTCCGTTGGCAACCAATCTGGCATCAGCTGAACTTTTGATAAAATCTCTTGACAGAGGAGACCTGGAGTGGCGTGAAATGTACAAATAATACAGCAGGACTGTCTGTGTTGCTGGCGATAGCAGTCTCAGTGATCGTGACAGGCTGTGCATCCAAAGATTATGGGCTGCCATATGATCCGGACAGTACGGTCAGCAGCTTTCAAATGACGGAAAATACAATGGTGACCACGGCAGATGCCTTTGCGAAGGATCTCTGTGTGACGGCTGTGGATGTTACAGAGGGTACGGATGTCGATATGTCGCAGGCGAGTTCTGCGGGTTTGTTTGATCTGAACCGTACGGATGTGATCTATGCCAAAAATATTCACGAGAAGTTGTATCCTGCAAGTCTTACCAAGGTAATGACAGCACTTGTTGCACTCAAATACGGCAGTCCGGATGATATGATCACCGTCAGTGCGGATGCTGCAGGAATCAAAGAGAGCGGTGCACAGCTGGTCGGGCTCAAAGAAGGGGATACCCTGACGTTATCGCAGGCATTGCATGCACTTCTGATGTACTCTGCAAATGATGCGGGTGTTGCCATTGCGGATCACATTGGCGGCAGTGTTGAAAACTTTGCCGGGATGATGAATCAGGAAGCACTTGAGATCGGTGCGACAAACAGTCATTTTGTAAATCCTCACGGTCTTCAGGATGACAATCATTATGTGACGGCTTATGATCTGTATCTCATCTTTAATGAGGCTCTGAAATATGATCTTTTCTCCGAGATCATACAGATGGATTCCTACTCGACAACCTATACGGACAAAGCGGGTAATCCCAAGAAAATGGAGATTGGAACAACCAATCAGTATCTGCAGGGGAATTATCAGCCTCCGGAAAATATTACCGTGATCGGAGGCAAGACCGGCACGACCAATGCGGCAAGAAATTGTCTGATCCTTTTGTCCAAAGATGTTTCCGGTAATCCCTACATTTCCGTGATCATGCGGTCGGAGGAGCGCGGGATCATGTATGAGGAAATGACGGATCTCTTAAGTGAAATCAACCGGTGAGAGAAAAATCGGGAAACGTGAAGAAAAGGTTGTTTTTTACCCCTTTATATCTTATAATGGATATAACAAGTTTACTTTAGGAGGGATTACCAATGGTTCAATTAATTGTAGGCAAAAAAGGAAAAGGCAAGACAAAGCAGTTATTGGATAAAGTAAATAGTGCAGTAAAAGAAGTTTCGGGAAATATCGTATATCTGGATAAGAGTTCCAAGAATATGTACGAGTTGAACAACAAGATCCGACTGATCAATGTAAGCGATTATATGATTTCGGATTGTGATGAGTTTATCGGTTTTATCTGCGGCATCATTTCCCAGGATCATGACCTGGAGCAGATGTATCTTGACAGTTTTCTCGTGAACGCACATCTGGATGGAACGGACGTTGCTCCTGCCATCGCAAAACTTCAGAAGATCAGCGATACCTTCAAGGTTGACTTTGTACTTAGTATCTCGTTGGATGAAGCGGAAATTCCGGATAGCTTAAAGGAAAATATCATTGTATCTCTCTAATAAATACAAGACAAAAGAGCCTCTGCTGGTTTGCAGCAGAGGTTTTTATTCGCAGACCCGCAGATAGGAAAATGCTACAGTTGAAGGGAGAAAGAAATTGGCTGGGAATTCCTCGGGTAACATCAGACAGTATAGAAAACCGTTAAATATCAATCTTGGAATGATCATTTTCAGTGTTATTTTTATCTATATCATTATCTGTGTCTGTCTGTATTTTAAATCCAAACATATTGTGGGTTATGAGGTCAAAGCCGGCTCCCTGTCCGTCAACAATGTATACAAGGCGCTCGCACTCCGCTCTGAGGAGATCATACCTTGTAACGATTCCGGATACATCAATTATTATGCGAGGGAAGGCGGGCGTGTTGCTGTCGGAAACCTTGTGTATACGGTGGATGAGACCGGCAAGCTCTCCGATCAGATGCAGGGCAGTGAGATAGGTGAGAACAGCCTTTCCGAATCGGATTTAAATGAGTTGAAATCCGAGATCCTCGGGTTTACCAATACGTTTGATCCCAAAGAGTTTAACGATGTTTACGACTTCAAATACGGTGTTCAGGGAACGGTGATGAAGCTTGCAAATTACCGTATCCTTGAGAGTTTTGATACGTTGAACAGTGTCGGTAACGCCGGCAGTATCCAGTTCTATAACGCTGCCAGGACAGGGATCGTCGTCTATTCCACGGACGGTTATGAGGAACTGAAACCGGAACAGGTGACGGAGAAGGATTTTGATATCACTCAATACAAAAAGGAACAGCTAGTCAGCAATGCATTGATCAATAAGGGAGACCCTGCGTTTAAGCTCTGTACCAGTGAGGACTGGTCGCTCATGATCCCGGTGACGGAAGAGAGAGCCGCTGAACTGGAGGAAGCCGAATATGTACAGGTGAAATTTCTGAAAAATCAGAATATTTCCTGGGCAAAAGTAGCGATCCACAGGAATGAGGATGGTGTTTATGCGGAGTTGATCCTGAACAATTCCATGATCACTTTCTGTACAGACCGGTATGTGGATATCGAACTGATCACGGAGGCTGAGAGCGGGCTCAAAATCCCGAACTCGGCTATCGTTGAGAGGGAATTTTTCCTTGTCCCGACAGAGTATGTCACAAAGGGTGGCAACAGCGGACGGGAAGGTGTGCTGAGAGAAGCTTATACGGAGGATGGCAGCGCCACCACAGAGTTTATCGAAACCACGATTTATAACGAGAAGGACGGGGAGTATTATCTGGATGATTCCAGTCTGCGGATCGGTGATTATCTGATTAAGCCGAATTCTTCTGAGAAATATCCTGTGAGCAAGCGTGCCACACTGATCGGGGTTTATAATATCAACAAAGGTTATGCAGACTTTAAGCAGATCAATATTTTATATAAAAATGATGAATATTCCATCGTGGAATCCGGCACAACTTACGGATTGAGCGTATATGACTATATCGTTCTGGACGCGGAAAGCGTCAACGAGAATGATTTTATCTATGAATAGGAGTGTGATCCAATGAGTATCGCTGAAAATATCGGACAAGTAGAGGTGAACATCGATACGGCTTGTGAAAAGAGCGGCAGAGAAAGAAGCAGTGTGAAACTGATCGCAGTCAGCAAGACAAAACCGCTTTCTATGCTGGAAGAGGCGTATACTTACGGCTGTAGGGATTTTGGCGAAAACAAAGTCCAGGAGCTGACAGAAAAATACGAACAGCTTCCGAAGGATATCAGGTGGCATATGATCGGGCATCTCCAGCGCAATAAAGTGAAATATCTCATCGGGAAAGTGTTTTTGATCCACAGTGTGGATTCCTTAAGACTTGCGGAGGAGATCAGCAAGGAGTCTGTCAAGAAACAGGTGACGACCGATATCCTTGTCGAGGTAAATGTGGCAAAAGAAGATACAAAATTCGGTCTGTATACCGAACAGGCGGCAGATCTTGTGGAACAGATCTCAAAATTGCCCGGGATTGCAGTCAAAGGTCTTATGACGATTGCCCCTTATGTGGACGATCCGGAAGAAAATCGCATTTATTTCAAGTCTTTAAAGCAATTATCTGTTGACATAATGCGGAAAAACATTGATAATGTGTGTATGGATATTTTATCAATGGGAATGACCGGTGATTATCAGGTAGCAGTGGAAGAAGGAGCTTCCTATGTAAGAGTTGGCACCGGTATTTTTGGTGAGCGGCAATATTCCGTATAGAGAGGGAGAATAGGAGAACGAGTTATGGGCGTGATGGACAGGTTTTTGAATGCTATGAGGCTGACGGAAGACGAAGAAGGCTATGATGACTACGACGATTACGAAGAAACGCCGGAAGAGAAAAAGGCTTCAAAAAGAACTTCTCTTGCCGTAAAGGAAGCGGATGTCGAGGAGCCTCCGGCAGAGAAAGCACAAAAGAAAGCGCCGAAGGTTACACCGATGAGACAATCACCGCGCAAGGTGATAGGAAATGGTATGGAGGTTTGCGTAATCAAGCCGACCTCCGTGGAAGATGCCAGAGAGATTACGGAGACGTTGCTTGCAAATCGTACGGTGGTTCTGAATCTGGAAGGGCTGGATGTTGATATTGCCCAGAGGATCATCGACTTTACATCGGGTTCCACTTTCGCGATCAGCGGCAATCTTCAGAAAATATCTCATTATATCTTTATTGTGACACCGGCCAGTGTTGATATTTCCGGCGATTTTCAGGAAATTATCAATGGTTCCTTTGATGTTCCTGCCCTATAAAAACGGATTTGATGATCAGATAATAACATGTTGGAACTTCCTGTTACGGCAGGAAGTTCTTTTTGGGAGAAGAGCTTATGACAAAGAGATTACCTGTATCCACCGGTGAACATACCGGGTATGATATTGTGATAACCGGGGATTTTGCAGCACTCGCAGACGAACTTAAGCCGTTTGGCATTGATAAAAAACGCCTATGTATTGTGACGGATTCCAATGTGGAGAAATTGTATGCGGAAGAAGTGGCAAAGTGTCTGCGTGATCATTGCGCGCAGCTTCAGATTTATGTGTTCCCGGCAGGCGAAGAGAACAAAAATCTGGATCAGATCAAAGAACTGTACCGTTTCCTGATCGAGCACAAGTTTGACCGCAAGGATATGCTGCTTGCGCTCGGCGGAGGCGTCACCGGTGATATGACAGGCTATGCTGCCGCGACCTATCTTCGGGGAATTGATTTCGTTCAGATTCCGACCACGCTGCTTGCACAGGTGGACAGCAGCATCGGAGGGAAGACGGGCGTCGACTTTGATCAGTACAAGAATATGGTCGGAGCATTTCATATGCCGAAGCTGGTATATATGAATCTGGCTGTGTTAAAAACACTCGATGACAGACAGTATGCCTGCGGAATGGCTGAGATTCTGAAACATGGTCTGATTAAAAACAGTGATTACTATGAGTGGTTGATCAATCATTTCTATGAGATCAATGAGCGTGAGCTTGATGTTGTGGAGAAGATGGTGGAGGAAAGCTGTAAGATCAAACGCGATGTTGTACAGCGTGATCCCATGGAAAAAGGAGAGAGAGCGCTGTTAAATTTCGGACATACACTTGGCCATGCGATCGAAAAATATAAGGATTTTACCATGCTTCACGGGGAATGTGTAGCACTCGGCTGTATTGCCGCATCCTATATTTCCTGGAAGCGAGGAATGCTTCCGATGGAAGAATATTATGAGATCCGCGACATGTTTGTGCCGTTCGGACTCCCGATCTCCATCCAAGATATCGATCCGGAGGAGATCCTCAAGGCAGCCAGGTCTGATAAGAAAATGGAAAACGGGAAAATCAAATTTGTCCTGTTGAAACAGATCGGAGAAGCTGTGACAGATTCAACCGTGACATTTGAAGAAATGGAAGCGGCACTGAAAGAAATTCTGTACAGTGTAGAAGACTAAACACGTATCAACAGAAAGGAACCGATATGAATAAACAAAAAAAGCATCTGCTGATCGCAGATTTCCTTGGGCTTGCAGCACTGGTGCTGGCAGATCAGTTTACAAAATATATCGCTGTGATCCATCTGAAGGATCAGCCGGCTATCCCGATCATCGACAATGTGCTGGAACTCAATTATCTTGAGAACAGAGGGGCGGCCTTCGGAATGCTCCAGAATCAGAAGGTTTTCTTTGTTTTTGTCGCGATTCTGATCCTGACAGTGATTGGTTATGTGCTCTTTAAGGCACCTGAGAAAAAGAAATATACCATTCTCCATGTGCTGCTTGTGATGATCGCATCCGGTGCGCTCGGAAACATGATTGACAGGCTGCGTTTTGAGTATGTGGTGGATTTTATTTCTTTTGTCCTGATCAATTTTCCGATCTTTAATGTGGCGGATATCTATGTGACTGTTGCGACTGTGGCACTTGTGATCCTTCTTTTGTTTGTGTACAAAGAGGATGATCTGAATTTTATCAGTTTCAAGCAGAAGAAATTCCGCGAAGTGAAGTAGGATAGATTTTTATGGATGAAAATACAATTACAATCTGTGTGTCGGAAGAAATGGAGGAGAGCAGGCTTGATAAATGTCTGCTCTCTTATATGGATACCCTCTCAAGAACTTATCTGCAGAAGCTGATCAAGGACGGCCTTGTGTTGGTGAACGGGCGGACTGTGAAAGCAAATTATCAGGTGAAAGCAGAGGATATGATCAGTGTGACGGTTCCACCTTCGGCAGAACCTGATATCAGACCGGAAAATATCCCATTGTCGATCCTGTATGAGGATGACGATGTTTTGATTGTCGATAAGCCCAAAGGGATGGTAGTACATCCTGCGCCGGGGCATTATTCGGGGACGCTTGTGAATGCGCTCATGTACCATTGCAGGGATTCCCTCTCCGGGATCAATGGCATCCTGCGTCCCGGCATTGTCCATCGGATTGACAAGGACACGACAGGCTCTGTTATTGTCTGTAAAAATGATTTCGCGCACGCATCGATCGCAGCACAGCTGAAGGAACACAGCATCACACGGAAATACGTTGCGATCGTACATGGCATCATAAAAGAGGATCAGGGAACGATCGATGCACCGATCGGCAGGCATCCGACTGACAGAAAGAGAATGGCGGTGAATGATCGAAACGGAAAAGGCGCAGTGACACACTACCGGGTTCTGAAACGGTTCTCAGAGTATACCTATGTGGAGTGCCGTCTGGAAACCGGCAGAACCCATCAAATCCGCGTGCATATGAGTCATATCGGTCATCCACTGCTTGGCGATGAGGTGTATGCACCGGGGAGGAAAAACAAGTATCATCTGCAGGGGCAGACACTCCATGC
>JALFTO010000135.1 GCA_022779165.1 Lachnospiraceae bacterium
ATGGAAAAGGTACAACAGAGCAATAAGGAGACGGAGCTTGCGACCAAAAAGGTCGGTCCGCTCCTGTTTCAGCTTGCACTTCCGGCGATCACGGCGCAGATCATCAATCTGCTTTACAATCTGGTGGACCGGATGTACATCGGACATATGAAAGAGAACGGGGCATTGGCACTGACCGGTATGGGCGTGTCACTGCCCGTTATTATGCTGATCTCCGCGTTTGCGGCGCTGGTCGGCTACGGCGGTGCGCCGAGGGCTTCGATCTTTTTGGGAAAAGGGGAGAAGGACAAGGCGGAGGAGACGCTTGGAAATTGTGTGACGGCGATCATCTGTCTGGCGCTCCTGCTGACAGTGGGATTCCGTGTTTTTTGTGAGGATATCCTTCTGGTATTCGGAGCCAGCGCGGAGACACTCCCGTTTGCTCTTTCCTATATGAAGATCTATCTGCTGGGGACGATCTTTGTACAGATTTCCCTGGGACTGAATATGTTTATTTCCTCGCAGGGATTCAGCACGGTCAGCATGCGGACGGTGCTCATCGGAGCGGTGCTTAACATCATACTGGATCCGTTTTTTATCTATGTGCTCCATATGGGAGTGCGCGGTGCAGCGCTTGCGACGATCCTGTCCCAGGCGGTCTCGGCGATGTGGGTGCTGCGTTTCCTGACAGGAAACCGGACGATCCTCAGGATCAGGAAAAAGTACCTGAGGCTGCGGCATGAGGTGATCCTGCCGGTGTTTGCGCTGGGAGTCTCACCCTTTATCATGCAGTCTACGGAGAGTGTGCTCGGCGTCTGCTTTAACACCTCTCTGCTCAAATACGGCGGAAATATCGCGGTGGGTTCCATGACGATCCTCACCAGCGTGATGCAGTTTTCCATGCTGCCCATGCAGGGACTGACACAGGGGATGCAGCCGATCGTGAGCTTTAATTACGGAGCGAGGAATCCGCAGCGTGTCAGGAAGACGTTCGTCCTCACTCTGGCAGTCGCGCTGATCTATTCCACACTGCTGTGGGCGGTGTGTATGGCGGTTCCGTCCCTTCCGGCGATGCTCTTTACCGACAACCGGGATTTAATTCAGTATTCTTCCTGGGCACTGCGGATCTATATGGCAGCAGCATGTCTCATGGGAGCCCAGCTTGCGTGTCAGCAGACGTTTCTGGCGCTCGGCAATGCCAAAGTGTCCTTGTTCCTGGCGATCCTTCGGAAGATCATTCTGTTGATCCCGCTCATTTACATTCTGCCGAACTTTTTTGAGAACAAGGTGTTTGCCGTATTTCTGGCGGAACCGGTGGCAGATACGCTGGCAGTGACGACCACGGTCTGCATGTTTATCCATTCTTTCAAAAAGGCAATGAAAGATATAAGTTAATATTATGTAAAATATAACAAATATTGATTTTACTTATGTTACACTTTCGTGTATACTATATAAGTAAAAGAGAGACGAAACGGGACTTTTACGTCCCGTTTTTCTATGTGGAGGCAAGGAGAAAAGAAACATGGTAAAAGCAGTAGTGGGCGCCAACTGGGGCGACGAAGGCAAAGGAAAGATTACAGATATGCTGGCAAAGGAAGCGGATATCATCATCCGTTTTCAGGGTGGAGCAAATGCGGGACACACCATCGTGAATGAATATGGTAAGTTCGCATTGCATACACTGCCGTCAGGCGTATTTTACAATCATACGACAAGCATCATCGGAAACGGTGTGGCTTTGAATATTCCGGTATTGTTCAATGAGATCAAGTCGATCACGGACCGCAATGTCCCGATGCCTAAGATTCTGGTTTCTGACAGGGCGCAGATGGTGATGCCATATCATATCCTGTTTGACCAGTACGAGGAGGAGAGACTCGCAGGCAAATCCTTCGGATCGACAAAGTCGGGAATCGCTCCCTTCTATTCCGATAAATATGCAAAGATCGGTTTCCAGGTCAGCGAGCTTTTTGATGAGGAATTGTTAAAGGAAAAGGTGGTCAGGATCTGTGAGACAAAGAACGTGCTCCTTGAGCACCTCTATCATAAGCCTTTGATCGATCCCGACGAACTGCTGGAAACTCTGCATGAATATAAACAGATGGTAGAGCCGTATGTATGTGACGTGTCGGCCTATCTGGACAAAGCGATCAAAGAGGGCAAAAATATCCTCTTAGAAGGCCAGCTCGGCACCCTGAAGGATCCCGATCACGGTATTTACCCGATGGTGACCTCCTCCTCCACGCTGGCGGCGTACGGAGCGATCGGGGCGGGAATTGCTCCCTATGAGATCAAACAGATCATTACGGTCTGCAAGGCATATTCCTCCGCAGTCGGAGCGGGAGCTTTCGTGTCGGAGATCTTCGGTGATGAGGCGGATGAACTCAGACGCCGCGGCGGTGACGGCGGTGAGTTTGGCGCTACTACGGGACGTCCGAGGAGAATGGGCTGGTTTGACTGTGTGGCCTCCAAGTATGGCTGCCGTCTGCAGGGCACGACCGATGTGGCGTTCACGGTGCTCGATGTGCTGGGCTACCTCGATGAGATCCCGGTATGTGTAGGGTACGAGATCGACGGGGAAGTGACGACCGATTTCCCTGTCACGGCAAAGCTTGAGAAGGCAAAGCCTGTGCTCAAGACACTGCCGGGCTGGAAGACGGACATCCGTGGCATCAGGAAATATGAGGACCTGCCGGAGAACTGCCGGAAATACGTTGAGTTTATCGAGGAGCAGATCGGATATCCGGTCACTATGGTCAGCAACGGCCCGGGACGCGAGGATATCATTTACAGAGAGAGCCCTTTGAAGAAGTAAAAAACAGCGACTGCCTGCGGGATGTGGCAGGCAGATTATCTTTCACAATTTTTATAAAAGGCGGCAGACTGCAATTCGAGAAGTGTCTTAGTGTCTGTCGTTTTCGAGAAGAAGGATGAACAGGGCGGCGAGGACTGTCTGAGCACTGCCGGTTTTTCAAATCTTTTGATCCCGATGTCATCAAAAGAATTGAAAAACCGGCAGATGCGAGTTCCGCAGACGCCCTGCTATCGAACATCCTTCTTCCGAAAACGCTCCAGACACTTGACACTTTGAGACGCAGTTGCCGCCTTATTATAAAAATGTGAAAGAAAACGATCATCCAAAATCCCGCAGGCAGTCGCTGTTTTTTACTTCTTCAAAGGGCTCTCTCTGTAAATGATATCCTCGCGTCCCGGGCCGTTGCTGACCATAGTGACCGGATATCCGATCTGCTCCTCGATAAACTCAACGTATTTCCGGC
>JALFTO010000153.1 GCA_022779165.1 Lachnospiraceae bacterium
GAACAGTTTGAGGCATTCCTTGAAAACTGTGAAAAAGGGGAAAGCGGCTCCGATATCATTTATCGGGTACGGCAGGATGGCAGCATCGATCAGATGAAATTCGTATTTGATGGCACGGAGATGTATGTTGTAAGTGGCAGAAATGTTTGGGGAAATGATGGCGCATTGGATTCGGGAGATGAGTGTGTGGCAGGGATCAGTGAGTGGAAGTATACACAGAAAGGGTGGTTTTGCTATGAGGTGTGTGTGCCGGAGCCACCGGCGGTCAGCGAAGTCATAAACGGATATTGCCGGATCCGGGTAAAACCGATGGCGGAAGAATATCGTGAACTGTCCCGGAAATGCTTGTGGATTCCGGGATATCAGGGAAATAACTTGCTTTGCTCTAATTGGGATACGGAGCATATGGAAGCGCTTGATTACAATGGGCTGTATGAATATCTGTATGAGATGAAATGCGGGAAAAAATTTCGTTTGGAGAATGATATGTGTGGAATTCCGGCAGAGGAATTTGAAAGTCTGATCATGGAATATTTTCCGGTGACAGCGGAGCAGCTGCGGCAATATGCAGTATATGATGAGGAAGATCAGGTATATGCATGGGAATCGCTCGGCTGTCTGAACTGTTCACCGACTGCCTTCGGAACATCTGTGCCGGAGGTGACCGATATCAGGAAAAATGCCGATGGTACAGTCACGCTGACGGTGGATGCGCTGTGCGATATGGTGGCCTGCGAGGATGCTGTCATCACCCACGAACTCACAATGCGGTTTGCGGAGGATGGCAGTTTTCAATATCTGGGGAATCAGATTCTGGATAATGGGATCATGCGGATACCCAATTATCAATACCGCGTTATTGGATTTTGAATTACTTGAAAGAGCACACGTTATATGCTGAAAATCAATAGGTTTTATTGTGATATTTCGATTTGTGTGTTATAATCAGTGTGCTACCGCCCCTAGACAGGTAGAGAAAGGGGGTGCGTATTCGGTGAGTGAATTTCTGTCATTTATTGTTTCCGTTTTGGCAAATGTAATCGCCTATTACATATGCAAATGGTTGAGCGGAAATGATTAAAAGGTAGCCAGCCTAAGGTATAAGCCACCTTCCCAAAACGGAATAGAAAACCCCAGAGGGTGCAACCTCTGGGGTTTTCGCGTACTCAATGAGCACTTCTGTCATTTTGCCTGTAGACATTATAGCATATGCGATATATTGTTTCAAGAAAAAGAATTTTTTGTTTTTAATTTGTTTTTTAATTACATGTACCTCATAATTCCGGCATTATACCATTTAATATCTCCATCGTGATCTCTGCCGCTCTGCTTCCGGTGGCGTTTTCATCTGCACCGATATTGGTGGCGAAAAAGTAAGCCTGATTGTTCGTTTCGACAAACCCAACAAACCATCCGCTTACATCCTGCCCGTTGATACGGCCGGTTCCGGTCTTGCCATACAGAGTAGCACCGTCATGGGAGGAAAGGTGGATGGCGTCTTTTACGGCATCGATATTTTCCGAATCAAAATCAAAGCTGTTTTCATACAGCCCGGTCAGGAGTTCCACTTGTTCGATCGGAGAGATCTTCAGGGAAGATTCCATCCAATAAGTAGGGAAACCGCCGCTTATGTTTTCGTTGCCATATCCGATTCCCTGTATATAATCAGAAACAGCAGTTTTTCCGAGTTGTTCGTCCAGAGATGTAAAGTACCAGTTGACGGAATTCTCCATTGCGGAACGCAAGGTCTGATCCTCGTTCCATGCTGCAAATGGATATGTTTCTCCATTCCATGCAATAAAGGAATCTTCCGGTGTGATGATGCCTTCTTCTAATGCAAACAAGGCATCATATATTTTGTAGGTGGAATCCGGGGAAAGCCGAAGGACAGCGCGCTCCGGGTTATATATTTTCCACGCATCCGCTTTTGCATTATATAAGACGAAGCACCCGTCATATGCTCCGAAATAGGAAGAAAGATCGGTGCAGGAGACGTTTTCTTGAGAAGAGTTCCAATGGTAGTGAGTCTCGTCCGCCGCATAGGTGGAGAGAAAGGGTGTACATCCCAGAAGGAGAACAGCGATCAATGCAAAAGCAGTCATGCCGGACAATTTTTTCCGAAATGTCGGCTTCTCATAAGAAGCAATGTTAAGAATACGCTGTTTCATCTGTTTCATAGATCCACCAAGACCTGCCGCAAAGGAAAAGGAAGAGAGAGATATCCTCTCTGCATAGTTGATCAGGGTATTACCGTATGCGTTGTAATCCTCAGCTTCCAGCAGTTCCAGAACAGAGGTATCACAGGCGATCTCACGGTCAATCCGCATTTCCTTAAGCGCGTACCGGACAATGGGATTGAACCAGTACAGTATTCCGATGAGATTCATCAGGTAACCAATGAAAATATCTTTGTGTTTGTAGTGCTGTAATTCATGCAGCAGCATATAGCGCAGTTCGGGTTCCCGATATTCCGTGGTCAGATGATCCGGCAGGAAAATACAAGGTCGGAGAAGTCCCGCCATAACAGGCGACCTCAAAAAAGCAGTATGGTACACAGGAATCGCTTTATGAATCCCGGCTTCCTCCAGACAGCGGTGATACAGGCTGATAATTTCTGCGCTTTGAACCGGAAAGGCGGCTTTTCTCAGGGCGCGCATGACGAGAGAGAATTTGATGATCAGTGCCAGCATGGCGAGGACGCCGGCAAGCCAGATTCCGGTTACGAGATACATGGCAGCAGGCGGTGTCTGTCTGCTTGCGGAAAGGGCAAAATCATTCATCCAGTCTGTTGTAGTGGTCAGACCGCTTTCTGCAATTTTGCCGGCACTGTTTCCGGCGAGGGAAATCATTTCCTTTTTCAGACCGGGAAACTGCGGGAGAATCTGCGCAGCGGGAATGAAATGGAATGGAATCAAGGGAACGATCAAAAGTCCGAGCAGCAAAAAACCCAGATGGTACCGCATCCGACAGGACAGAATCCCTTTGAAGGTTCGTCTTAAGAGCAAAAGCATCGCGATGATACCGCAGATCGATATATTACATACAAAGAAATGCATTACAAAACCAGTCATGTCAGTGACCTTTCTTCCGGTGTCCCTCAGCAAGAATGGAGCGAAGCGTGTCGATTTCCGTTTCCGAGAGCTTGTCGTCATCGATATATGCAGACACCATTGCTGTGAGATCTCCGTCATAAAACCGTTTCAGAAAAGCACTGCTTTCCTGGCCGACATATTCGCTTTCCTTCACCAGCGGAGTGTAGACGAATACACGCCCTTCCTTCTCATAAGTGAGAGCTCCTTTCGTCACGAGCCGCTTGATCAGCGTCTGTGTTGTCTTGGCGCTCCAGCTTGTGGTCCGCAACAATTTCTCTGTGATCTCATTCGTGTTGATCGGTGCACATTTCCATACGATTTTCATGACTTCCAGTTCTGCCTCGGAAATCTGTGGTAACCTGCTCATGGCATGACACTCCTTTTCTCTTACATGTGTAATAAATTATAGAGAATGAATGTGCGGTTGTCAATTTTTTGATTGGAATAGAATTCCGGGTTTTGGACTTTTCAGAATGTATTCGAAAGAATGAAACTGTGTTACAATGGCAAATAACAGGAAGTGACCTGAAATGAGTGAAGGAACGGAGGTCTCTTAGACTGCCGGAGTAACAATATGCACGAAGTAAAAGCAAAAGGAATTCTCTCTGCACAAAACGGAATGAACATTTACCGCGGATGTACGCATGGCTGTATTTACTGTGATGCGAGAAGTACATGCTATCAGATGGATCATGACTTTGATGATATCGAGGTTAAGGGGAATGCGCCGGAATTGCTGGAGCAGGCGCTGCGCAGGAAACGGAAGAAATGTATGATCGGCACGGGAGCCATGAGTGATCCGTACCTGCACCTGGAAGAAAAACTATGCCTGACAAGGCGGTGTCTGGAGCTGATCGATGAGTACGGGTTCGGCCTTGCCATCCAGACGAAGTCAGACAGAATCCTGCGGGATCTGGATCTGCTCAAAAGCATCAACCGTAAGACAAAGTGTGTGGTGCAGATGACGCTGACAACGTATGACGAGAGCCTCTGCCGGATCCTGGAGCCGCATGTGTGCACAACGGCGCGGCGATTGGAAGTGCTGAACATTCTGAAAGAAGAAAGGATTCCGACGATCGTCTGGATGACGCCGATCCTGCCTTTTATCAATGATACGGAGGAAAATATCCGGAACCTGTTAAGCGGCTGTCGGACGGCAGGCGTGTATGGAATCCTTACGTTTGGAATCGGGGTGACGCTCCGGGATGGGGACAGACAGTACTTTTACCGGAAGCTGGAGGAGCATTTTCCGGGAATGAAAGAACGGTACGTCAGAACATATGGAAATGCCTATGAGCTTCCTGTGCCGCGCGAAAAGGAATTGATGAATCTCGTGCGGCACGAATGTGAGGAAGCCGGAATGGAATGGCAAACAGCTGCATTGTTTGAGTATATGCACCGATTTGAAGATAAACAGGCGGGAGAGCAGCTGTCCCTGTTTGATTTTCAGAGCTGATAGGAAAATATCAGTACAACTGTCTGATCAGATTAACGCACTTGTCGATACCGACCCGGCCGCTGTCCAGAGTGATGTCATAATTCAGGGAATCTCCCCATTTCATGTTTGTGTAGAAATGATGGTAGGCAGCGCGGCGTTTGTCCTTACTTTTCAATCGCTGCTTCGGGGATTCCTCCGTCTCTCCGTAGACTTCCACGATCCGGTTCGCACGGAAGTCCATATCTGCATGGATAAATACCTTCAGACAGTCTGCCTTATCCTTCAGAATGTAATCGGCGCATCTGCCGACGATCACGCAGGATTCCTTTTCGGCAAGCTCAGTGATGATCTTGTATTGGATCTGCCAGAGGTAATCCTCGTTGGTAGGACCGAATATGCGGTTGGAAAATGCAGAGGAGAGGAAACCGCCCGGGGCATATTCTCCCGCATCTTTAATATATTTTTCGGTAAATCCGCTCTCTTTTGCGATCTTATGGATCAGCTCTGCATCATAGCAGGGGATACCGAGTTCCTCTGCAAGCATTTTTCCGATGGTACGACCGCCGCTGCCAAACTCGCGGCTGATGGTAATCACTCTGTTTTTCATTATGCATCCGCTCCTTTCTTATTCAATTCTTTGTATGTTCCAATAATCAGAATAACTGCAACAATAAATGTCAGAATATCTGAGACAGGCATGGAGTACAATACGCCGTCCAGACCGAAGAATATCGGAAGCAGCAGGGCAAATCCCACGCCGAATACAACCTCACGGATCATCGACAGTGCAGTGGAGGCTACCGCTTTGCCCATGGCCTGCAGGAAAATAAAGCATGCTTTATTCACACAGGCAAAGATCATCATGCACAGATAGGTGCGGAACGCTTTGATTGCAAATTCCGTATAATAAATGCTTTCATTGGCGGCGCCGAAGATGTTGATGAGCTGACGAGGGAAGAACTCTACCAGAATCAGTGCGACGGCACCCACTGCGGCTTCACAGATCAGCAGCCTGGTAAACAATTCCTTGACACGCGGATACTTGCCGGCTCCCATATTGAATCCGACAACGGGGATACAGCCGGCCGCCATACCCACAACGATGGAGATGACGATCTGGAAGAACTTCATGACGATGCCGACGACTGCCATGGGGATCTGGGCATATTGCTCCTGACCGAAAACTGCGTCCAGCGCGCCGTACTTGCGCAGCATGTTATTGATGGCGGCCATGGCAGCGACAAGGCTGATTTGGGACAGGAAACTGGTGATACCCAGAGCCAGTGTCTTTCCGCAAATAGAACCGCACAGCCGGTAATCTCCCTTCTGTGGTTTGATGATCTTCATATTCAACAGATACCAGATTGCCAGGAGAGCCGTGATCACCTGACCGATGACCGTTGCTACGGCAGCGCCCATCATACCCCACCGGAATACGAAAATAAAGATCGGATCCAGAATGATATTGGCAACTGCGCCGGCAAGTGTGGAAATCATAGCAAATTTTGGATTGCCGTCCGCACGGATGATCGGGTTCATTGCCTGTCCGAACATATAAAAGGGAATACCGAGAGAGATATAGAAAAAGTATTCCTTGGAATGGCGGAAAGTCTCGGCATTGACCGTACCGCCGAACATGGCAATGATCTGCTCCGGGAAGATCAGATAAACCGCAGCCAGGATCAGTCCGCTCGCAACAGTCATGACAACGGAATTGCCGACACTTTGTTTGGCAGTGTGAGTTTCCTGTCTGCCCAGGCTGATGCTGACGAAGGCACAGCAGCCGTCGCCGATCATGACCGCGATCGCAAGCGCAACGACGGTCAATGGGAAGACGACTGTGTTTGCCGCATTGCCGTAGGAGCCGAGATAAGTAGCGTTAGCAATAAAAATCTGGTCTACGATGTTATAAAGCGCACCGACCAAAAGAGAAATGATACAGGGAATGGCATATTGCCTCATGAGTTTTTCGATGCGCTCAGTCCCTAAGAATTGATTTGATTGTTCCATTGGATTCACCCTTTCCTTATATTGCATATTGTATACAGTATGTCTGCCGCCGGCGGTCATGCTGCGTACAGAGAAATAAAAAAAGCGTGCGGCTCTGAAACGCTGGATTTACGCCTCAGGCTACACGCTTGTGTTTTGTATTTTTATTTTACTTTGTATCATGGGATTTTTCAAAAGTAAATTTGCACAATTTTTGTGTGCGTTTGCACGAATATTTTGTTTGAGGTTACGCGATTAACCTTTGATTATTGGGGAGATTCCGTATTATGATTGAGATAGATCCGGAGAAAGGAAGCAGGTTGTAAGGTTATGGAAAATAACAGGGTGAGGATTGTAGACATTGCGGATGAGCTTGGACTGAGTACGGCAACCGTATCCAATGTGATACATGGGAAGACACAAAAGATATCGGACGAAACAGTGAAGCGCGTGCAGCAGAAGCTGGAGGAAAAGAATTATATTCCCAATATGGCGGGAATCCTGCTGGCACAGAATAATTCCCGGATCATCGGTATTGTGATCCACGATCATGAGAAATATGAGAGCAGGGTGCTGGAGGACGGCTTCATTGCAGCATCTCTGAACGCACTGGCAAAGAAAGTCAATGAATCAGGCTATTTCCTGATGGTAAAGACGACGAAGGACTGGAATGAGATTCCGAGGATCGCATCGATGTGGAATATGGACGGACTGATTCTGATCGGATTTTGTGAGGCTGATTACCGGAAATTGAGAGATCAGATGCACATTTCCTTTGTGGTGTATGACGGATTCTTTGAAGAGACGGACAAAATCGTGAATTTGACGATAGATCATTATGACGGAGGGCATCAGGCAGGGCAGTACCTGAGGGAGATGAGACATAAAAAGGCGGTCTGCATTGCAGATAACTTTATTGCGGTGGATCGCGAACGGATCGAGGGCTTTATCAAAGGATTTGAACCCGGCGAAACACAGATCCTGCAGATCCCGATGGCGAGGGAGGAGAGAATGCGGTTTTATGAGGACAATCTGGACAGGATCCGACAATACACCGCAGTGTTTGCGGTATCGGATTATTATGCGCTGGATCTGATTCACTTCCTCCAGAGCAGGGGCGTGAACGTGCCGGAAGAGATCTCGGTGATCGGATTTGATGACAATATCTATAGCGCGGGAAGCATTCCCCCGCTCACCACGATACGGCAGGATGCGGATCTGCGCGCAGAGCGCGCGGTCTCGGCACTGGAACATATGCGGGATGGCGTGAAAACAGAGTTTTGCGTCACGCTGCCGGTGAAACTGGTCGTGCGCGACAGTGTCAGGAGGATGAAATAAGATGGAAATGACAACTGCATGGAATCAAAATCAGGAAAAATCTTTTGGGAGGACGGTGTGCACGATCGCGGTTCCGGTCGCGCTACAGTCTATGTTGCAGTATTCCTTCTCCATGGTCGATCAGGTTATGATCGGACAGCTCGGAAGTACCAGTATTGCGGCGGTTGCCCTGGCTGCCAAATTTTCGTTTCTCTTTTCCGTGATCGCAGGTGCGGTCGCAACCGTGGCAGGAATCATGATCTCGCAGTTCCTGGGCGCAAATGATGAGAAGGAATCATGGAGGAGCTTTCATGTCAATATGGTGATGGCGGGGCTGGCAGCGCTCATCTTCACGCTGGCAGGCCTCTTTCTGGCAGATCTCATCCTGAGCCTCTATACCGAGGATGGAAATGCGATCGCAGAGGGCGCCGTATATCTGAGGATCATTTCTTTTACCTTTATTCCGATGGCGGCGAGCACGATCGCAGCGGCGTGGCTTCGATGTAATGAGAAGGCATCAATCCCGCTGTATGCCAGTTTTGCAGCAGTTGTCTGCAATACGGGGCTGAATTATATACTGATCTTTGGCAAATGTGGATTTGCGCCGATGGGCTCCAGGGGAGCCGGATATGCCACGGTCATTTCCCAGTTCCTGAACCTGACCTTTATGATCATCGGTTTCCGGATCTGTATGAAAAAAGGGAAAAAGCAGATGTTTCTGTCGCTCAGACTGACCAAAATGACCTCCGGACAGTATCTGATGATCCTGCTGCCGATCCTTGTGAATGAATTTCTGTGGAGCCTCGGAGAAAATGTATATGCAGCGATTTATGGCCATATAGGAACGGCAAGTCTGGCGGCAGCGACACTGACCAATCCGATACAGGGACTCTTTACCGGGGCGCTCAGCGGTCTATCGGGGGCAGCAGCAGTCATCATCGGCAAACAGCTCGGAAAAAAGGATTATGATCAGGCCTATAAGGATTCCAAGAAACTGATGGCGCTTGGAATGGCGGGGGCCTTGATCCTGTCGGTTCTTCTCGTCGCGCTGTCCGGATGTTATGTTGCGATCTATCAGGTGGAGCCTGAGGTGAAGCAGCTCACAAAAGCGCTGCTCGTTATCTTCGCTGTATTTGCACCGGTCAAGGTCTGCAATATGATCCTTGGTGGAGGCGTGATCCGCAGCGGCGGCAATACCAAGATCGTGATGGTAATCGATCTGATCGGAACATGGGGCTTTGGGGTGCCGCTTGCTTTCTTGACAGCAAATGTGATGAAACTCAGTGTGCCGTATGTCTATGCGATTCTGTCACTTGAGGAAGTGATCCGGCTGGGAATCTCGATTGTGATCTTCAGACGGAGAATATGGATGCAGAGCATCGGACAGGAAAACGGGAAAAATATGACGGCACAAACGGAACAGGCATAAGAAAAATGTCGGGGATTGCTGAAAGGGTGTTTTTTGCGGTATAATCTATGAGGAAGCGGAAGCTTCCGAATGAGCACTGTGAAGGCAGACAAAGGAGCACAAGAGATGACGAAAAAACAGCGTACCATAGAGATCATCAATCGTTTAAAAGCAGAGTATCCCGATGCGGACTGCACGCTGGATTACCGGGAAGCATGGAAACTGCTGGTCAGTGTCAGGCTGGCGGCACAGTGTACGGATGCCAGAGTGAATGTGGTGGTGAAGGGATTGTTTGAGAAATATCCCGATGTGGAAGCACTGGCTGCGGCGGATGTCGCTGATATCGAGGCGATCGTGAAGCCCTGTGGGCTTGGGCATTCCAAGGCAAAGGATATCAGTGCTTGCATGAAGATGCTGCGGGACGAATATGGCGGAAATGTGCCGGAGGATTTTGATGCTCTGCTGGGGCTCCCCGGAGTCGGAAGGAAGAGCGCCAATCTGATCATGGGAGATGTGTTTGGCAAACCGGCAATCGTGACCGATACACACTGTATCCGTCTGGTGAACCGGATGGGACTGGTGGATCATGTTAAGGAGCCTAAGAAAGTGGAGATGGCGCTTTGGAAACTGGTGCCGCCCGAGGAGGGCAGCGATTTCTGCCACAGGCTGGTGTATCACGGCAGAGAGGTCTGCACGGCACGAACCCATCCGTACTGCGACAGATGCTGTCTTGCTGATATCTGTAAAAAAGTGGATGTCAAATAAAATCGGGAAGATGCGGCTGCATCTTCCCGTTATCATTGTCATATAAAGTATTACTATGAGAGTTCTTTCATCTTGTCATCAACCTGTTGGATGATATCCTCAATGATGGAAGCCTGACCGGAGATTTCCTCGGAGCTTGCTGCAAGCTGTGAGGTTTTTTCATTCATATCAGACAATGTGCTGAGCAGGCGTTCTGTCTCGCTGTTCAGTTCTTCCAACGCGGGCAACAGGTTTTCGCTCTGAGCTTTTGACTGGTCTACAGCGCTCTTAGTCTGGAGTGACAATTCACGTACTCTGTTTGCGATTACGGCAAACCCTTTTCCTGCTTCTCCCGTTCTGGCAGCTTCGATGCTGGCATTGAGTGCGAGCATATTTGTCTGATTAGAGATCTTGATAATGGCTTCGTTCATCGTCTCATAGCCCTTGACGGAAGTCTTTACGTCTGCGAGAGAGTCCTGTAAGCCTTTGGCAAATTCCAGTACATCCGAGATCGCCATTGCCATGGCAGTCGCATCGTTGGCGGAAGCGGTGTTGCCATCGGCGAGTTCGGTCACTGCTGCGCGCACGTTGGTAAACTGTTCGGAGACGGTCGCGTAAATCTCCTGCTTCTTCTCGCTGTCCTGCTGAAGCTGCTCAGAGATCATCTGAATCTGTTCCTTTTCCGCTTCAATGGATGCTTTTAAGAACTGCACACAATTTTCGGGAACATTGATGCCGTGACAGATTGCCTTCGCCATATCGGTACAGTTGTCATATCCGCAGGCACCGCAGTTGACGGATCTCTGGGCCTTAGTGATCTTGTTCATCAGCTTGAAAGCGTTATCCATGGAGGCCGGATCAGGATCCTGCAATCGTCTGGAAGCGTTCTTGTTGTATGTGCAGATAAAATCCTCCAGTTTTAAGGAACTAAACTGCTCATTGAAGAGTTTCAGTCTGTCAGCATGAGCGTTGTCCGTATTCCAGGGACTCTTTTTGCCGGGAGCCTGATTGCCCTTGTTGACGCGGAGCTTCTGGATCTCGAACAGGATATCTTCATCATCTGCTCTGGACTGATCCACACCGGTGCCATATATACAACCCTTCTGGCAGTTGAGTGCATCTACCATGAACGGAAGCTGCTTGCCGCTCTGGACACGTTCTTTGTATTTATCAAGGAAATGATAAGCGTGCTTGTCGCCTTCAATCTGGCGGATCATATAATGGTTGCCCAGGAAATGTTCTACATTTTCGCGGAGTCCTCCGGGTGTCGGATAGATGGATCCCAGACCGTACTCGATCTCATCATGTTCCTCCACCGAACCGAGGTTCTGTGTTTTCAGATAGTCCATCAGATGGGCAAATGTGACATTGTACTGGACATAAGCAGCATTTGCGGGCCTGGTGATCTCAGACTTCTTGGCAATGCAGGGACTTAAGAAAGCCAGACGGTCTTCAATATGCATGTATTTCTTGACGTAGATGGCCGCACACATCATCGGACTGTGCACAGGCACAAGCTTTGGAACCAACTCGGGAACATATTTCTCGATATAGTCAACAATTGCCGGACATGGCTGTGAGATGCCGCCTACAAAATTATGCTTGGTGATGTAGTTCAGGTATCCCCAGGTAGTGATGTCGGCACCGAAGCTTACGCTGATGAAACGGTTTACCCCTTTTGTTTTGAGGAAGCCAAGTACCTTCTTGTATTCCCTGGGATAGTTTGCAAGGAACGCCGGCGCGATGAGCAGGCTGATCTTTTTGCCCGCGGCAAGATCATCAAAAAAGGCATTCGTGTCATCTTGATAACTTCTTGCTTCATGCTCGCAGGCACGGATACAGTTCCCGCAGTGGATACAGGCATCGGGATCTACCATAACCTTTGCCTGACCGTTCTCAGTCACTGCATGATTGGCGGACAGGATCGGACATGCTGCGATGCAGCGGTTACAGGCTGCACAGTTGTCCTTGGTCAAAATAAGTCCGGTGTTGAGTTCTTTTGCCATTGGAATGATTCTCCTTAGTAATTTCTTTATGTACTAAAAGCATATATGTGGTTTGGTTATACAGTAATATTTGGTGAATATCAACAAAGAAATTGTCACATTATGTCAGAAAAAAGAACTCAATTAAAGAATTTCGTGACTTTTAAGGATAGAGATAGTATGATGAAAACAGTAGCAGTATGATGTTCAGTCTGGTATGTGCAGTATGAGGGGATGACGATAATGGGGAGAAAAAAAGCATTTCAGAAAAGCATAATTGTAGTTTTGTGTATTATCATAAATTTAACCGGAAGATATATTGCCGAACGTTTTCAGCTTCCGGTATGGCTTGATACGATCGGAACCAGCATTGCTGTTTATTATACGAATGTGTTCGGCGGTCTGATAGCGGCCGTCTCAACCAACCTCATCTGGGGATTTGCAGATAACATATCCGGTATCTATATTCTTGTTGGAATCGTAATGGTTTTTCTGATGCGATTATGCGCCAAGAAGGGATATTGGGAGTCCTTTGTCCCGGCGATGATGTCCGGACTTGGAATCGCTGTGCTTGCATCGGTTGTGTCCACACCGATCGATCTTATCTTTTATAACGGGTATGCAGGCAACATCTGGGGAGATGCTCTGTTTGACATGCTGCGTTTCTACGGCTATCCGGATGTGATCTGTGCTTTTGCCGGGGAATGCTTTATCAATATTGTTGATAAGCAGATAGGAGTCTTTATTGTATACACCATCATTCAATTGAATATGATCAGGAAAAACGGATATCAGACCGGAAGAGACAACCGCATCAAGCTCCTTGCGATCGGGATTGTATCTGCTTCCGTTGTGATGGGATTTATTCTGCTGTACAGTCAGTATTCTACACATACGAAGGCGGTGACCGTAGCGGAGGATCCGGAAAATGATGTAGATGATAATGCATTGGCGAAAGCGGAAAAATATATTGATTTTAATGAGTATGTCAAAGTGGTCTATGACAGCAGAAACGGACTGCCGTCCTCTGAGGCAAACGCTGTGGCCCAGACAGCGGACGGCTATATCTGGATCGGAGGCTATGCCGGTCTGACGCGCTATGACGGGGCAAAATTTGAGTACATAACGGAGGGTGGTCTCTCCAATGTCACAGCGATGCTTACCGATCAAAAGGGAAGACTTTGGATCGGGACAAATGACAGAGGGATTGCCGTATATGAGAATGACAGTATGTCATATATCACAAAAGAGGATGGATTGACGGCCAGCTCGATCCGGACACTTTATGAAGCTCCGGACGGAACCATCTATGCCGGCACAACGAGTAGTCTTGTACGGATTGATCCTGACTTCCGTGTGGAAGTGGTGGAGGGAGCGCCGGAGGGCGTTGTCAGTGTGGCATCCTGTGGGGATCTGATCGCCGGAATTGACAGCAGGGGTTCCCTGTTCGGGGTAAAAAACGGAGAATTGATTTTCTCTGAGAGCAGAACGGGTCGGGCATCTTATTACTCTTTGTTTGCGGACGGGAATAAACTTTATGTCGGTACTACCGGTTCCTTTGTGCTGGAAATGAAGATGGATGACAATGGCAAACTGATTCTGAAGAAATATATTTCCTGCGCTCCGCTGAACAGTATTACAAGGATACAGAAGACAAAAGCGGGGGTAATCTGGCTGAGCAGCGATAACGGAATCGGTTATCTGGGTGAAAACGGAAAAGTACATACATTGAACTATTCCAAATTTGACAATTCCATCGAGTGCATGATGCAGGATTATGAAGGCAATTATTGGTTTGCCTCGTCCAGATTCGGGGTCATGAAGCTTTGCCGGAATGTTTTTACCAACATTCATGAGAGTGCGGACAAGGACGGCGTGGTGGTCAATGCGGTTACCGGCTTCGATGGTTTGCTGTATTGCGGAACGGATAACGGACTGCAGATCATTGATCCGGAAACCTTTGAATTTATGGAAAATGACGTAACGGAAATGATCGGTACGGTGCGGGTACGCTGTCTGAAAACGGATTCTAAGAATCGTCTGTGGATCTGCTGCTACGGATCACCGGGGCTTGTATGTGTATCTTCCGACGGAAAAATTGTGACATATAATGAAAGTGAAAACAAAACGGCAGGTGACCGTTTCCGGTGTATCCTGGAGCTTGAAGACGGGACGATCGCAGTCGGGAGCAGCAGCGGCATTACCTTTATCAAAGATGATGCGGTTGTCGGTACGCTTACCAAAGAGGATGGACTGGAAACAACCCAGATCCTCACCATGGTGCAGGCACCCGACGGAAGCATTTATGCAGGGAGTGACGGCTCCGGAATCTATGTGATCAAGAACCGGCAGCTTGTTACAGCGATCACGGAAGAAGACGGGCTCACATCTCCTATCATATTGAGGATGACGCCGTATGAAAATGCCTGTTTTGTCGTTACGAGCAATTCCATTGGCATTCTGCAGGATGGAAAGGTTCGGACGATAAAGACATTCCCGTATTTCAACAACTTTGATATTGTCATACATGATCATGAGGCATGGATATTGACCAGTCGCGGAATCTATATTGCGGATGTACGGGAACTCATGGCAGATGATTTCAAATATGTACTTTATGATTACAATAATGGTCTGAAGAGGTCGATCACGGCAAATTCCTGGACTTATATTGATGACAACGGCTGCCTGTATTTCTGCACGAATGACGGTGTGGAAAAAATACCGATGAGCAGGCAAAAAGTGTATGGCGGAAAGTACAAGATGCAGATCACATCCGTTGTGGCTGACGACAGGATCGTGCCGGAACAGGACGGTATGTATCTGATTGATTCTGATGTCAAGAAGATCAGCATTACACCTGCGATATGCAATTTCCTGTTGGATGATCTGAAGGTTTGTGTATATCTGGAGGGAATGGACAAGACTCCCGTTATGACAAGGCAGAGTCGGCTTGACACACTTGTTTATACCAATGTTCCGGGCGGCAGTTATACGCTTCACATACAGATCTTCAGTGACAGAGAGGAAGAACTTGTTCAGGAGAAGGTGTACCGGATTGTCGTGAAAGCGCGTATGTGGGAAAAAGGTATCTTCATTGTCTATCTGTGTATCGTATTATTGGGTGAAGTTTTCTTTGTCTCATGGGAGATCAATGAGATCAGACAGCTTGGAAAACGGAGAAAAGAACTGGAAAATATGAAGGCCGAGCTGGAGGAACGCGTGGAAGAACAGACGGCAGAGATCAGAGCGCAGTCCAATAAGATGGAGAAACTTCAATGGGGTGTCATCGAGGGGATGGCAACGCTGATCGAGAGCAGGGATGGAAATACGGGTCTGCATGTCAAAAATACAAGCCGGTATGTCAGGATCCTTGCCGGAGAGATCCTGCGGAGGAGAATGTATCCGGATATCGTGGACGAAAAATTTGTTGAAGTGATCACAAAGGTGGCGCCTCTCCATGACGTCGGTAAAATTAAAATATCGGACGTTATCCTGAATAAACCGGGTAAATTTACAAAAGAAGAGTATGAGATCATGAAACAGCATTCCGCCATGGGAGGCGAGATCGTAGGCGATATCCTCGGAAAGGATGCAGATCCCTATATGGTGCAGATGGCGAGGGATGTGGCCACTTATCATCATGAAAGATGGGACGGAAGCGGATATCCGACGGGACTCGCCGGAGAAGAGATACCGCTGGCGGCGAGGATCATGGCAGTGGCAGATGTGTTTGATGCCATCATATCCAAGAGAGTGTATAAAGAGGCGATGGAGATAGAGGAAGGTTTTGCAGAACTTAAGCGGTGCGCCGGAACCCATTTTGATCCGGCGCTTGTGAAGGTCTTTCTGGAAATCAAGGAAGAAGTCATCAGGGAGATCATATTCTGATAGAAATCAGAAAGAGAGTGAATACTGTATTTATGAATGAATATATGAATGAAACAGGAAAGCATGGATTCAGTAAAAAGTATCTGGCAGAGCAGACGCGCCAGCTGTCAATCGGAATATTCGGCGCATTGCTGTATGCGGTGGGAATGAACCTGTTCATTGTGCCCGTGCATCTGTACAGCGGCGGACTGATGGGATTCAGCCAGTTGATCCGGACACTGCTCGTGAATTATGCACATATGGCTTTCGGCTCGGTGGATATTGCCGGAATTATTTACTATATGCTTAACATACCGCTTCTCTACATCGCGTTTCGTAAGATCGGCAGGCGCTTTTTTGTAAAGACGATGATCTGCACGACTGCGATGACAATCTTTCTTTCCCTTATCCCCATACCGGCCACACCTATTATGAGCGATGATGTGCTGGCATCCTGCCTGATCGGCGGCATTATCTGTGGAATCGGTCTGGGTATTCCGCTTCAGATGGGATGTTCCACGGGAGGTACGGATATTATAGGGCTTATGCTGATCAGGGAGCGCAGGAATGTGAGCGTCGGTAAGATATCCCTTACGATGAATCTGGTGCTGTACGGTCTGTGCCTGTTCCTGTTTGATATCTCAACGGTAATCTATTCTGTCATCTATGCCGCGGTGAATTCGATCGCAGTGGATAAACTGCATTCACAGAATATCATTGTGGAGGTCAAGGTAGTCACAAATGAAAAGAACAAAGAGATGGAAAAGGAGATCCTCGCCCATCTGGAACGCGGTGTGACCGTCTGGCAGGCAAAAGGCGCTTATACGGATGAGCCAAAGCATATGCTATATATCCTTTTATCGAAATATGAACTGCCGCATCTGAAATTTATCATTCATAAACATGATCCGCATGCCTTTATCGTGGTCAATGAGGGCGTTAACATCGGTGGTAATTTTCAGAAGAAGCTGTAGCAAAAAGGGGAAACCGCGCTATGCGGTTTCCCCTTCATCTTTCATGTTATCCGTTTTTCTTTGCCAGTGCAGCTTCCACGAGTCCTCTGAACAGAGGATGTGGGCGGTTGGGTCTGGATTTGAGTTCCGGATGTCCCTGGGTAGCAATATAGAAAGGATGTCCGGGCAGCTCGCACATCTCCACGATGCGGTTGTCCGGTGAAGTTCCGGAGAGCAGCAGTCCATTTTCCGTAAGGGCGGCTCTGTAATCGTTGTTTACTTCATATCTGTGTCTGTGACGCTCGGAGATCTCATTTGTTCCATAGAGCTTCTCGGCAAGAGAATCTTTCGCAAGGACACAAGGGTAGGCGCCGAGACGCAGCGTGCCGCCGATGTCCTCCACACCGTTCTGATCGGGCATCAGTGCGATGACCGGATGCGTGGTGGCAGGGTTCATCTCAATACTGTGCGCATCGTTGTAGCCCACGATGTTGCGGGCATATTCTACGATCGTAAGCTGCATGCCCAGACACAGTCCCAGGAACGGGAGCTTGTTTTCGCGGGCATACTGGATCGCGACGATCATGCCTTCGATGCCTCTGTCGCCGAAACCGCCGGGAACCAGGAGACCGTCCACATCATTCAGGATGGAATCTACATTTTCTTTTGTAACGGTTTCCGAGTCGATCCATTTGATCTCCACGGTTGCGTGGGTTGGGATACCGCCGTGTTTCAGCGCTTCCACCACACTGATATATGCGTCATGGAGCTGGACATATTTTCCGACGAGCGCAATGGTAACTTTGTCCGTCGGATGTCTCAGATCGTCTACCATCTTTTCCCAATCCTTCAGGTCAGGTTCCGGACAATCCAGATGCAGGCATTCACATGCAACCTGCGCCAGATGTTCCTTTTCCATGGCAAGAGGTGCCTCATATAAATATTCCACATCAAGATTCTGCAGGACATGCTTGTTGGGAACATTGCAGAACAATGCAATTTTGTCTTTCAGAGCCTGATCCAGAGGATGCTCACTGCGGCATACGATGATGTCCGGCTGGATTCCCATTCCCTGCAGATCTTTGACGCTCGCCTGCGTGGGTTTTGTCTTTAACTCCTGTGATGCGCTGAGATAAGGAATCAGTGTCACATGGATCAGAATGGCATTGTCATGTCCGACCTCATGCTGGAACTGCCGGATGGACTCTAAGAAAGGCTGACTCTCGATATCGCCTACGGTGCCGCCTACCTCGATGATCGCAATGCGAGTCTCTTCATCGGTAAAATTACGGTAAAAACGGCTTTTGATCTCGTTTGTGATGTGAGGGATGACCTGAACCGTACCGCCGCCGTAGTCGCCCCTGCGCTCCTTCTGCAGTACGCTCCAGTAGACCTTGCCAGTGGTTACGTTGGAATTCTTGTCCAGACTTTCGTCGATGAAACGCTCATAATGACCGAGATCAAGATCGGTCTCCGCACCGTCGTCCGTTACGAATACTTCGCCGTGCTGGATCGGATTCATGGTTCCGGGATCAATATTGATGTAGGGATCGAACTTCTGCATGGTCACCTTGTAGCCACGCGCTTTCAGAAGTCTTCCCAGAGAAGCTGCGGTAATTCCTTTTCCGAGACCGGACACCACGCCTCCCGTTACGAATACGTACTTTACTGGCATATGTTTCTCCTCCTGAATTAGTAAATGCAAACAGAATGCAATTAAGACTCAATAATTATAGATTATACAACAGACAATAAGAAAAAACTATGGTTTTCTAAAAGAAATTGTGGCTAAAATTTAGAAAATCTTTATGCCTCTTTCGGAGGAATTTTACAATTCATATATTGATTTATGAAAACGCAATCTCTATAATAAGTAATGATAGTCTCCGGAAATACCCGGATGACGGGAGGAAACAGATGGATAACGGTAATTTGAATGAATACGATAACGGAAGCGGCAACAGAAACGGTAATCAGGGCGGCAATAACAATAACCAGGGCGGTCCCAATAATCAGTCTCCGAGAAGACAGAGCCTTCTGCTGCTTCTGATCGCAGCGCTTGTGACGCTTCTGTGCATGAGCTATTTCATGAAGACCATGAACGGCCTTACGAATAAAGAGATTCCTTATAATCAGTTCGTGGATATGATCGAAAAGGACCAGGTGGAGAGTGTCGAGATCTCGGATGATCAGATCACCATCACACCGAAGCAGGACGGACGGGGAAATGCTCTCTATGAAACGCCGTCCATTACCTACCACACCGGCAAGGTGGAGGATGATGATACACTGACCGCGCGTCTGCTGGAGCATGATGTGGAGGTGAAAGGAGATATTCCGGATAATTCCAGTTTCCTTCTTTCTATTTTACTCACATATGTTCTGCCTATTGGTCTTTGCTGGATTCTGCTCAGCTTCCTGTTCCGCAGGATGTCGGGCGGTGGCGGTCCGATGGGTGTCGGCAAGAGCAACGCAAAGGTTTATGTCCAGAAAGAGACGGGCGTCACTTTTAAGGATGTTGCCGGTGAGGATGAGGCGAAGGAATCGCTTCAGGAGGTCGTGGATTTCCTGCACAATCCCGGCAGGTATGTCAAGATCGGTGCGAGGCTGCCGAAGGGAGCACTTCTTGTGGGACCTCCCGGAACAGGTAAGACGCTGCTTGCCAAGGCAGTAGCGGGAGAGGCACATGTGCCCTTTTTCTCACTGACCGGATCTGACTTTATTGAATTGTACGTGGGTGTGGGTGCTTCGCGTGTCCGCGACCTTTTTAAGGAGGCAAACAAAAATGCTCCCTGTATTATTTTTATTGATGAGATCGATGCGATCGGACGCAGCCGTGATTCCAAGTATGGCGGCGGCAATGAGGAGAGGGAGCAGACGCTGAACCAGCTGCTGTCCGAGATGGACGGTTTTGACAGTTCCAAGGGTATCCTGATCCTGGGAGCCACCAACAGGCCGGAGATCCTCGACAAGGCGCTTCTGCGTCCGGGACGTTTTGATAGGCGTATCATCGTGGATAAGCCGGATCTGAAAGGACGTGTGGAGATCCTGAAGGTACACGCCAAGGATGTGAAGATGGATGAGACGGTGGATCTCGATGCCATTGCGCTTGCGACCAGCGGCGCCGTAGGATCCGATCTTGCCAATATGATCAACGAGGCAGCGATCAATGCGGTCAAGGAAGGCAGAGAGTATGTATGCCAGAAGGATCTGTTTGATGCGGTTGAAGTCGTTCTTGTCGGCAAGGAAAAGAAAGACAGGATCATGAGTAAGGAAGAGCGCAGAATCGTGTCCTATCATGAGGTGGGGCATGCACTGATCAGCGCTTTGCAGAAAAATTCCGAACCGGTGCAGAAGATTACGATCGTGCCGAGAACCATGGGCGCGCTGGGTTACGTCATGCATGTGCCGGAGGAGGAAAAGTATCTGAATACGCAGGCAGAGCTTCATGATATGCTCGTGGGACTGCTCGGTGGGCGCGCGGCGGAGGAGATTGTGTTTGATACCGTGACGACAGGTGCAGCCAACGATATTGAGAAAGCGACGAGCATCGCCCGCAGCATGGTGACGCAGTACGGTATGAGCAAGAAGTTTGGACTGATGGGCCTTGAAACTGTGGAGAGCAAGTACTTGAGCGGCAATACATCGTTAAACTGCAGTGATGTAACTGCGGCCGAGGTGGATGCCGAGGTCATGAAGATCCTGAAGGATTCTTATAAGGAAGCAAAGAGATTGTTGAAGGAAAACCGTGACGTGATGGATAAACTCGCGGACTTCCTGATCAAGAAAGAGACGATCACAGGCAAGGACTTCATGAAGATCTTTCGCGAGATCAAAGGGATTCCGGAGCCGAAAGAAGATAAAAAGGATACAAAAGAAAAGAAAGAGCCGGAAGAGAAGATAACTTCGGTTTCGGATGACAGTCTGGCAAAAAAAATTGAACAGGCGTCGGTAGAAGAATCTGAGGAAAAGGTTGAACAGGCTCCGGCCGTGGAACCGGCAGAAAGCGCTGAGGAGACACCGGCGGATGTATCTGCAGAAGGCACCGGGGAGACACCGGCAGGCAATCCTGAGGATAGCGGAGAGAAAGAAGAGACTTCCGAAAGTCCGGCAGACAACCCCGACCGGAAGGATCCCTCCGAACTGGAGGAGCCCGCGCCCAGGTATTCCGGTGACTGGAGACCGAACGGATTACAATAGAATGAAGCTGCTGCAGGCAAAATATACTTGCAGCAGTTTTCGCATGTAAAGGGAAAGAGATGTTTCTGATTCAGGAAGAATTAAAAAAGCTGCCGACTTGCCCCGGGGTGTATCTGATGCATGATGCGGATGATACGATTATCTATGTGGGAAAGGCAGTCAATCTTAGGAACCGTGTCAGATCCTATTTTCGTGAGAGCACAAATAAGAGTCCCAAAATCCAGAAAATGGTCACGTTGATCGCACGGTTTGAATATATTGTAACGGATTCCGAACTGGAAGCACTGGTGCTGGAAAATAATCTGATCAAAGAATACAGCCCGAAATACAACACCATGCTCAAGGATGATAAAACCTATCCTTATATTAAGGTGACGATGGGTGAGGATTATCCGCGTGTCCTTTTTTCGAGAGAGATGAAAAAGGATAAGTCCAGGTACTTCGGCCCGTATACGAGCGCGGCTGCGGTGAAGGATACGATAGAGCTGATCAACAAGTTATATCAGCTGCGTACCTGCAACAAGAAGTTTCCGAGAGATTTCGGCGTCGAGAGACCGTGTCTCAATTATCATATCAAGCAGTGTACCGCTCCGTGTCAGGGGACGGTTTCCAAAGAAGCCTATCATCAGCAGATCGAAAAGGCAATGGAATTTTTGAACGGGAATTACGGCATCATATTGGATGAGCTGGAAGCAAAAATGACGGAGGCGTCGGAAAACCTGGAATTTGAGGAGGCGATCCGCTACCGGGAGCTGCTGCAGAGTGTACGGGCAGTGTCCCAGAAGCAGAAGATCACCGACAGCGATGGGGAAGACAAAGATGTCATTGCGCTGGCAAAGGAGGATGAGGATGCCGTGGTACAGGTGTTCTTTATCCGCGGAGGCAGGCTGATCGGCAGAGAACATTTTTATATGACACACGTGTCGGATGAATCGAAGGCCGAAATCCTGCAGAGCTTTGTACAGCAGTTCTATTCGGGAACACCTTTTATCCCCAGAGAACTCATGCTTCAGTATGAGATCAAAGAGGGAGAGGTCATAGAACAGTGGCTCACGGAAAAGAAAGGCAGCCGTGTCCATCTCAGAGTGCCGAAGATCGGTACGAAGGAGAAGCTTGTGGAGCTGGCGGCACAGAATGCCGGGCTGGTGCTCAGCCGTGACAGGGAGAGGATCAAGCGCGAGGAAGGCCGTACGATCGGCGCCGTGAAGGAGATCTGTGAGCTGCTTGGACTGCCCGGGATACAACGCATGGAGGCGTACGATATCTCCAATATCAGCGGCTTTGCCAATGTGGGCTCTATGGTCGTTTATGAGAAAGGCAAGCCAAAGCGCAGCGATTACCGCAAGTTCCGGATCAAATCCGTCAGTGGACCGGACGATTACGCCTGTATGCATGAGGTGCTGGAACGGCGTTTCCTGCACGGGATCAGGGAGAGCGAAGCGGGGGATAAGGAGCTGGACAGTTTTACGAGATTTCCGGATCTGATCCTGATGGACGGCGGGAGAGGTCAGGTCAATATCGCACTGGAAGTACTGAAGGATCTGGACATCAGCATACCGGTCTGCGGTATGGTGAAGGATGACAATCACAGAACCAGAGGCCTGTATTATAATAATGTGGAGATTCCCATTGACAAGACTTCCGAGGGCTTTCGGCTGATCACGAGGATACAGGATGAAGCCCACCGCTTTGCGATCGAGTACCATAGATCATTAAGGAGCAAGGGGCAGGTAAAAAGTGTGCTGGACGATATACCGGGGATCGGCCCGGCGAGGAGGAAGGCTCTGATGCGGTATTACAAATCGCTGGAAGATATCCGGAACGCCACGGCGGAGGAACTCAGCCGGGTGCCGGAGCTTAACATCAGGACCGCAGAGGAGATATACCGATTTTTTCATCAGTTGTAAAAGGTAAAAATTTTTCGCAATAAATCTGCTTATATACTGCGGACTTTAAGCAGACAAGGTAAAATAAAAGAAAAACTTTGTCGCAAAGGAGTCCGCATGAGCAGAGAACATGACCGAATCACCAGAAAACTGGAGGAAAATCCGGCAAAGGAATGTAACCGGATTCAGAGGAAATTTTATCCTGAGCTGTTTTCCAGATTTGCGCAGGTAAGAGATCCGAGACACAGCAGCTACATTGAATACAGCATGAAGGAAATGCTGGGGACGGTGTATTATAAGGGAATTGCAGGCATATCCAGCATGCAGGGGATGACACGGGAATTCAATGATGAAGCGGTATGCCGGAATCTTTACCGCTTCATGGGAAACAGCGCAAAGGAATATCTGCCGCACGGAGTTACCGTGAATGAACTTCTGGAAAGGCTGGATCCGGCGGAACTGGAGGAAATACAGTCTGATATCGTATACAGGATGATACGCAGGAAGACGTTTGACCAGGCAAAAGTCCTTGGAAGGTGGCTTGTACTTGTGGACGGAACGGAACTGGATGAAGGGAAAAACAAAAAGAATGATAACTACCTGAGCCGGTGCTATAACAGGGGTGAAGAAAACGAGTATACCCGGTATCACCGCAGCGTGCTTGAAGCAAAGATCTATTTTGGAAATAACCTGGTATGCAGCATGGCAACGGAGGCCATTGAGAATTCAGCAGAATATAACGAGAAAAAACTGACTGAAGAAGAGATCAGGCAGGACTGCGAGAGAAATGCATTTGTAAGGCTTGCGGAGAAGATAAAAAAGCGTTTCCCGAGACTTCCGGTGTGCATAGTGGCTGACGGACTTTATGTGAGTGAAAAGGTGTTGAAAATCTGCAAAGCCAACGGATGGGATTACATTATCCGCTATAAAGAGGGATGCGCGCCGCTGATTAAAAAGGAGTATGAGGCAATCCCGGAAAAGAACAAGACAGGAAAAGCCGAGTATGTCAATGAAGTCATATTCAGGGATATGGAGGTAAATGTACTTAAGTATCATGAGACAAAGATAAAGAGAGGCGAACCGGTCACCACAGAGTTTGCGTGGATAACGAGTATCAGAATCACGGATAAAAACGCAAAGAAACTGGTGGAAGCGGGACGCAGCAGATGGAAGATAGAAAACCAGGGCTTCAACCGCCAGAAGAGGTGGCAGGGGGATATAGAGCACGCATGCAGTTTTCATGAGAGGGCACAGAAAAACCACTATCTGATGGAACAGATATCAGATTTCATGAAGCAGCTTTACGAGTATTACTGCCTGAAGAAAAAGGAGATAAGAAAGACGCAAAAAAATATATCTTCTGAACTGCTAGCCAGCTTTGGACGGCAACTAACAGAGCCAGAAGATATACCAGCACGACTGAATGACTCAGTCCTGAACTGAGATAATTGTAGCAAAGAAGGTGATGCCTGCCAAGAGGAAATGTGAAAAAAGAAGAAAAAAATTGAAATCATAGTCGCATTGCAGGCGGG
>JALFTO010000109.1 GCA_022779165.1 Lachnospiraceae bacterium
GTTTTATAAGGAGTATGGAGTCGGCAGATTCGGTTTACATAAAGCATTCCGCGTGGAGCATACGGAGCAGGGAGCGAAGATTGTTCCCATTCTGAATATTGCTCATGTGCAGCTCGATGATCTGGTGGGATATGAGATCCCCAAGCGGAAGCTGATCGAGAATACGGAGGCGTTTGTGAATGGCAGAAAGGCAAACAACTGTCTGCTTTTCGGGGATGCGGGCACGGGAAAATCCTCGAGCGTCAAGGCGATCGCTAATGCTTATTATGACAGAGGACTTCGCATCATAGAGATTTACAAGCATCAGTTTCAGGATCTTAATGATGTGATCGCCCAGATCAAGAGCCGGAATTATAAATTTATTATCTATATGGATGACCTGAGTTTTGAGGATTTTGAGATCGAATATAAGTATCTCAAGGCCGTGATCGAGGGAGGTCTTGAGAAAAAGCCGGCCAATGTATTGATCTATGCAACCTCCAACAGGCGTCATCTGGTGCGGGAACGCTTCAGTGACAAGGAGGACAGGCGGGATGACCTGCATTCCGGAGATACCGTGCAGGAAAAGCTGTCTCTCGTCTCGCGGTTCGGCGTGACGATCTTTTTCGGTTCACCGGACAAAAAGGAATTCCAGAATATTGTGCGGGTACTGGCAGAGAGAAATCATATTACCATGCCGGAGGAAGAGCTTCTGCTGGAAGCGAACAAATGGGAGCTGCAGCACGGAGGACTGTCGGGCAGGTGTGCACAGCAGTTTATCGATTATCTGCTGGGAAAAGAGTGAGGTGTTGACAGTGGGTGTGAAAACCTTTGCGGCGATTGATGTCGGATCCTATGAACTTTCCATGAAAATATTTGAAGTGTCTCAGCGCAAAAAGATCCGGGAGATTGATCATATCAGGCACCGGATTGAGCTGGGAACAGAGACGTATAATACCGGGAAACTGAGCAATGAGAAGGTGGATGAACTGTGCCGTGTCCTGACGGAATTTCAGGAGATCATGAAAGGGTATCAGGTCACAGCCTGCAAAGCCTACGGAACCAGTGCCATCCGCGAGATGAAAAACAGGATGATCATACTGGAGCAGATCAAACTGCGCACGGGGATTCATGTCGATGTGATCAGTAACTCGGAGCAGCGCTTTCTGGATTACAAATCCATTGCTTCCAAGGGGGTCTTTTTCGATGAGATGATCGTCAGGGGAACTGCGATCGTCGATATCGGCGGAGGCAGTATCCAGGTGTCACTGTTCGATAAGGGCAGCCTGGTGACCACCCAGAATCTGAAACTCGGGATTCTGCGCCTTCGGGAAAAACTGGTTTCGCTGCAGCTAAAACCGACTCATTATGATGAGATTCTGGAGGAACTGGTGGCAGGCCAGATGGAAGTCCTGGAAAAGTTATATCTGAAGGGAAAAAAGATTGAGAATATTATTGTCGTGGATGAATATATTTCCAATGCGCTCGGAACGGGAAAGGGAGATGCGAAAGAGAGTTATATCGAGGCAGCGGATTTTGAAAAGTTCCGAAAAGGAATCCGGTCAAAATCTCCGTCAGAGATGGCAAGAGAGTATCATATTCCGGAGGAAAGCATATTCTTATTGTACATTTCAACGATGCTGGTGCAGCATTTCCTGAAACTGACGGGAGCAGGACATCTCTGGATACCGGGTGTTACACTGTGTGACGGTATCGCCTATGAGTATGCGGAGCAGAACCGGCTCTATTCGTCCGACCACGATTTTGAGAAAGATATCATAGACTGTACCCAGAATATCAGCAAGCGCTATATGGGGAGCAAAAAGCGCGGTGAGACGCTGGAGAAAATCGCGACCACGATCTTTGACAGCATGAAGAAGGTGCACGGACTGGGGAAAAGAGAACGGCTGCTGCTCCGCCTTGCCGCACTGCTCCATGACTGCGGCAAATATATCACGCTGAACGGCGTTGGCATGGCTTCCTATGAGATCGTCATGGCGACAGAGATCATCGGGTTGTCCCATACGGAGCGTGAGATCGTCGCAAATGTCGTGAAATACAATTATCTGGATTTTGACTATTATGAGGAAATGAATCAGGGAGCCGTGATCGACAGACAGACGTATCTGTGCATCGCGAAACTCACTGCGATCCTGCGGGTTGCCACGGGGCTCGACAGAAGCCATAAAGAGAAGTTTAAGGATATTGTGGCGGTACACAGAGGAGAAGAACTGATCCTCACGGTCAACACGTCATACGATATCACGCTGGAGAAGGGGCTGTTTACCCCCAGAGCGGCTTTCTTTGAAGAAATATTCAGCATAACGCCTGTTATAAAACAAAAGCGCATCATGTGAAAATAAGGAGTGTCAAAAAAATGTCAGAGAGTGACAAAAATAAGGATTACAGAAATCCCCAATATTATACGAACAGAGAACTCAGCTGGGTGCTGTTCAATACAAGAGTGTTGAATGAGGCGAGGGATAAGAATATCCCGCTGTTTGAGCGGCTGAAATTTTTAAGTATCACCGCATCGAATCTGGACGAATTTTTTATGGTGCGTGTGGCATCCTTAAAGGATATGGTGGCGGTCAATTATGACAAGCCGGATATTGCCGGGCTGACACCGCAGGAACAGTTGAAGGAGCTCGGTCGGGTGACGCATGAACTCGTCAGCCTGCAGTATTCTACATATACCAGATCACTGCTTCCGCTGCTGGAAAAGAATGGATTGCATGTGATTCAGGCACATGAGGATCTGACGGAGGAGGAGAGTCTTTATGTGGACCGGTTTTTCATGGACAATGTCTATCCGGTGCTCACGCCCATGGCGGTGGACTCTTCCAGACCGTTTCCCCTGATCCGAAACAAGTCTCTGAATATCGGAGCGCTTGTGAAGAAGAAAGGGGAGAAGAAGGAGCTGGAATTTGCCACAGTTCAGGTGCCGAGCGTTCTGCCACGTATCGTGGAGATCCCTGCCGGGGAAGGAAAGACCAGAAAGGTAATCCTCTTGGAGGAAATCATTGAGAAAAATATTGAGAAACTGTTTTTGAATTATGATATCGTGTGTGCCCATCCGTTCCGTATTATGAGAAATGCGGATCTGAGCATTGAGGAGGACGAGGCGGAGGATCTTTTAAAGGAGATTGAGAGACAGTTAAAGAAGCGTCAGTGGGGGCAGGCGATCCGTCTGGAAGCAGAGGCGGGAATCGACAGCAGGCTTCTTGAGATCATTGAGAAAGAACTGAACATCAGCGAGGAGGATATCTATCGGATCCCGGGACCGCTTGATCTTACTTTTCTCATGAAGATGTATGGCATGGACGGTTTTGATCATCTGAAAAAGAAACCGTTTACCCCTCAGCCTGTACCGGCAATGGAGGGAGAGGGCAGTATTTTTGACAAGATCAGAAAAGGGGATATCCTGTTGTTTCATCCCTATGAGACCTTCACCCCGGTGGTGGATTTCATCAGGCAGGCGGCGAGAGATCCGCAGGTCCTGGCGATCAAGCAGACGCTGTATCGGGTCAGCGGCAATTCTCCGATCATTGCGGCGCTTGCGCAGGCGGCAGAGAACGGCAAGCAGGTTTCCGTGCTGGTGGAGCTGAAAGCACGATTTGATGAGGAAAATAATATCGTATGGGCAAAAATGCTTGAGAAAGCGGGCTGCCATGTAATCTACGGGCTCGTAGGATTAAAGACCCACAGCAAGATCACGCTTGTGGTGCGCAAAGAGGATGACGGGATTGCCAGATATGTTCATCTGGGCACCGGCAACTATAATGATGCGACCGCCAAATTGTATACGGATATGGGACTGCTCACCTGCAGTGAGGCGATCGGTGAGGATGCCACGGCAGTGTTTAACATGCTGTCCGGTTACTCGGAGCCTTTGAGCTGGAACAAACTCTCCATCGCGCCACTCTGGCTCAAGGATAAATTCCTGTATCTGATCGGGAGAGAGACGGAGAATGCCCGGAACGGAAAGAAAGCGCGCATTATCGCAAAGATGAATGCTCTCTGCGACCAGGATATCATTGCAGCTCTGTACCGTGCCAGCACGGCAGGAGTTAAGATCGATCTGATCGTCCGCGGGATCTGCTGCTTGAGAGTCGGGATACCGGGTGTCAGCGAGAATATCCGCGTCCGTTCGATTGTCGGGAACTTCCTGGAGCACAGCAGGATCTTTTATTTTGAAAATGCCGGACTGCCGGAAATCTATATGGGAAGCGCGGACTGGATGCCGAGAAATCTGGAACGTCGTGTGGAAATCCTGTTCCCGGTGGAGAAAGAGGAATTAAAAGCAAGGATCATGCACATATTAAATTGCCAGCTGAAGGACAACGTGAAGGCCAACATTCTCACAAAAGACAATGTGTATGAGAAGGTGGATAAGCGTGGAAAGAAAGCGTATGATTCCCAGGACGCATTCTGCCTTGAGGCAATCCAGACGGCAAAAGAGAAGAAGGACGATTATCATAAGAGAGTATTTATACCGGAGACGCATATCGTATGAGACAGAGACAAGTGATACTGGCATCGGGATCTCCCAGAAGGAAAGAACTGTTGGAGCAGATGGGACTTACCTTTCAGATCCTGCCGAGTAAGAAAGAGGAAAAACAGATCGGTGAGACGCCTGCGCAGATCGTAGAGGGATTATCCAGACAGAAAGCACAGGATGTGGCAGAGCAGATTTCGTCTGATCAGGCGCTGGTCATCGGAGCTGATACGATCGTGGTGTGTGACGGTCAGATCATGGGGAAACCGCATACGGAAGAAGAAGCCTGTCAGATGATCGGGATGCTGCAGGGCAAAACACATCAGGTGTATACCGGTGTAACTGTGGCAGAGACAGAGCGGAGTGCAGACGGAACAAATAAAATAGCATATGATACTTTTTCGTGCTGCACGCAGGTGAAGGTTTTTCCGATGGATGAGACGGAAATCAAAAGATATGTGGCGCTGGGCGAGTCTATGGATAAGGCAGGAGCTTACGGCATTCAGGGCGGTTTCGGGACGTATGTTGAGGGGATTGAGGGAGATTACAATAATGTACTCGGTCTTCCGATCAGTGCTCTTTATCAAAGAATAAAAAATAAAATTTATTTTTAATAAACAGGAGAGAAATTTTATGAGAGGCGTTATTTTTGATTTGGACGGTACATTGTCGGATTCCATCATATCGATTGCTTACTGCGCGAACCGCGCGCTCGAGAAATATGGGCTTTCTCCCTTTGTGACGGATCGCTATAAGTACTTTGTCGGGGACGGAGCGGCGACGTTGATCCACAGATGCGTGGAGAATCAGGAGACCGACAGGAGCGATCTGTACGAGCAGGTGAAAGCAGAGTATGACAGACTGTTTGCAGTGGACTGTATGTATCAGGTGAAGCCGTATCCGGGTATTGTGGAATTGCTGCAGGAACTCAAGAAGAGACAGATCCCGATAGCGGTGCTCTCCAATAAGCCGCATCCTAATACGCTGAAGGTGATCCATGATCTGTTTGGGGATGACATGTTTACAATCGTGCAGGGACAGATCCCGCAGATCGAGAAGAAGCCAAGTCCCGACGGTGTACTCTATATTGCGGAGAAACTGGGGATTCCGGCGGAGCAGTTTCTGTATGTTGGGGATACGAACACAGATATGCAGACCGGCAAGAATGCGGGCGCCTTTACGGTAGGGGTACTCTGGGGCTTCCGTGACAGGAAGGAACTGGAAGACAATGATGCGGATGCGATCATTGAGACGCCAATGGAATTGTTACAGTATCTGGACAAATAAATGGAGGTGATCAGAATGCATGAGTATGATGACAAAGTGTTACAATGCTTCCTGGACCATCAGTTGCAGCTTTTTCCGGAGCCGGTAGCCGAGACCATTGAGGAGGCGGAGGCGTTTCTGGAAGAATGTATGGCTGTGGTCGTGAATTCCGCCGAGGAGGTTTATGATTACTTCGAGGAGGAAGGCGTAGACATGGAGGAGGCAGACAAGGATGAGATCCTGGAGGCTTCCGAGGTGTTTGAGATCGGAGACGGAAGGTTTCTGATCGTAGAAGGATAAAATGAAGGGCTGTGCATTATCATGATGCACAGCCCTTGTGGTTTTCTATGTCAAAAAGAATTCCTCAAGAAAGGGTACAAGACCGTCATGGTTATTGTCGCAGACAGTAACTTTGGCGGCCGCTTTTTTTGCTCCGTCGGATCCGTTGCACATGGCGATGCCGATCCCTGCAGTCTGTAGCATGGAGATGTCGTTGTCCTGATCGCCTGCAGCCATTGTGCGGGACAGGGGAATGTTAAGGTGTCTTGCCAACGCTGCCATGGCTGCGCCTTTGCCGGACGTGACAGGGAAAGCTTCCAACAGCCACTCATTGGAAAAGACGAGCTGCACCTGATCCCGACACATGGGAAGAAGCTCATCACGGATTCCTCTCAGAACGGATTGCCCTTCCAGACTGATGATCAGACATTTGCAGGGCGGTTCCTCCAGAGTGCCGGGGATATCATCGGTAAAGAGAGCCGGCAGATGGATATTGCGCTGATAAAAGGTCAGCTCCGGCGTCTGGGCCTTCGCAATGATATGATCCTTATTGTAGGAGTGGATATGAACGCCACGGTTTTGACAGGTACTCACCAGATATCTGACCTGCTCCATCGTAAGTCTGTGCTCATCGATGATGTTTCCTGTCTTTGCCTCAATCGTCAGTCCACCGTTAAATGCCACATAATACAGATTCTGATCGGGGATATGGAGCGTTTCCTTCATCTCGATGACACTTAAGGGCGGACGCCCGGAGATCAGTACAAGGATGTGTCCCTGATCGGTGATTCTGTTCAGGCATTCCATCGTAGCAGGTGTTATTTTTTTGTCATCATTTAATAAAGTGCCGTCTAAGTCGGTAAAGAAAATTTTTTGTTCCATATCAGACTCCGTATTGTTTGTTAAGCCAGTCATAGAGAGGTGTCAGAATATCTTCCGGAACAGACAGGTTTCCCTTTCCCGTGCCGAGATCGATATCGGGCTTATTGCTTCCGTGGAAGTCGGATCCTCCCGTGATCAGCAGATCGTACTTTCCGGCGAGGGTACGCATATGGTTTTCCTCACCGCGCGTGTAAGTGGAATAGATTGTTTCGATTCCGGCAAGGCCGGCTTCTTTTAAGGAGATCACGAGCTGTTCCAGTAGCTCATCGCTCATGCGGTAGAGCGGAGGATGGGCCAGCACCGGAATTCCGTTTACCTTGCGGATCAGTTCGACTGCCTGATGGGGTGTGATCTTCTCACGGGGCACATAACAGGGGGCATGATCTCCGATGTAGCGCTCAAAAGCTTCCGGCATACTCTTGATAACCCCTTGTTCGAGCATAAATCTTGCATAATGAGCACGCGTGATCACAGCTTCCGGGTATGCTTCCAGCAGCTTTTCATAGGTGATATCGATTCCCTTTTCCTGCAGCCTGTGGCACATTTTTTCATTCCTGAGAATGCGGGAATTCACGAAGCCCTTCAGTGCCTCCTGAAAGACGGGAGAGTCATAGTCGATAAACAGTCCCAATACATGGACGTCCTTATTATCATAAACAGTAGAAAATTCAATTCCAGGTATGACGGTGAGAGAAAGGCCGGCAGCAGCATTGATTGCTTCCGCCAGCCCTTCTGTCGTGTCATGATCGGTCAATGCAATGGCGGTGAGTCCTTTTTCCGCACTGTACTGTACGAGTTCGGTGGGAGAAAAGGTACCGTCCGATTTGTTGGAGTGTACATGTAAATCAATCATGGTAATGTTCCTTTTGTTTAGTTGTCATCCTCTTCTTTGTCAGCAGTATAAACAGTACGTTTTCTTGCCATCTCATCGCTCGCCAGATATTCGTCGTAGGTTGTGATCTTGTCGATCAGGCTGCCGTCCGGGAGGATTTCCATGATACGGTTGGCGGTTGTCTCCACAAACTGATGATCGTGGCAGGAGAACAGCGCTACGCCGGGGAATTTGATGAGTCCGTTGTTCAGCGCGGTGATTGACTCCATATCAAGATGGTTGGTAGGCTCATCCAGAATGAGGCAGTTCGCACCGGAGATCATCATCTTGGACAGTAAGCAGCGAACTTTCTCGCCACCGGACAATACTTTTACCTTTTTCACGCCATCCTCACCGGCAAAAAGCATTCTGCCGAGGAAGCCGCGCACATAGGTGACATCCTTTACGGGAGAGTAGCCTGTGAGCCAGTCCGTAATTGTTAAATCGTTATTGAATTCTTCTGTGCTATCCTTGGGGAAATATGCCTGGGAAGTGGTGACTCCCCATTTGAATGTACCTTCGTCCGGCTCCATCTCGCCCATCAGGATCTGGAACAGAGTTGTCTTTGCCAGCTCGTTTCCGCCGACAAAGGCGATCTTGTCATTGTGGTTCATAATAAAGGTGATATTATTTAATACTTTTTCTCCGTTGATGGTTTTGGAGATTCCCTCCACGGTAAGCACTTCATTTCCGATCTCACGGTCCGGGCGGAAATCAATATAAGGATATTTCCGGCTGGACGGCTTGATCTCGTCAAGCTCGATTTTTTCGAGCGCACGTTTTCTGGAAGTAGCCTGTTTGGATTTGGAAGCATTTGCCGAGAAGCGGGAGATGAATTCCTGCAGCTCTTTGATCTTTTCTTCCTTCTTCTTGTTGGCTTCCTTCATCTGCTTGATCAGCAGCTGGCTGGACTCATACCAGAAATCATAGTTGCCGGCGTAGAGCTGAATCTTGCCGTAATCGTTGTCGGCGGTATGGGTACATACTTTATTTAAGAAATAACGGTCATGGGACACCACGATTACCGTATTGTTGAAATCGATCAGAAATTCTTCCAGCCATGCGATGGCATCGAGATCCAAATGGTTGGTCGGTTCGTCGAGAAGAAGGATATCCGGATTGCCGAAGAGCGCCTTGGCGAGGAGTACTTTCACCTTCTCGTTACCATTCAGATCCTTCATATTACTATAATGAAGCTCTGTCCCGATCCCCAGACCGTTTAAGAGCATGGCGGCATTGGAGTCTGCCTCCCAGCCGTCCATCTCCGCAAATTCCGCTTCCAGTTCGCTCGCGCGGATTCCGTCCTCGTCGGAGAAATCTTCCTTGGCATAGATGGCATCCTTTTCCTTCATGATCTGGTAGAGCCGCTCATTTCCCATGATGACCACATCCATCACAGGATATTCATCATACTTGAAATGATCCTGCTCCAGGAAAGAGAGACGTTGTCCGGGAGTGATGATGATATCGCCCTTGGTTGTCTCGAGCTGTCCGGAGAGGATTTTTAAGAAAGTGGATTTCCCGGCACCGTTGGCACCGATCAAGCCATAGCAGTTTCCTTCCGTGAATTTGATATTGACATCTTCAAATAAGGCTTTTTTGCCTACTCTATAAGTAACATTGCTTGCCTGAATCATATAATACCTCTGTTTCCTATATTATTATCAGTTGATACGCACCATTTCTATTATACATAAAAGCGCCGCTTTTTCAAGGAAAATAAGCAATGGACACGAACGGGGAAGGGAAGAACGAAATAACGTTTTTAAAAGAATATATTTTGGTTGAAAGATGCAACGGATAATGATAATATGATGATATGGGAAACCAGAGAGCCGGGCGGCTTACCCTCTTTTTTTCAAGGGAAAAAGAAAATAGCCGCCAACTACTGCGAATAGTTGACGGCCAGACTGTAAAAAGTTTGACCTAATTTGTTTGAGGGTAGCCGCGTCTCTGGCTTTCCCTATTTCTGATAACAATATAGCATAGTAATAACCTTTTTTCAAGCAGAAATGCCATGCTGCGCACAATAAAGTTCGGCATGGCACAGTTGAGCAGGGAGAATTACGCATGAAACGACATATTATGCAGAATCAGGTGGTGAATCATGCGATCAACTATATCATATCGCATGCCACGGAAGAATTGAAGGTGGACGATATCGCGCAGGTGTGTGGGTATTCCAAATATTATCTGGAACGGCTGTTTAAGGCGGAGACGGGGGAGAGCATCTATTCCTATATTAAGAGGCTGAAGGTGGAGCAGAGCGCTTTCCGCCTGAAGGTGGAGAAGGAGAGTTCCGTCACACAGATGGGAGAGGAGTACGGGTATTCTGCGTCCAATTATGCCACGCTGTTCAAGAATCATTTCGGGCGGACACCTGTCGATTTTCGCAGACAGATACAGGAGGATCTAAGACGCAATGATTTCTTCCATGAACCGGAAAAGGATCTGCTGGATTTTGAGGAATGTAGCAGGAACATCACGGTCGAGGAGAAGAAAGAATATTTCGTCTTGTATGAGCGGCGGAAGGGCGACTATCACAACCTGAGCGAGAACTGGGGTGATTTTATCGATAGGTATCGGGAGTTTATCACACCGGATACGCTGTTCCTGGATGTGACCTATGATGATCCGTCGATCGTTACGGTTGAAAACTGTCTGTATGATGTCTGCATGACCGTGGATCGGGAAGATCCGCGGCTGCAGCTTCAGAAAACCGCAGCGGTCGGGATTACCAGCAGGGTGCAGTCTGAGACACTGCCGAATACGATGGTCATCCCAGGTGGAAAGTTCGCGGTATATCGTTATAAAGGCTATCCACAACTGATCTACAAGGCGTATCAGAGTGTGTTCAGCAACTGGCTTTCCGAGACTGGAAATCGGATCGACAACAGGATCAGTTATGATATCTATCGCAGGATAGACGAGGACTGCTATATGGAGATAGATATCTGCATTCCGATCAGGTAGGATTATAAAATGGCACAAATTCAGAAGTAGGAAAAAATTCATTTCGGTATACTCCATGTGAAAGTTGGAAGCAGTCAGGGGTGGCGGGCGCGCATGCCGTTCCTGAAAGCGCAAGGATATGACATGACTTTCAGATGTGGAGGGACAAAGATGAATTTAGAGGAATTGAAACAGAAAAAGGGACATTACATTATGATGTTTTCCCTGCCGGCGATCATTGCGATGCTGTTAACCGCTGTCGTTACGGTTACGGATGGTTTCTTTGTGGGAAATTATGTGGGAAAAGAAGGGCTTGCAGCCGTCAATGTCGGTTTGCCGATCGTGTATCTATTACTGGCCTGTGGTATGATGAGCGGTGTCGGCGGAAGCGCGATTGCCGGTATCTTGAACGGTGACGGGAAAAAGGAAGCATGCAGGAGCACTTTTAATCAGACCGTGGTGACGGCACTGGTGATATCGGCGGCGGTATCTCTGCTGATTTTCGTATTCTTCCGCCCTGTGCAGATGTTTCTCGGCGCACAGGGAGAACTCGGACAGCACTTCTGCAACTACTATAAACTCATGCTCTTATATTACCCCGTCATGGTTGTGAACACGGTGCTCGGTATGTTCATCCGCGCGGAGGGCAAGCCGCAGGCGGCAATGATGATCACAGTGTTCGGTGTGGTGGTAAATGTTGTGCTGGATGCGGTATTCTGCAGGATGGAATATGGAATCAGAGGTGTTGCGGCAGCATCGATCATCTCAGGGGTACTCTCACTCGTTCCGGGCATTCTGTTTTTTGTAAAAGCGGCACAGACCTTCCGGTTCGGGAGATTCGCTTTTGATAAGGAAGTATTTCGAAGCACGATGTTAAACGGCAGTTCGGAGTTCGTCGGGGAGATGGCGTCCTGCATCTCCATGTTCTGTTACAATCATGTGATCCTGCGGATCGTCGGAACGATCGGAGTGTCAGCGTTCACGGTCGCAGGTTACACGATCTTTCTGTTCAGCATGGTGGTGATCGGATTTGGACAGGGAATGAGTCCGATCGTAAGCTATGTCTGGGGTGCAGGGGAGCATGGACTGGCAGAAGATTACAGGAAATTGACGTGCAGGATCACATTTGCGGCGGGCGTTGTTTTCTCGGCGGTGATGGTTCTCGCAGCCGGCCCGTACAGCCTTCTCTTTGTAAAGGACGCACAGGTGGGTTCGATGGTACAGGAGGCGCTCATATTTTTTGTTGTTTCTTTCCTGTTGATGGGTTATAATATCATAACATCCATGTATTTTACATCCTGTGGCAAAGCATTTCCGTCAGCGCTCAGTTCCGTTATGAGAGGAATTGTATTTTTGCTGATCTGTATCTTTGTGCTGCCGGAACTGTTTGGAATGCGTGGTGTATGGCTTTCGGCACCGGTCACGGAAGTGCTGTCAATGATTTTGACAACGGTTCTGTTACAACGATACCGTGAGGTTCCGGAGCGGAAAGGAGTGGTCTATGAGCAATCAGGTAATTGTTATCAGTCGGCAGTTCGGCAGCGGAGGAAGGAAGATCGGCAAGACATTGTCTGACCGGCTGAAAATACCCTTTTATGATATGGCGCTGATCGAGATGGCATCCAAGAGGAGCAATGCCGATTATGAGGCGTTGCTTGAGGTTGATGAAAAGAGAGTCAGCCCCAGGAAATGGTATTCGTTCCCGATCGAGGTCGGGATGGAGTATCAGATGCAGAAGGTTCCGATGAATGAGGAATTATTTAACCTTCAGGCAGAGATCATCAAGGATCTGGCAAACCAGAGTCCGTGTATTATGATAGGAAGAGGCGCGGATTATATCCTGCGGGGAAATGAGCGGATGCTCAGTGTATTCATCCATGCGGATATGGAGACGAAGAAGAAAATCGTCAGCGAGCATTATAACCTGTCACCCGAGGACGCCGTCTCACTGATCAAAAAGACGGATAAGCAGCGGGCGACCTACTATAATTACTATACGGAATATAAGTGGGGCGATGTGGACAGCTATGATATTACGCTGGACCGGAGCAGGTTCGGAATCGAAAAATGTGTAGATATTCTGGAAATGCTGTACCAGACTCTGTAGAAAATATACGTTATGATGGACATACGGATTTTATAACAAACAAACTGTATAAAAAGGAAGTTGAATTATGAACAAAAAATGAACAAAACTTATGAAAATCTTAATTTGTTCATTTTTTATTCAAAAACTGTTTACAAAGCATTCAAACTGCGTTATACTCCTACACGTAGCCGGTTGACAGAGAGCAGAGCAATCGAATGGTTGTGACTGTCTGCAACGGCTGAGACAAATTTTCAGACATAAGTAGGAGGAAAAAATTATGAAAAAGAGAGTATTAGCAGTAGTAATGGCAGTGATGATGACATCTGCAATGGCAGTTGCATGCGGCTCTACAGCAGCAGAGACAACAGCTGAGACAGAGGCAGCCGTAGTTGAGGAGACAGTTGAGGCTGAGACAGAGGCAGCTGAGACAGAGGCAGCTGAGACAGAGGCAGCTGAGACAGAGGCAGCTGAGACAGAAGCAACCGAGACAGAAGCAACTGAGACAGAGGCAGCTGAGACAGAAGCAGCTGAGACAGAAGCAGCTGAGACAGAGACAGCTGAGACAGAAGCTGAATAATTCAGAATCAATCAGAGACGGGAAGCCTGTGAACGGGCTTCCTGTTTTTATTTACATAATGCAAGAAAAACAGTATTCACTGTGCGCCTATTGTTCCTAGACAAACACTGCAAAAACCGATATAATAAAAACACATCAACGAATGAGAGGTATGACGCATGGGGTACAGAGAGGTTCCTTTAGAAAAGAGGCTGAAGGAAAATATCAGAAATTACCGGCTTGAGAATCTCTATGAGGTTCAGCAGATGAGGGAACAGCTGAAATGTCTTGAGCAGTTGACCGGCATACAGGTACTGGTCACGGAGCGCCATGGGGAGAAGATGATCTCCGTGGGGAATTTTGCAGACTTTAAGCCGGACGTGGTAAATGAACCGGGCAGAAAACTCCGGGTGGAGAACCGCACCGTCGGGCATGTTTACAGTCGTCTTGATAAGGTGGAGTCCGACAAGGCGGAATTGGCGGAACGTTTCCTTGAGGAACTCGTGGCGATGTGGGAACGTCTCGGACAGGAGTCCTATGAAGGCAGAGAGCGTGCCATGTACATAGATGAGACGGAGAGTCGTCAGTCGCAGGGCAGAACACTTTTGCAGGGCAGCAAAGAGGATGTGCTCACGGGAGTCCTGAATAAGACATTCTTTGAGGAGCGCGTTAAGGTGTTGGACCGTTCCGAAGTGGTTCCGTTAGCCGCACTGGAGGCAAATATCAATGACTGGAAGTTTGTCAATGACCATTACGGCGTGGAAGAAAGTGACAGACTGATCCGTGTGATCGCGGAACAGATCCGCAGCTGTGCGAGAGAAGAATATGTAATCGGCAGAGTGGACGGCGATGTCTTCCGTATCGTGATTCCGCTTCCGGAGGAAGGTGAGGTGGAGGATTATGTTAACCGCATCAAGCTTTCCTGTGAGGAGTATGAGGATGAGATCCTTTCTCCGTCCATCGCTGTGGGTGTGATGATGAAGACCAATGTGGAGGAGAAGCTGAAAGAAGTCTTTGCGGAGGCAGAGTACAAGATGTTCGAGGACAAATTCGAGATGAAGCAGGACAGTGCATATCAGGCAAGACTTCACAGAAATATATAAAGTCAGGATTTGGAGAAAGCCGGGCAAACGTACCGGCTTTTCTTTGTGGTCTGAAAAGAGGAACAAAGCGGCCTGTCCGGTCTGTCAGATCCGGGCAGATGAGTCAGCATAAAAACGGTAATTCTAAAATATATATTAAATTGTCAATTACAACAAAAATATGAAAAAGAAAGAAAAGGAAAGAAAACAAGAGAAAAATTGAGTAAAAGATAAAAATATTATGCTGTTTGGATTTGCATAACGATAAACAAGAAACTAATATATGGATAGTGATTAGCACTCGACATAAGTGAGTGCTAATAAAATGAAAACCATTGCAAAAAGCAGGTAGATGTAAGGAGGCAATTTTTATGAAATTAGTACCTTTAGGAGACAGAGTTGTATTGAAGCAGTTGGTTGCAGAGGAGACGACGAAATCCGGCATCGTTCTTCCGGGACAGAGCAAAGAGAAACCGCAGCAGGCAGAAGTGGTTGCAGTGGGTCCCGGCGGTGTGGTTGACGGCAAAGAAGTAAAGATGGAAGTAAAGGTTGGCGATCAGGTGATCTATTCCAAGTATGCGGGAACAGAAGTAAAGCTGGATGAGGAAGAGCTGATCGTAGTGAGACAGAATGATATTCTGGCAGTGATTCAGTAAGCAGGTAAGACAGATTAAAATAAATTTTGGAGGTAATGAGACATGGCGAAAGAATTAAAATACGGAGCAGATGCACGTACAGCATTGGAGAACGGTGTGAACAAACTGGCGGATACCGTCCGCGTAACACTTGGACCGAAGGGAAGAAACGTTGTATTGGATAAATCCTACGGCGCTCCCCTGATCACAAACGACGGTGTGACGATCGCAAAAGAGATCGAGCTGGAGGATGGCTTCGAGAATATGGGCGCACAGATCGTAAAGGAAGTTGCGACCAAGACAAATGATGTCGCAGGTGACGGCACCACAACAGCAACCGTTCTGGCACAGGCAATGATCAATGCCGGCATGAAGAACCTGGCTGCAGGCGCAAATCCGATCATCCTCAGAAAAGGTATGAAGAAGGCTACTGATTGTGCAGTGGAGGCAATCGCAAAGATGAGCTCCAAGGTGAGCGGCAAAGAGCAGTTTGCAAGAGTTGCAGCCGTTTCTTCAGGGGATGAGGAAGTCGGAAACATGGTTGCGGACGCTATGGAGAAGGTGACAGGCGACGGCGTGATCACCATCGAAGAGAGCAAGACTATGAAGACAGAGCTGGATCTGGTAGAAGGTATGCAGTTTGACAGAGGTTATATCTCCGCATATATGGCTACCGATATGGATAAGATGGAAGCAGTTCTGGAAGATCCGTATATCCTGATCACAGATAAGAAGATCAGCAACATTCAGGAGATCCTTCCTATCCTTGAGCAGATCGTTCTGTCCGGTGCTAAACTGCTGATCATCGCGGAGGATGTCGAGGGCGAGGCTCTTACCACACTGATCGTTAACAAGCTGCGCGGAACCTTCAACGTAGTTGCAGTCAAGGCACCCGGCTATGGCGACAGAAGAAAAGCAATGCTTGAGGATATTGCAATCCTCACAGGCGGCCAGGTGATTTCTGAAGAACTCGGTCTGGATCTGAAAGAGGCGAAGCTGGATCAGCTTGGCCGTGCAAAATCCGTTAAGATTCAGAAAGAGAATACTGTCATTGTTGATGGCGCAGGCGACAAGGAAGCAATTCAGGCAAGAGTGGCTCAGATTAAGAAGCAGATTGAGGAGACCACATCTGATTTTGATAAAGAGAAGCTGCAGGAGAGACTTGCAAAACTGTCCGGCGGTGTTGCAGTGATCCGTGTAGGCGCTGCTACCGAGACAGAGATGAAAGAGGCAAAACTCCGTATGGAGGACGCTCTGAATGCGACGAGAGCAGCAGCAGAGGAAGGTATTATCTCCGGCGGTGGATCCGCTTACATCCATGCTTCCAAGGAAGTTGCCAAGATGGCAGAGCAGCTTGAGGGCGACGAGAAGACAGGTGCAGGCATCGTGCTGAAGGCTCTTGAGGCTCCTCTGTTCCACATCGCAGCAAATGCAGGTCTGGAAGGCAGCGTCATCATCAATAAGGTGAGAGAGTCTGAGGTAGGTATCGGCTTTGACGCTCTGAATGAGGAGTATGTAGATATGGTGAAAGCAGGAATCCTTGATCCCGCAAAGGTTACAAGGAGTGCACTGCAGAACGCAACCAGCGTTGCATCCACACTGCTTACCACAGAGGCTGTTGTATCCACGATCAAAGAAGAGACACCTGCAATGCCTGCAGGCGGCGGAATGGGCGGAATGATGTAATTTCCGACTGGAAAAGAGATACGTTCAGGATAGTAAGGCTGTCGCATATTGCGGCAGCCTTTCAGCATATTGTATAAATTCCGCGAATGTTGTATGATAAGAAGAAATATAGTAATTATTCCGAAAAAGGGAAGAAAACAGATAGACCGAATCGTATGGGAGGCGGGAGAATGAAAATCGCAGGATGGCTGAGAAAATTCATATGTACGGTGATTCCGGCAGCCATGATCATGGGAATGGGAATCACGGCGAATGCTGCAGAGATTCAGAGGAATACGGAATTTACAACAATGGAGTCGATGCGCAGGATGACCGGAAATCCGGATCCTGATGCCTGGCAGGGGAGATATCTGCCGGAGGTTGAGCGTTATTACTGGAATTTCAGCCCGGACGGACAGCAGGAAAATCGGGAGATCACCATGGATATGGTCAGCGCGGCGTATCGGAATCTGGAGATGTTTCTGGACAACGGATATCTGCTTGATTATAATAAACTGGCTGCTTACACGCAGGATTATCTGCAAAGACGGGGCATGGAGGATGCCTATTATCTGATCCTGCAGGAGTGCCTTAAGAATCCGTATCTGCTGAATAAACCGGAGGCGGTTGTGACGGATACAACCTACAACGGCAGGGATTACTCATCGGTGTTTGAGTGTCAGTATTATTATGATCACAATCCGGACCTGCAGCAGTCGATCGGTCTGAATCCCCCTGAACTTCTAAGACATTTTGTAGAGCAGGGAATTATGCAGGGACGGCAGGGAAGAGCGGATTTTTCCATCAATGATTATATGAAGACGACGGATCAGCAGATCGCGGCGACACTTCCCGGAGGAATCGGCGTTGCAAAATACAGCTACAGTCCCGCCAATTATTACGGGAAACTGCTCGGACATTACGACTACTCGTCTATTGATGAAATTCAGGATGAGGATATGTAATGTGTCAAAGACGCAAAGTTTTTGACTTTCCCGTAAAAAAATAATATAATCAGAAAAGAGTGCTTTAATACATAGTGTGCGGATTTTGTCAAAAGTCCGGGAAATGGAGAGAAAACTGTGAAAAAGTTAGAAGAATATGTGAGAAGTATACCGGATTTTCCGGAGAAGGGAATCATCTTCAGAGATGTGACAAGTGTGTTGCAGGATGCGGAAGGACTTCATCTCGCGATCGATACCATGGAGGATCTGATCAAGGATCTTGATTATGATGTGGTTGTCGGACCGGAATCCAGAGGATTTATCTTTGGTATGCCTATTGCATATAATAACAGGAAACCTTTTGTGCTGATCCGCAAGAAGGGGAAGCTTCCCTGCGAGACGGTATCCATGGATTATGATCTGGAGTATGGCAAAGCTACGATAGAGATGCACAAAGACTCCATCCAGAAGGGACAGAAGGTGCTGATCGTTGACGATCTGATCGCGACAGGCGGCACGACAGAGGCGATGATCCGCCTGATCGAGTCACTCGGCGGTGAAGTTGTTGGAGTGGTAGTACTCATGGAGCTTGCCGGACTGAAAGGCAGAGAGCGGATCAGCGATTACAGACTGGAGTCGGCAATCCGTTATGAAGGAAAATAGTTTTTTGGCTGGTGACTTATATGGCAGAAGAGAAGCAGAAAGTTGTATTTGACGAAGGAAGAATCGAACAGATCGCGGAATTTCAAAGTCCTGAAACCTTATATCAGGACTTAATTTCGCGCGTTAAAAAATATCATCCTTCCGATGACATTTCTCTGATCGAGAAAGCATACAAGGTAGCCTATGAGGCTCACAAGACTCAGGTGAGAAAGTCGGGTGAGCCCTATATTATTCATCCGTTGTGCGTTGCGATCATTCTGGCAGATCTGGAACTGGATAAGGAGACAATCGTGGCAGGACTCCTCCATGATGTTGTGGAGGATACGATCCTGACGGCGGAAGAAATCCGCAGAGAATTCGGACCGGACGTGGAACTCCTCGTGGATGGCGTTACGAAGCTGCAGCAGCTGCAGCTTTCCAGAGGAGAGGGCGGCGACGTCGATAAGCTGGAGATGCAGGCGGAGAATCTGCGCAAGATGTTTCTTGCCATGGCAAAGGACATCCGCGTCATCATGATCAAGCTGGCGGACAGACTGCACAACATGCGGACACTCAAGCATATGCCGCCGGAGAAACAGCAGCGCATCGCAAGGGAAACGATGGATATCTATGCGCCGATCGCCCAGAGGCTCGGTATTTCCAAGATTAAGGTGGAGCTGGATGATCTCTCGCTCAAATATCTGGAACCGGAAGTGTACTATGATCTGGTGGATAAGATTGCCGTGCGTAAGAGCGTGCGCGAGAAATATATCCAGTCTATCGTTGATGAGGTCAGCGAGCATATCCGTACGGCCGGCATTAAGGCAAAAGTAGATGGTCGTGTCAAACATTTCTTCAGTATTTACAAAAAGATGAAAAATCAGAATAAGACCATCGATCAGATCTATGACCTGTTTGCAGTCCGTATCATTGTGGATAGCGTGAAGGACTGTTATGCGGCGCTCGGTGTGATCCATGAGATGTATAAGCCGATCCCGGGGCGTTTTAAGGACTATATTGCCATGCCTAAGGCGAATATGTATCAGTCACTTCATACGACGTTGATCGGAAGCTCGGGGCAGCCCTTTGAGATACAGATCCGTACTTATGAAATGCACAAGGCGGCGGAATACGGTATCGCCGCGCACTGGAAATACAAGGAAACCTCCGACGGCAAAAAAGTGGACGGTCAGGAGGAGGAGAAGCTTGTCTGGCTCCGCCAGATCCTGGAATGGCAGAAGGATATGTCCGACAACAAGGAGTTCATGAAGCTGTTAAAGAGCGATCTGGATCTGTTTTCGGACAGCGTATACTGCTTCACGCCTACCGGTGATGTGAAGAATCTCCCGGCGGGTTCCACACCGATCGATTTTGCCTATGCGATCCACAGTGCCGTCGGCAATAAGATGATCGGCGCCAGAGTGAACGGAAAGCTGGTGACCATTGATTATGAGATCAAGAACGGCGACCGTATCGAGATCCTGACTTCGCAGAATTCCAAGGGACCGAGCCGTGACTGGCTGAATATCGTCAAGAGCACACAGGCGAAGAGCAAAATTAATCAGTGGTTTAAGAATGAACTGAAAGAAGATAATATCGTAAAGGGCAAGGAACTTCTCCTTGCGTATTGTAAGGCAAAGGTGATCGATACCGTTCAGATCATGAAACCGCCTTACATGGAATATGTGATGCACAAATACGGCTTTCGCGATTGGGATTCCGTATTGGCGGCAGTAGGACACGGCGGACTGAAGGAAGGCCAGATCCTCAATAAGATGCAGGAACTCTACGATAAGGAGCATAAGAAGGAACTGACGGATGAGGAAGTGCTCTCTGAAGTCGCAGAGAATGCCCAGACAAAGCTGATCAGGCCGAAGTCGCAGAGCGGCATTGTCGTAAAAGGTATCGATGATGTGGCAGTTAGATTTTCCAAATGCTGTTCTCCTGTGCCGGGTGATGAGATCGTAGGGTTTGTCACGCGGGGACGCGGCGTATCGATCCACCGGACTGACTGCGTCAATGTGATCAATCTTTCCGAGATTGACAGGGGCAGGCTGATCGATGCCGAGTGGCAGGTATCCGCAGCAGAGAATACGGGAGAGAAGTATCTCGCAGAGATTAAGATCTTTGCGAATAACAGGAACGGTCTGCTGGCTGATATCTCCAAAGCGCTGACGGAGAAAAACATCGATATCCTGTCGATGAATACCAGAACGAGCAAGCAGGGAATCGCTACGCTGGCGACCTCCTTTGAGATCAGCAGCAGGGACGAACTGCAGCGTATTATAGACAAGATCAGAATGATCGACAGCGTCATTGACATAGAAAGGACAACAGGCTGATGGCAAAGATTAAGATCGGCAGACTGATGATGGGAATCTGCCAGACCAACTGCTATTTCGTATACGAAGAAGGGAAAACGGATGTTATTTTTATAGATCCGGCAGACCAGGGAGGCTATCTGTATGATGCACTGAAAGAGCGGGGCTTTTCTGTGGCGGCGATTTATCTGACACACGGTCATTTTGACCATATCTGGGGGGCAGAGGAACTCAGACAGAAGAGTGGCGCGAAGATTTATGCCTATGAAGGCGAAAGAGCGCTATGCATGAGTGATGATTTGAATGTCTCCGCACGGACCGGAAGAGCATGTACCATTGAGCCGGATGTCGACCTGAAAGACGGAGAGGAACTCACAACGATCGGTATCACCTGTAAGGTGATCGCCACGCCGGGACATACCTCCGGAAGCTGCTGTTACTATTTCCCGGAGGGCGGCTTTGTGATCAGCGGAGACACGCTGTTTGCAGATTCGGTCGGGAGGACGGATCTGCCGACGGGAAGCATGAGCGAGCTTGTCCGTTCGATCAGAGAGAAGCTGTTTCTGCTGCCGGATGATACGATCGTGTATCCGGGGCACGGAGAGGCGACAGAGATCGGACATGAGAAACAATACAATCCTTTTGTGGTGGAGTGAGATATGATAACGGTACAGTTGGACAGGGAAGGATTTGAATACGATATTCATTCGCTGGTGAAGGCCTTCTATCCGGAGACGGATGTGAAGGTCTTTTTGCAGGGGACTAAGGATCTGAAATCAGATGAGACATTGCCGGAGCTTGTGATCCTGCG
>JALFTO010000227.1 GCA_022779165.1 Lachnospiraceae bacterium
CCTGTTCATCATCTTTCTCGAAAACGGCTGATACTAAAACACTTCTCGAATGTATTCTCCTGCTATGTTTTGATTGCAAGTACCGCAAAACAGCGGGGCTGTCTGAACAGCCCCGCCTGCATTATAACGCTTATTTTATACCGCTTCCACATTCTTGGTTGCTACAACCGCCACCTTTGTCCCTGCCACATCGGCAAGAACAACATCCCCGATATGAACCGGTGCCTTGGCGGTCACCTTGTTGATATCCTTCATACAGTCAAAGATTTTGCTCTTCGGGATATCCTCCTTCGTCTTCACGGAAACAAAAGCTTTCTCGCCTCCCTCAACCTTCACTGTGGATGTCACGATACGTGTGGGATTTGTCACTTCCTTCTCCGCATAGGCTGCGCCTCTCGGACAAGTGTTACCCGATATCTTTACAACCTCTCCCCCATCCATTTCTACCGTAAGAGCGCATCCAAGGGGGCATCCAATACATGTCAGTTCTTTGATTTCTTTTGCCATTTCCTCATCACTCCTTTTCTATTTTTACGGTAATCGTCTTCAGATCGGGATAAGCCTGCAGTTTTTCTTTCTGAAGCTTGATCTCTTCCATCTCACCGGGAGCCATCACAGGTTTCTTCCTGTGCATTACTCTCTCATCATTGTAATATACGCTGATGTAAGAATCCTTAAACACCGCGCCAACACGGAAACGCACGGTCAGCAGATCGTCCATCTGATCCACGCGGATGAATCTCGGCACAGTATAACGTGCTCCTTCCGTAGCGATGATATCCACTCTGCTTCCCTCAGCCTTTTCACCGGCAGTTACGTATTTCGCTGCATTGATACCTGCTCTTGTTGCCTCCTCGGACACATAATCTACCAGATCATGCACATGTAGCACATTACCGCAGGCAAATACACCCTCAACGCTGGTCTCAAGGCTCTCATTCACTACCGGTCCGCTTGTAACTCTGTCAATCTCCACTCCCATTCCGCGCGAGAGCTCGTTCTCGGGAATCAGACCTACCGATAAGAGCAGTGTATCGCAGGAATAGTATTCCTCGGTACCGGGGATCGGCTTTCCGTCCGGTCCGACCTCTGCCAGCGTGATTCCTTTCAGCCTTTCCTTGCCATCAATATCCACAACCGTATGGCTGAGCTTAAGCGGAATGCCGTAATCGTCCAGACACTGCACAATATTTCTCTTTAGACCACCGGAATACGGCATCAACTCTGCAACAACCTTAACCTTGGCACCCTCCAGCGTCATACGTCTCGCCATGATCAGTCCGATATCACCGGATCCCAAGATCACAACCTCTTTGCCGGGCATATAGCCTTCCATGTTGACAAGGCGCTGTGCCGTGCCTGCCGAGAAGATACCTGCCGGTCGATATCCCGGGATATTCAGTGCTCCTCTGGAACGCTCTCTGCATCCCATGGCCAGGATCACCGCCTTTGCCCGGATCGTGAACATGCCGTCTTCTCTGTTCATGGCTGTAACAACCTTATCAGGACTGATATCCATTACCATGGTGTTTAGTTTATATTCGATACCGAGTTCCTTTACCTGATCGATAAAGCGTCCTGCATACTCGGGGCCTGTCAGCTCCTCCTTAAAGGTATGCAGTCCGAATCCATTGTGAATACATTGATTCAGAATACCTCCGAGCTCTTTATCACGCTCCAGTATCAGGATACTCTGGATCCCCTGTTCTCTCGCGGAAGCTGCTGCTGCAAGTCCGGCAGGGCCGCCGCCTACTATTACGATATCATATGCTTTCATAGACTTCCCTCCCTACACCTGTTCCTTTGTGCGTCCCACTACAATCTCGGAGCCGCTTCCTGTCTTGGTGATATTCAACATACTTGTGCCGAGTTCGCGCTCGAGGATCTCCATCGTTCTCGGTGAACAGAAACCTGCCTGACATCTTCCCATTCCTGCTCTCGTTCTGCGCTTTACGCCGTCCAGAGATTTCGCACCGACCGGTCTGTGAATGGCATCGAGGATTTCTCCCTCCGTCACCATCTCACAGCGGCAGATAATATTGCCGTAAGCAGGCTGGTTCTTAATCAGTTCATTCCTCTCCTCCAGTGAGAGTGTCTCCGGATTCAGAACTCCCTTTCTGGTACTTACGAAATCATCCTTTTTCTCAAGTCCCATCTTGTCCTGCAGAATATCGGCAACCATAACACCGATTGCCGGCGAACTGGACAGACCGGGTGACTCGATTCCGGCCACATCAATAAACTGTTTCGCATCCTCGACCTCACCGATAATGAACTCATGTCCCGCCTCATGGGCACGAAGTCCGGCAAAGGATGTGATCACCTGACGGATCGGCAGATCCTTGACCGTTGCGCCCGCCTTTGAGATCAGATCATCGAGCCCGGCTCTCGTCGTGTTGGTTCCTTCTTTATTCTCAATATCCACCGCCGTGGGACCTACGATCAGATTTCCATGAATTGTCGGAGAAACCAGAACGCCCTTTCCTAACTTGGTAGGAAGCGGGAAGATTGTCTTTGACACATAATTTCCCACGTTCTTATCAAGCAGGCAGTAATCGCCTCTTCTCGCAACAATCTTGATCTTCTTCTCACTGACCATATTGTGAATCTCATCTGCATACACACCCGCAGCATTCACAACATATCTGCTCTCGATATCCCCTTTTCCGGTATGGATCAGATAACTTCCGTCTCTCTTGTCAATTCCGGTCACTTCCGTATCAAACTTAAACTCCACTCCATTGACATTGGCATTTTCTGCCAATGCGATCGTCAGCTGGAACGGACAGATGATACCGCCGGTCGGTGCATAAAGCGCACCCTCCACCTGATCGGAGAGATTCGGCTCCATTGCCAGCACCTCTTCCTTATTCAGGATCTTTAACTCTTTCACTCCGTTCGCAACACCCCTGTCATACAGCGTTTTCAGACCAGGCAGATCCTCCTTATGCATACACACTACCAGAGAACCGTTCCTCTTAAAGGGAATGTCCAGATCCTTTGCCAGTTCTCCCATCATTTCATTTCCCTGTACGTTCAGCTTTGCCATCAGGGAACCTTCCGCCGCATCAAATCCGGCATGTATAATTGCGCTGTTCGCTTTGGAAGTACCGCAGCACACATCTTCGCATTTCTCAATGACACAGGCATTCACCTTGTATCTTGATAATTCACGTGCCACTGCACATCCGGCCACTCCGGCACCTATGATCACAACATCATACATAACCCCAATCTCCTTCATCAAAAAGAGCAGGACAATTAGTGATGCCACAACGCATCACTATTGCCTGCTCCATTCTCATGCAATACCCTCTTCAATTGTTTCGGAACTTATTACAATCTCAGTATCCGGCGCTCACGCGCCACTCATTCATCATTTTACCGCTACGCGGTTCACTCATTTTATCCGTTACGTATTACTTATGCCCACGGAATAGCACCATACAGAAGAACTGCTACAACTGCACCGATGATAGGACCAACTACAGGAATCCATGCGTATCCCCAGTTAGAGTCGCCCTTACCCTTGATCGGCAGAATTGCATGTGCGATACGAGGGCCAAGATCTCTTGCAGGGTTGATTGCGTAACCTGTCAGACCGCCGAGAGACATACCGATGGAAACGATGATACCGAATACAAGCAGTTTATCAACGCCGGCAACAGCATTCACCTGGCCAAGACCCTTGATTGCAAATACAAGGATAAATGTGCCAACAGCTTCACTTAACAGGTTCAGTCCAACATTAGGAATGGACGGGCCTGTAGAGAAGCAGCCAAGCTTTGTTCCGGGATCATCTGTAGCATCGAACTGAGCCTTGAACAGAAGGTATACAATACATGCGCCAAGGAATGCACCAAGGAACTCGCCTGCGAAATACATAGGAACAACAGACCAGGAAATGCTTCCGTCTACTGCAAGTGCGATCGTCAGTGCGGGATTAAAGTGTGCTCCGGATGCTGCGCCAAAGATGAACGCAGGAAGGAGAACTGCAAGACCCCAGGCAAACGTGATCTGGATCGATCCGGCGCCCTTCATACCTGACTTGTTCAATGTAACGTTTGCAACAACGCCATCACCAAGGATGATCAATAACATTGTACCAATTAACTCTGCTAAAAATATCAACATATAAGATTACCCCCTTTTTGTCACACCTGTGAATTAGTCTTCTTTTGCCCAGCCATAAGAGCATTTCACTGCCTTATTCCAGCCCTTGACATTTGCGCTTCTGTCTTCATCAGACATCTCAGGCTTGAATACGCGGTCAATCTGCCAGTTCTTGATAACGGCTTCTTTGCTGTCCCAATATCCTACTGCCAGACCTGCCAGATATGCAGCACCCATAGCGGTGGTCTCTACACATACAGGACGGTTAACCGGAGCATTGATGATATCCGACTGGAACTGCATTAAGAAGTTGTTAGCGCAAGCGCCGCCGTCAACCTTCAGAGCGCTCAGTGTAATTCCGGAGTCAGCCTGCATAGCAGCGATTACATCGTTTGTCTGATATGCCAGAGACTCAAGCGTAGCTCTGATGATATGATACTTGTTAACACCACGTGTCAGACCTACGATCGTTCCTCTCGCATACTGATCCCAATGAGGAGCTCCGAGTCCTGTGAATGCAGGAACAACGTAGCAACCGTTCGTATCCTTAACCTTCTTAGCCATATACTCGGAATCCGGTGAAGTATCAATCAGCCTCATCTCATCGCGGAGCCACTGGATCGCAGCGCCTGCAACGAAGATAGATCCCTCAAGAGCATAGTTAACTTTTCCGTCAAGCCCCCATGCGATTGTGGTAACCAGACCGTTCTTGGAATAAACGGGCTTCTCACCGGTATTCATTAACAGGAAGCATCCTGTACCGTATGTATTCTTTGCCTCACCTGCCGTGAAACATGTCTGTCCGAACAGAGCTGCCTGCTGATCACCTGCAGCGCCGCCGATCGGAATCGGTCCGCCAAAGAAGGACGGATCTGACTCGCCGTATACACAGCTGGACGGTTTTGCCTCGGGAAGCATGCACTCAGGAATATTCAACTCTTTTAAGATATCCTGATCCCATTTAAGCTCTTTGATATTGAAAAGCATTGTACGGGAAGCGTTGGAATAATCCGTTACATGAACTTTTCCCTTTGTCAGTTTCCAGATGAGCCATGTCTCAACGGTACCGAACAGCAGCTTGCCTGCCTCAGCCTTTTCTCTTGCACCCTCAACATTGTCAAGAATCCATTTTAATTTTGTTCCGGAGAAATATGCGTCGATTACCAGACCGGTCTTCTCACGGAATGTGTCGATAAGCCCCTTTGCCTTCAGAGAATCGCAGTACTCGGAAGTACGACGGCACTGCCATACGATTGCATGGTAAACAGGCTCTCCTGTCTCCTTATCCCATACGATCGTCGTCTCTCGCTGATTGGTAATACCGATCGCAGCGATGTCTGCTGCTGTTGCGCCAATCTTGGACATAGCCTCCACAGCTACCCCTAACTGTGTGGACCAGATCTCATTGGCATCGTGCTCAACCCAGCCGGGCTTCGGGAAGTACTGTGTAAATTCCTTCTGAGCTACACT
>JALFTO010000118.1 GCA_022779165.1 Lachnospiraceae bacterium
TTTTAAACGAAAACTACATTGTTTTACAGATTTCATCGGAATCCAATACAATCGTAAAGGGACCGTCGTTTAACAGGCTGACCTTCATATCGGCACCAAAGATACCGTGTTCCACCTTCGGACATGATTTGCGACATTCCTCAATCATATATTCATATAATGTATTTGCATGCTCCGGTTTACCGGCTTTGACAAAACTCGGTCTGTTGCCTTTCCTGCAGTCTGCATATAAAGTAAATTGCGAAATCATGAGGATTTCACCACCGACATCTGCCAGGGAAAGGTTTGTTTTTCCCTGTGCATCATCAAATATGCGCAGATTCATCATTTTCTTCAACATCTTATCCGCAATCTGATTATCATCGGTATCACTGATTCCCACCAGGACAACAAAGCCTTTTTGAATGGAACCCACAACCTGATTATCTACTTTTACTTCACCATACTGTACACGTTGAATCACCAGTCTCATTGCTTGGAGTCCTCTTCTGTTCCATCCACTTCTTTGTTATTTATTTCACAATTTTTTTGATTCTCACATGACTCAGTGGAACGGTTTCTCTTTTTTCGATCCGGCAGAGTCCAGACATTGCCTTTGCCGGACTTCTTCTGTTCTTTCTTCTCTTTGCGGGAAGCAGGCGCATAGGGAATAAATTCCTTTTCGTTCACAATACTGCCCACTTTCAGATAACTTTCCGTATCAACAGGAAGCCCTTTGTCCTCCAGACGGCGATTGGTAGCAGCTTTGATTCCGGCATAGATTACAGCAAATACCGGAACTCCGATAATCATACCAAACACTCCCAACAGGCCGCCAAAGAAAGTGATCGAAAAGATAACCCAGAAACTGTTTAAACCTGTGGAATCTCCAAGGATCTTTGGGCCAAGCACATTACCGTCAAACTGTTGAAGAACAAGGATAAATATAATAAAGTACAGACATTGCAGCGGATCCACCATCAGGATCAGGATCGCACTGGGAATTGCCCCCAGATACGGTCCAAAAAACGGAATCACATTGGTGACGCCAATGATTACACTGATCAGTACTGAATAAGGCGTTCCGATCAGATTTGTGCCAAGATAACAGATAATCCCGATGATGATGGAATCTATGATCTTTCCACCCAGGAACCCGATAAACGTATTGTGTATAAAACGGATGTTTGATACGAATACATTGGCAGATTCAATATCAAAAAGGGAATACACAAATTTCTTTCCCTGCCCTGCAAATCGTTCCTTGCCGTCCAGCAGATACAACGAGATGATCAATCCGATGATCAAGTTCCAGAATGCCTTGGCCACGCCGATCAGGCTTCCGATCAGTCCGCTCGACACCATGCGGATCAGAGAATTCATCTGAGGGAGCAGATTGCCTGCCACCCACTCTTCCACCTTGGAAGAATAACGGTTTAAGAGTGTATTCACCGTTGCTTCTATCTCGGGATTGCTGTCAAACAGATTAAGTACCCAGTTATTCAGATTCTCAATATAAAAAGGAAACTGAAAGATAATATTCTGAATGCTCAAGATCAATTGAGGCATCAGCATGGAGAACAGGCAGTACAACAGCCAGAAAACGATCAGAAGCGTTGTCAGGATACCGAGTTTGCGGATATTCTTTTTTGTCTTTATGGAGAATTGCTCGGAATCTTTTTTCATGATCCGGGAAACGATCGGATAAAAAAGTTTCTTCTCAATGAAATTCAAGAGCGGCGCCATCAGATATGCCAATATAAAACCATCGATCACCGGCATCGTGATATTTAACAGAATACGCAGACCGATCCGGAGATTCTCACTGTAAAACATCAGATAATAAAAAACGATGCTCGCACAGATCACAAGGAATGCGGTAACACCCCAATATAAATATTTTTTGTCCCAGCGAAATTTCATAACCCAATTCTCCTATAATTTATTCTTAAGAATATCTTTCTGTAAGAAGTATACCACAACCGATAAAATAATTGTATAATAGGTTTCGTAAAATATGTTCTGAAAGGATATAAATGTCATGCAGTTACAGCAGGTATTGAGCCATGTCAGGAAAGCTGTGGATGATTATCATATGATTGAGGACGGTGACCGTATTGCTATCGGAATCTCAGGTGGCAAGGACAGTCTGACTCTGCTCCATGCACTTCATGGGTTAAAGCGATTTTATCCGGAAAAGTTTGAGATCCACGCCGTTACCGTAGATCTTGGATTTGACAATCTGAAGCTCGACGCGATCAGTTCCCTTTGTGAAGATTTAGACGTGCCATACACGATCGTAAAGACAGATATCGGTAAGATCATCTTTGAAGACCGCAAAGAATCCAATCCCTGTTCCCTGTGTGCCAAGATGCGTAAAGGGGCTCTGAACACAGCGATTAAGGAAGCCGGCTGCAACAAAGTGGCATATGCCCATCACAAAGATGATGTGGTGGAAACAATGTTATTGTCTTTGATCTATGAGGGCAGATTTCATACATTTTCTCCTGTCACCTATCTCGATCGGATGGATCTGACGGTGATCCGGCCGCTAATCTATATGAACGAGGCTGATGTGATCGGGTTTGTCAATAAATATCATGTCCCTGTGGTGAAAAGTCCCTGTCCGGCTGACGGACATACCAAACGCGAATACGCGGGCAGTCTCTTAAAACAGCTTACACGTGAAAATCCCGGTGTAAAGGACCGGATGTTCACCGCGATCCGCACTTCTCATATCAATGGATGGATGGAGTAAAAGGAGATCATAAGATGGAAAACAACCAAAATTATCATGATCAGGAGAACCGGAAAAATATCCTGCGTATGCGCGAGGTACTCACGACGCTTCCGCCCTTCTGCAAGCAGTTTTTCCGTGGAATAGAGAATCAGACTTCTGCCCGGACTAGGCTTGCATACGCTTACGATGTCCGTCTCTTTTTTGAGTTCCTTCATGAGCAGAACAGTATCTGCAAAAAGATGGAAATTGTTGATTATCCCATGGAATTATTGGATCAAGTTTGCCGTGAAGATATTGAAGAATACATGGACTATTTGTCACTATACACAAAAGACGGTATGGAGATCACCAATGATGAACGGGGAAAAGCCAGAAAACTTGCCTCACTGAGAAGCTTTTATAATTACTATTTTAAGAATGAACTGATCCGGACCAATCCGGCAGCGCTTGTACCGATGCCAAAGCTGCATGAGAAAGAAATTGTCCGTCTTGATCCCAATGAGGTCGCCATATTGCTCGATCAGGTTGAGGATGGAAGCAAACTCACCAAAAATCAGATGCGCTTCCACAACAAGACGAAGGTGCGCGATCTCGCTCTCCTGACGCTTCTGCTCGGGACCGGTATCCGTGTCTCGGAATGCGTAGGTCTGAACATAGAGGATGTTGATTTTGACAATCTCGGAATCAAGATACGTAGGAAAGGTGGCTATGAGGATATTGTCTATTTCGGTGAAGAGGTGGAGGAAGCATTGCAGTCATATCTCGAGGAAAGGAGTCATGTCGTTCCTGTAAGCGGTCATGAAAACGCGCTCTTTCTCTCGATTCAAAACCGCCGCATCACTGTCCGGGCTGTGGAGAATCTTGTAAAAAAATATACTTCTCTTGTCACGAGCCTGAAAAAAATCACGCCACATAAGCTGCGTAGCACCTATGGCACAACACTGTATCAGGAAACAGGCGACATCTATCTGGTGGCAGATGTCTTAGGCCACAAGGACGTAAACACAACCCGGAAGCACTACGCGGCAATGAAGGATGAAAACAAGCGGAAAGCTGCCAAAACAATACGACTGCGGGAAGACGTATGAATAAAAACGTTAAAAGTTTTTACATAATTTTGATTCAAACACTTCACAAGGGAGCGGTTTGTCAAAATAAAACCCCTGTGCAAGATCACATTCATTGTCTTTCAGCAGTTGGATATGGTCTTCCGTTTCAATTCCTTCCACAATGCACTCAAGCCCAAACTCACGTGCCAGTGACAAAGTTTCAACTATAATGAAACAAGCGGCCGGAATATCCGCCCGCTCATTTCATAGAGTTTAATAGGTTTGGAGTTATAATAAATCTTAAGTCGTTTGTAACGCTTAAGAACTTATTATCTTATCGAAATTCTGTCGTATAGTAAGGAACGATCAGGTACATTCCTTCCTGAATATCCTCATTGCGCAAGGAATTCATTTGTTTCACTTCTTTAATGTATTCCTGCGGGGAAGCATAATGCGTTCCCATGTGATCGGCAGCGATAGACCATAAGGTATCGCCGGACTCCACCGGAATGCTTGCATAATATTTATACTCAACAGGCTTTTCATGATCCTTTGCATTAGAAAGAATGCTTCCGGCAGAAAAGAACAAAGAAATCGCAAAGCATACTGTCATAACAAACAAAAGAATATTTTTTCGGCGCTCTCTTCTTCTTCGTATCTTATTATTTCTGATTCTTCTCTCGCTCATTTCGCCGCCTCCTGATTTATCATCTGTTTTCTGATTCTTATCGGACATTTACCTGTCGAACATCAAACATTCGTTCCGAACATTTATTCCGAACATTCGTTCTTTCTTATATAAGGATTATAGCGAACATACATTCTGGTGTCAATACATTTTTGTTTTTTTTACTCCCATTTAAAAAATTTTATTCCGATAAACGAACAGACTGCCGCGATTACGAGCATGAGTGCAACAGGTGCTGCAATATTCTCCATAGGCAAACCGAGTGTAGCACATTTCAGTATTTTGATCCCATGAGTCAGCGGCAATATGTTTACGATTGCTTTCATTCCATCCGGCATCACTTCATACGGCAGTGTTGCTCCGGAGAAAACAAGCATTGGGAAATATAATGCGCTGGTTATAATCCCGGCTGTTTTTGCATCCTTTGCAATTCCGCCGACAAGGATACCGATACTGAACATAGATCCCGTTACAATTAACCAGCCCACCAAAAAGACAACTATACTGCCGCGCATACGAAATCCCCAAAAAACTGTTGCAGCGGCAAACAGAGAAATCAGCGATACCGCTGCGTAGATCAGATACATCAATCCCCCTGCAAACAGGATCAGTACAGGACTGACCGGTGTCACATGATATCGTTTCAAGATCCGCTTTGCACGGTAATCGGAAATCAGAAGCGGCAGACCCATAACACCACCGGCACAGATTGATATGGTCGCAAGGCCACCGAAGGACTGTTCCAGGAACGTATACTCTGCTCCGTCAAAGGCAGGCTTCTGCCCAAATACTGCTCCCAATATTACCAAGATCACCAGCGGCATAGCGATTGCAAAAATCGGCATATCCATACCGCGCAGGCTCATAACCAATTCGTTTTTTAACATTGTTCTAATTGTTTTCATATTCTGCTTCCTCCTCGTCCGAAAACCACAAATAGGCATCCTCAAATTTCTCTTTACCGCTTTCTGTTTTGGCATCTTCCACCGATCCGTAAAATACAGTTTTTCCCTTTTTTAAGATCAGGATTTCATCACAAAGTGCCTCAACCTCATCCATAAAGTGCGAAGTTAAAAGGATTGATAAGCCCTCTTTTTTTAACTGACTTAAGATTTCCCATACATCTCTTCTGGCACGGGCATCAAGACCTGTCGTCAGTTCATCCAAGAATACAAGTTTTGGATCCGGGATCAGTGCCAACACAATAAAGAGCCGCTGTCTCTCTCCGCCGGATAGATCTTTGACAAAGTTATTTTGCTTGTCACTGATTCCAAATCTTGTAAGCAGCTCCTGATAATCAAGCGGATTTTTGTACAGGACGGATGTGACTTCACATAATTCCTTTACTTTGATCAGTTCCTGATATTTTGCCTCCTGAAATTGTACACCGATTTGTTCAAACAATTTCTTTCTGTTCTTAAGCGGATCCTGTTCCAGGATGGTGACACTGCCGGTGTCATATTTTCTGGTTCCCAAAATACATTCGATGGTACTGCTTTTACCTGCTCCGTTTGCACCCAGGAGACCAAATACAGTCCCTTCCTTAATGACAAAACTCAAATCATCGACTACTGTGTGACTGCCATACTTTTTTGTCAGATGCTCTACACGAATTACTGTTTTCATTCTTTTTCCTCCTTTTCTTTGTTTCGGCAGATACAAAAATAACACCGGACAAAAGTCTGGTGTTATAGTGGAGGGTTATTTTTTTTATATTTTTCTTTCATATTAAGTAAGATCTGCAAAACTCCTTTTGCATTTTCGCTTGCTTCATCCAGAAAAGCGATCAGCTTGTCGCAGGCGGATACGATCGTTTCCCCATCGACCGGCGTATTCAATTCTTTCAGGATGTCCGCCTGTTCCTTCCCTGCTTCCCATGCAGTTAACATCTTGAGAATGGATGCAAGCGAATAATTTGCGCATCGTAAGGAGCGAATGATCCTAAGTTTTCGCATATCCAAGGAATCATAGACATGGTAACCCTGCTATTACGGGCTATCTCCCCGGACGGATCTTCTGAAACAATCCATGTCTGTTACAATAAAAATAGAATTTCCGCAGCCCACTGATTTTAAAACGAGCCTCTGCATTTCCTTCCTGGTACAGTTTTGCGATCTGAATCCCGTCATCATAAACTGCTGCAAAAAAAGAGAGAGAATGGTCTTTTGTCATCTCGTGATCCACCGATACATAATACTCATCTTCCACAGTTTCAATTTTCACATCGTGCAACGCATCCGTTTCCTCAGCTTCCAGGGGCGGAAGAGAAATGCCACAGCAGCTGATCACAGCTTCCCCTGTGGCAAATATCACATTCCCGCATATCGGGCATACGTACATTTTGACACCGCTTTGTCGCTGACATTGAGTCGTTCCGCGAGTTCTGCCTGCGTCAATCGCTTACTCTCTCTCAGTTTTTTTATGATGGCTCCGGTTACATATTGATTCATTCCAGTCTACCTCCTTTGAAAGAAGTGTAGCACGAAAAAGCAAAACCTGATACCTACGCAGCGTGGAATTCCCTCTGCGAAGCATCCTAATGATGGAACAGTCTGATCCCTGTAAAGGCCATCGCCATACCGTATTTGTCACAGCATTCGATTACGGCATCATCACGAACGGAGCCGCCGGGCTGGGCAATATACTTCACGCCGCTCTTTCTGGCGCGCTCAATGTTATCACTGAACGGGAAAAAAGCATCCGATCCTAGACATACATCCTGCATCTGATCAAGCCATGCACGCTTTTCCTCTGCGGTGAACACGTCGGGCTTCTCCTTAAAGACACGCTGCCATGCGCCATCGGCAAGCACGTCCATATATTCTTCTCCGATGTAATTATCGATGGCATTATCGCGGTCGGCACGCTTGATATTGTCAACAAATGGAAGATTCAGCACCTTGGGGCACTGGCGCAGCAGCCAGTTGTCGGCTTTCTGACCTGCCAGTCTGGTACAGTGTACCCTTGACTGCTGTCCCGCACCGATACCGATCGCCTGTCCGCCTTTTGCATAGCAGACGGAATTGGACTGTGTATATTTCAAAGTAATCAGGGAAATGATCAGATCAATCTTTGCCTGATCCGGAATCTCTTTATTTGCTGTTACCACGTTAGAAAGCAGTTCTTTATCAATCTTTAATTCATTTCTTCCCTGCTCAAAGGTGACACCGAATACCTGCTTGTGCTCGATCGGCGCCGGTCTGTAGGAAGGATCGATCTGGATCACGTTGTAGTTTCCGTTCTTCTTCTGCTTTAGGATCTCCAGTGCCTCCGGCTCGTATCCCGGCGCGATCACACCGTCGGAAACCTCACGTTTGATGATCTTGGCAGTTGAGACATCACACACATCGGAGAGACTGATAAAATCTCCGAAAGATGACATTCTGTCAGCGCCTCTGGCTCTCGCATAGGCACAGGCAAGAGGTGAGAGCTCCCCGAGATCATCCACCCAGTAGATCTTAGCCAGCACGTCACTTAACGGCAGTCCGACCGCTGCGCCTGCGGGAGACACATGCTTGAAAGATGTTGCTGCCGGAAGTCCGGTAGCTGCCTTTAATTCCGAAACAAGCTGCCAGCCGTTAAAGGCATCCAGAAAGTTGATGTAGCCGGGCTTACCGCAAAGTACCTGAATCGGCAGATTCTCGCCATTCTCCATGAAAATACGCGACGGTTTCTGATTGGGGTTACAGCCATATTTTAATTCCAGTTCGTTCATCACAGTTTTCCTCTCATCAAATGTTTGTTTATGTTTGAAATAGTTAGAATTATGTAAACCGATGGATTATTTGTTTTTGTTTACAATTCGGGTTTCATAGTTTCCGTTCGCAATCTCAATATATCTGACAAAAAGAGAAACCTTATTGTCCGCATTCAGATTGTTCCAGAGCATATCTGTAAACGCATCGATATCCTGATCGATCTTAACCCATTTCGGCTCTCCTTCAAAGCTCGGAAGCGGATTGCCATCATTCTGGTAAGTATGGATGAAATGTCCTTCTCCCGCGATCGGATTTTCATAGGCAAATGTATAACGATTGCATGCTTCCGGATCTCCGTTGTTACTCTTGAGGATTGACATGGCATAATTATAGCATCCGTTTTCAATATGCAGGATACCGGAGATTCTCGGTGTATAGTTCGGACCATCCGGCTCAAACTCTCTGCTGCGCAGTGACTGTTCAAACGTAAGCTGTTTGTCCATTCCCTTGTAAACCGTATCTGTCTGATCTCCGTTGGTCACGATCGTTTTATTCCCGAGGACTCTCACCGGCGCATAGATGATCAGGCTGGGATCTGTCAGTTTGGAAGGGTCGAATGCCTGTGTACGGATTCCTTCTCCTTCTTCCACAAACACACGATTCCGGCTGTTTTCGCTTCTTCCCATGATAAAATAAGCCGTTACGGCATATCTTCCATCCGCTGATTTCCCGATTACGATTCCTCTTCCCGGATAAGAATTTGCAGACAATTCCGCAGCAAGGTCTAACATTTTCATCTTATGAATCTCCTTTTGATCTTGTATGATTTTTGATATCCGACATTATTATATATAACTTTTTACAGCTTCACAATACTAAGATGTCTTCTCCGCTGTAAAAATAAGGATGACGGTTCCCACTGCCCCTGAAGCAAAAGCGGCTAAAAGCATTGCCGGAACACCATTCACATCCAACAGGATTCCTCCCAGAAAGCTTCCGAACACACTTCCGATCGTATTGGTTGCGGTCATATATGCCTGCCCCTTTACTCTGTCAGACGGCCGGATCAGACTGTTCGTATAATATACGGAAGCCGGAGTAAAGAGCGCAAACCCGAACATCTGCGCTGTCTGTGCGACAAAAACGCCGCCAATGCTTCCCGCAATCAACATCAACAATGCTTTTAACGTAAAAAACACCCCCGATATTTTCAGGAGATTTCCGCTTGATATCCTGCTTACCAGCCATGCAAACCCGATCATGGTAGGCAATTCGAGGAATGCGGCAATCCCGGAGGCGGCACCCATCTCCGCACTCCCTCCTCCATGATACTGCATGATCTGAAAAAGAAAATTATTCAGCATATTGTGAGAAACAAACACGAGAGAAGCACCGATCAGCAGCACAAAAAACTTTTTGTAGGAAGCAAAAAAAGAGCCCCGGGGCTCGCTTCCCTTCTCATCCGACACTTCTGCCTGCGATGCTTCTGCAATCATATCTTTGTCCTGTTTCCGTTCAAACACAAAGATATAAGAAGCAATCAGTACCAGAAAATAGATCAGAATAATAAACACAGGAATGATGTTTGTGGAATGATCCGCAACAATTTTTCCGACCAGAAAGGAAACAGCCGCATACGAAACAGATCCGATCCCTCTGGCAATGCCGAAATTGATTGGAATGCCACGATTGATCCATTCCATACCGATTGCGTTGACCAACGGAGTCAGCACTTGGAGAAATGTAATCAAAATGCCGTAAAACAAGGCATGACAAAGAAAATAAAGTCCGGGAATCAACAAAATTCCGGCACAGGCCATCATAAAGACAGAGATTGTCATGATGAGTGCACGCACAGAAATCTTTCCGCCGTTCTCAGCAAACCCGGCAATCACCGGCTGAAGTGCGGCTGAGATCAATCCGGCAAGCGCAACGATCAGACCGATCTGAGAATTGGAAAAGCCTTTGGAGAGCAGATACATCGCCGCATAATTAAACACGATGCAGAAACTCATCCAAAAGCTTCCCTGTAAACCTGAATATTTTATTGTAGGGATCTGGCGCTTCATGATTTCCTGTCCTCAAAATCCTGAATATATTGTGTAATCAGTTTGACCGTACCGTCAACTCCCAGGATACTGCTGTTGATACACAGATCATAGCTGTCCGCACGCCCCCACTTTTTGGATGAGTAATAGTTATAATAACTCTGGCGCTGCTTATCCTTTTTGATGATCATTTCCTTTGCCTTCTGCTCGGAAAGATTATATTTCTCGCTGATCCGTTTAATCTTAGTCGCCTCATCTCCATAAATAAAGAGATGAATACAATTCTTAAAATCACTCAGAGCATAATCGGCACATCTTCCGACGATCACGCAAGGACCCTCCTCTGCAATCATCTTGATCGTATCAAATTGTGCCAGAAAAACCTTATGACTGATCGGCATATCCACAAAGGAGGAAGCATTATATCCAAAAGAATACGTGTCCATCACAAGATTGTATAAAAAAGAATTTGTCGGACGCTCATCATGATTCTCAAGCATCTCCTGGCAGAAACCGCTCTCCTTTGCCGCACGGGACAACAACTCCTTGTCATAGCATTTGATTCCGAAATAATCCGCGATCTTCTCGCCGATCTCACGGCCTGCCGAACCGAACTGACGCCCGATCGTAATCACTGTATTCATATACAGCACCACCCTTCTCTTGCTACATTTAGATATTCTGATTATAGCATAAGTCTAACTGTTCTGCAATTTCCAATCCGCGCTGGGTGGCTGCGAGACCTCCTAGCCCCGTTTCGCGCAGCGTGAAATCCATTTTATCTCCCACTTCCTTCATCGCATCGATTACCTGATCCGGTGGAATACGGCTCTCAATCCCTGCCAGTGCCATATCCGCACAGGAAAGCGCATTCATGGCACCGATCACATTTCTCTTTACACAGGGCACTTCAACAAGACCGGCAACCGGATCACACACCAGTCCCAGCAGGTTCTTGAGTGCCATAGCCGCACTGTGACAGATCTGGCTGTCATTTCCGCCTTCCAGATACGTAAGTGCGCCTGCCGCCATAGCACTGGCAGAACCGATCTCCGCCTGACAGCCTCCGGCTGCTCCGCTGATCGACGCACGATAAGCAATAACCTGACCAATGCCGGCAGCGACATACAAGGCTTCCACTATCCTGCTTTCCTCTGCTTTGCCATGCTTGTAATACGGCACAAGAACAGCCGGCAGCACTCCGCATGCTCCTGCGGTAGGGGCAGCCACGATCCGTTTCATACAGGCATTGGATTCTGCCATTCTGAGGGCTTCGGCAATCACCTCTCCCGGGAAACTTCCGGTCAGCGGTTCTTTTGTTTTCATGTACTCTGTCATCCGCTGTCCGTCTCCTCCGACCAGATTGCTTGAAGATTTCAATTTTCCTTCATAGCTCTCAGAAGCATGCAGGACGGCATCCCAGGTTGCCTTCATCTGTTCCATGGAAGCTTCCCTTGTAACTTTTCGTTCCTCCAGATCATCCTGTAGGATCACTTCCCAGAATAAAATCTGTTTCTCTGCGGCTTCTGATATGATTTCGTTAAGTGATGTATAAGACATATTTGCTCCTTTAACTGTTCAGCAACTTCACAGCTGCATTCTATATTTTATTCCTCTTCTCCGTTAAAATATGTTACCTTGATAATGCCCTCCAGATGCTCCAGCCACTTGATCGATTCCGCAGGCACAGGCTGATCCGTCTCCAATACCATCACTGCATACCCGCCACGTTTGTCGCGATACAGCTGCATCGTAGCAATGTTTACACTTTTGTGTGAAAGCATTGAAGTGACCTCCGCCACATGACCGGGTTGGTCAAGATTATGGACGATCAGCGTTGGCTTTTCGGAAGAGAAATTCACATCAATGCCGTCCAGTTTCTGGATCATGATTCTTCCTCCGCCGATGGATGCTGCCTGTACCTCAAGTGTCCTGCCGTTTTTACCTGTAAGCAGAAGCAGCGCGGTATTTGGATGCGCATCCTTGATATTTTTCGTCTGAAACGTAAAATGTAGTCCCTGTTCTCCGGCAATCGCAAAGCTGTCCGGAATCCTCATATCGTCCGGTTTCATGCCAAGCAGTCCTGCAATCAGTGCCCTGTCCGTACCATGCCCTTTCCCTGTCGTTGCAAAAGAGCCATGCAGATAAATATCGGCGGATGCGATCTCATCCTGCAAAAGTTCTCTCGCAATATATCCGATTCTCACTGCACCCGCTGTATGCGAACTGCTGGGACCTACCATCACCGGTCCCAGAATATCAAACAGATTCATAATACACCTCCCGCTTTCCATATTCTGTCTTATTTTTCCATAAAACAAGAAAACTCTGCAATGACCCATTTGTCATACAGAGTTTCTCAAACTTACAAAAAATATTATACTTTTATAAGAAAGAGATGTCAAATACAAAAATCCCTTACACAGACGAAGCCATGTAAGGGATTTTCATTTTATCTTTTATAATCGTTTATGCAAACAGATTATGCTGCCTTCTTCTTGCTGAGTGTCTGGATACCCTCAATCACAAGGATAATAGCCAACACGATCAGAAGAACAGCAAGTACAGTCTGTGCGTAAGGACCCCAGTCAGCACCACCTGCAGAGATGATACCAATCTGATTCTTTACGGTAACGATCAGTGAGCAGATCGTTACAATCATCATAAATGCCATAGGAGCAAGGAACATCTTGTTGTTCTTGCCTGCGTTGGAAAGCCATGTAGCAACAGCAAGCAGTCCAAGTCCCGCAAGGAGCTGGTTTGCAGCGCCGAACAGACCCCAGATCTTATTCCAGCCTGTCATACCGAGTGCAATACCAAGGACAACGGTGATGAGCGTTGCAACATAAGGATTAACAAGAATCTTCTTGTAACCTTCCTTCACATCTGCTGCTGTCTGTCCGGGCTCAAGCCAGAACTCCTGGAACATGAAACGGCCAAGACGTGTCGCTGTATCCAGAGATGTAAGGCAGAATGCAGAGTATGTAAGTACCAGTAGCGTATTTAAGATGGAAACTGTCTGATCTCCAAATACCTTATACATCATGGAGATACCACCTGCAAAGATGTTGGTAGCACCGGCTGTAATACCGTTCTTGTAAGCATAGTTGATCGCGCAGACTGTGATGACAGCGAGCACACACTCAAGGAGCATACCGCCGTATGCGATCGGCTTCGCATCTGTCTCTTTGTCAAGCTGCTTGGAAGTCGTTCCGGAGGAAACCAGTGAATGGAAACCGGAGATCGCACCACACGCAACCGTTGTGAACAATACAGGGAACAGGTACTGTGTACCGTTTCCGTTGTCCACTGCAAAACCGCTGAAAGCCTTCAGACCTTCCGCACCCTCTACGAAACCTGCACCGCCCAGGGATGTATGGGAGATCACGATACCTACCAGCGCAACGGCAAGCATTGCATAAAGCAGGAAAGAGCTCAAATAATCACGAGGCTGGAGAAGGATCCAGACCGGTGTTACGGATGCAATTGCAATATAAATACCTACAATGATCATCCATGCTTTTGTGGACAGATAGATCGGATGAAAATTCATACCGATCGCCATGCAGACAACGATCGCAAGCACACCGAGCACTGTGGAAAGTCCCATGCTGGCGTTTCTGCGGTATACTGCAAAACCGAACACGATCGCGATCAGGATGAATAACAGGGATACCATTGCTACGGAAGCATTAGCCTCTGTTGCAGCAGCCGCTGCTGCGATGGCAGCATCTGTCTGCTCTTTGGGAGCAACTGTTCCGAATGTGGAAGCAACGATGGATGCGAAAGCAGCCACAACCAGAATCAATGTCAGATAAGAGAAGATAATGAACAGACGCTTAGCACGCTTGCTCATGTTTGCGGAAATAACCTCGCCGATCGACTGTCCTTTGTGACGTACGGATGCAAACAGCGCACCGAAGTCATGCACACCGCCGAAGAAAATACCGCCGACAAGGATCCAGAGAACAACAGGAACCCAACCAAACATAGCAGCACCGATCGGTCCGGTGATAGGACCTGCACCTGCGATGGATGAAAAATGGTGACCCATCAGGACAGGAGCTTTGGCTGGGACATAATCAACACCATCTTGCAGTTCATGTGCCGGTGTGGGCTTATCGCTCTCACCAACGCCCCACTGCTTGCACAGCCATCCGCCGTAGAAAATGTATCCACAGACAAGAATAGCGATGCAG
>JALFTO010000014.1 GCA_022779165.1 Lachnospiraceae bacterium
ACAAAAATTCTCGTGATCCCGACCAATGAGGAACTTGCCATCGCGAGAGAAACATATGCACTTGTAAAATAGCGAAATACAGTTGACAAAGGGAAACTCTTTCGTTATAATAGCAAGAGTGTGAGCAGGAGTTTACAATGATATTGAATTTAACGGAAGTGTTGACAGCAGAAGGCAGGACAGAGACGAAGCAGGTTGATTTCACACCCTCTGTTTTGGAATATGGCGGACAGCATTATACGATCACCGAGAAATCGCCGGTGACTCTGACGATTGCCAATCAGGGCAAGGGGAGGGCATGGCTGACAGGTGAGATGAAGCTGACGGCATTGCTTAGCTGTGATCGCTGTCTGAAGGATGTTTCGTATCCCTTTTCACTGGAATTTTCATGCAGGGTGATTTCACCGGAGCTGGAAGCGGCTGTTTCAGAGGATGAGGACGAATGCCTCAGAGGTTATCAAGTCGATGTAGACGATCTTGTGTACAACGAAATTTCGGTTAACTGGCCAATGAAGATCCTGTGCCGTCCCGATTGTAAGGGAATCTGCAAAGTGTGCGGCAAGGATTTGAATGAGGGAGCATGTGAGTGTGATACGTTCATTCCGGATCCGAGGTTGGCAGTGATAAAAGATATCTTTAACGCGGGTAAGGAGGTGTAACGATGTCTATCTGTCCCAAGAATAAATCTTCCAAAGGAAGAAGAGACAAACGTAGAGCAAACTGGAAGATGAGTGCTCCTACATTAGTAAAATGCAGCAAATGCGGCGCTCTGATGATGCCTCACAGAGTATGCAAGGCTTGCGGGTCTTATAATAAGAAAGAGATCATCAGTGTTGATTAATCCGGTTTCAGATTACTGAAGCGGAACAGAGTAAGCTGGCTTTGGGACATTCCCGATCGGGAATGTCCTTTTTGCGTATGTGGGCCGGGAGCCGCAGAGCGGTTCCGGGCAGCGGTACTTGCTTTTTGCCAATTGATTTAGTATATTTATATAAGGCTTATATAAGGCATATTTTGATGGAGGAAACCGGAAATGAGCGAACAGATCAATGTGGCAGTCGATGCGATGGGCGGAGACAATGCCCCTGCTGAAGTGGTAAAGGGTGCAGTGGAGGCAGTACAGGCCAGCAAAAAGATAAAAGTATTTCTCGTGGGAAAGGAAGATGCCGTTCGGGCAGAGCTTTCCAAATATACCGTGCCGGAGGAACAGATCGAGGTGGTACACGCCTCCGAGGTGATTGAGACGGCGGAGCCCCCGGTGGCAGCGATCCGTTCAAAGAAGGATTCCTCGATCGTAAAAGGCATGAAGATGGTCAAAGAGGGACAGTGCGATGCGTTTGTGTCTGCCGGCAGTACCGGTGCGGTTCTTGTGGGTGGACAGGTGCTCGTGGGCAGGATCAAAGGCGTGGAACGGCCGCCTCTGGCGCCGGTCATTCCGACGGCAACGGGCGCTGCGCTGTTGATTGACTGCGGTGCAAATGTGGATGCGCGTCCGTCCCATCTCGTCCAGTTCGCCAAGATGGGCGCGATTTACATGGAGAATGTGCTCGGCGTTAAGAATCCCCGTGTCGGTATCGTCAATATCGGCGCCGAGGAGGAGAAGGGAAACGCACTTGTCAAAGAGACGTTTCCGCTCCTGAAGGAATGCAGCGATATCAATTTTATCGGCAGTGTGGAAGCGAGGGATATTCCGTCAGGCGCTGCGGATGTTGTGGTATGTGAGGCGTTTGTCGGCAACGTGATCTTAAAGATGTATGAGGGTGTCGGCGCGACACTTCTGCATGCAGTCAAACAGGGAATGCTGACGACACTTCGCAGCAAAATCGGTGCGCTGCTTGTCACGCCTGCACTCAAGGAGACGCTCAAAGCATTTGATCTGGAGCAGTACGGCGGAGCACCGTTACTTGGCTTAAACGGTCTTGTCGTGAAGACACACGGCAGTTCCCATGCTGTTGAGATCAAGAATTCGATCTTGCAGTGTATTGCTTTTAAGGAGCAGAAGATCAACGAGAAGATCAAGACACAGCTTGCCGTGCAGGCTGATGATACGAAGATACAGAAAGAGGAAGCGTAGAAGGGATTGGATTGCCATGGATTTTGATAAGTTAAAAAAGGTGATCGCCGAAGTGCTCAGTGTTGATCCCAATGAGATTACGGAGGATACGACATTTACGGAAGATCTGGGAGCAGATTCGCTGGATCTGTTCCAGATTGTCATGGGAATTGAGGATGTGTTTCACATAGAGGTGTCGCCGGAGGTTTCCGAGAAGATCACCACTGTTGGAGAAGCGCTGGAATTGATCCGGAAAGCCGGGGAAGAGTAGGACAGGCATCAGGGATAAAACTATGAGGATTGACAGCAAAAAGATAGAACTGTTAGAGCAGCGGATCGGTTATGTGTTCCGGGATAAAGAGTTGTTACAGCAGGCGCTGACGCACAGTTCTTATGCAAATGAGCAGAAGATCAATAAGCGTCAGGATTATGAGCGGCTGGAGTTTTTGGGAGATGCCGTGCTGGAACTTGTCTCCAGCGATTATCTCTTTCAAGCCCATCCGGATCTGCCGGAGGGGAAGCTTACCAAACAGCGCTCTTCGATGGTGTGTGAGCCCGCGCTTGCCTTTTGTGCCAGAGATATTGAACTGGAGCAGTTTATCTATCTGGGCAAGGGGGAGGAAGCGACCGGCGGAAGGAAGCGGGATTCCATCATATCGGATGTGATGGAGGCTGTGATCGGCGCGATCTATCTGGACGGCGGTCTGGATCCTGCCAGGGATTATATTAACAGGTTCATTTTATCGGATCTCGAGCATAAGCAGCTGTTCTATGACAGCAAGACGATCCTGCAGGAGCGTGTGCAGCGTTTGCCAAATGCGTCTCTTGCGTATGTGCTCACGGGAGAGACAGGGCCGGAGCACGATAAACTGTTCATGGTGGAGGCACTGCTCAATGGGAAGAAGATCGGCGAGGGCAGCGGCCGGAGCAAGAAACTGGCAGAACAGCAGGCGGCTTATCAGGCGCTCATTTCCGTGCCGGAACTGGCAAAATAGCCGGTGTCAGGCATTCTGTATGAACGAAAACCAGAGGGGATAAGACAGGTATTATATGTATTTAAAAAGTATTGAAGTACACGGATTCAAATCGTTTGCAAATAAGATCAGATTTCAGTTTCACAATGGGATCACGGGCATTGTAGGACCGAATGGCAGCGGAAAGAGTAATGTTGCGGATGCTGTGCGCTGGGTGTTGGGAGAGCAGAGGATCAAGCAGCTGAGAGGGGCATCCATGCAGGATGTCATTTTTTCTGGTACGGAGACAAGGAAGCCGCTTGGGTATGCGTATGTGGCGATTACTTTTGACAATTCCGATCATCTGCTTGCGCTCGACTACGATGAAGTCACCGTGGCGAGACGGCTGTACCGTTCCGGCGAGAGCGAGTATTCCATCAACGGTTCGACATGCCGTCTGAAGGATGTCAATGAATTGTTCTATGATACCGGTATCGGTAAGGAAGGTTATTCCATTATCGGACAGGGGCAGATTGACAAGATCCTGAGCGGCAAGCCGGAGGAGAGGCGTGAGCTCTTTGATGAGGCTGCCGGTATTGTGAAGTTCAAACGCAGGAAAGCAACGGCGCAGAAGAAGCTGGAGGATGAGAAGCAGAATCTGGTCCGCGTCAATGATATCCTCGGGGAATTGGAGAAGCAGGTCGGTCCCCTGGAGCGCCAGTCGGAAAAGGCAAAAGTATATTTAAAGAAGCGGGAAGAATTAAAGACGCTCGATGTGAATATGTTCCTTCTGGAGAATGACCATGTCACAAAGCAGCTCGAAGATGTGGAGCGCAAGTATGCGATCGCTTACGGCGATCTGAATGAGACGAAGGAGAAATACGAGAAGACCCGCGAGGAATATGAGCAGATCCAGGGCGAGATCGAGATGCTGGAAGAGGCGATCGAGAATGCCAAGACAAAACTCACGGATACAAGTGTGCTGCGCAGCAAACTGGAGGGAGAGATCAATGTATTAAAGGAACAGGTGAAATCCGCCGAGAGCAATGCGGACCATCTGGTAAAGCGACAGGAGACGGTTCAGTCAGAGATCCGGGATAAAGAAAATGACAAGAATGTCATACTGGAGGATAAGCAGGAGACGGACAGACTGGCGGAGGAGACGAAAGTCGCCAGAGAGGAGGCCGCACAGCTGCTTGCTGAGGTACAGTCGCAGATCCGTGAATATAATACAGAGGTAGAGAACGGCAAGAATACGATCTTAAACACGCTGAATGAGAGAGCGACGATCCGTTCTAAGATAGAGCGTTTTGAGACGATGCTCGAGCAGGTGACGATCCGCAAGTCGGAACTCAATTCCAGACTCCTTCGCGCCAAATCCGATGAGGAGGAGCAGAAAGAGGCAATCCGGAAGCTGGAGGAGGAGTTTGAGGCTGTCAATGCGGATATCCGCGAGATGACACAGAAACAGGCTGTGCTTGAGGAGAAGCTGGGGCAGTTTAAGATTGAACTGACAGAGAAGGACCAGAAACTCCGTGATATGCAGGTGGTCTATCATCAGGAGAAATCCAAGCTGGAAGCGCTGACGAATCTGACGGAGCGTTACGAGGGCTATGGCGGCAGCGTGAAGCGCGTCATGGAGCAGAAAGAGGCGGAAAAAGGGATCATCGGTGTTGTTGCCGATATCATCAAGGTGGATAAAAAGTACGAGACGGCAATTGAGACGGCACTCGGAGGCAATATCCAGAATGTGGTGACGGATGATGAGGAGACCGCCAAGCGGATGATCGCTTATCTCAAGAAGACAAAGGGTGGTCGCGCGACATTCCTGCCGCTCACCAGCATTCAGAATCCTCAGGAATTCAAGACCCCTGAGGCACTCTCGGAGGAGGGTGTGATCGGTCTGGCGGATTCGCTCGTTCAGATCGATCCGAAATATGCCAATGTGGCAAAGGCCATGGTTGGTCGTATCATGGTGGTGGATACGGTCGATCATGCGGTCAGGATCGCCAGGAAATATGATTACGGAATCCGTATGGTTACCATAGAGGGAGAACTCCTCGTTCCGGGCGGAGCTATCAGCGGCGGCGCCTTTAAGAATAGTTCCAATCTGCTCGGCCGCAGGCGGGAGATCAGTGAACTGGAAGCAAAGGTGAAGAAATGCCTTGGCGATATCGATGAGCTGTTAAACAGCATCGAGCAGACCAAGGAGGAGAGAAATCGTACCCGCAAGGAGCTGGAAGAGACACGCGCATCCCTGCAGGAGCGCTTTATCGCCCAGAATACGGCGAGACTGAATGTCATGTCCGCACAGGAGAAATGGAACGAGACAGAGGAAGGATTTGGAAATCTCCGAAGTGAGCAGGAGGAGATCGAGAAGCAGTTCGCACAGATCCGGACGGACAAAGAGGCAGCAGATCAGGAACTGACGAACTCCCATAATCTGGAGGAGAGCGTCAAGGAACAGATCACGAAGCTGGAAACGCTGCTTGGCGACAAGCGCACGGAGGAATCGGAGCGCACACAGAAGCTGTCCGAATGGGATGTTGAGATGGAGAAATACCGTCAACAACAGGAATTCAAACAGCAGAATGTGGACAGAATGGAAGGCGAGATCAGCCGGTTTCGGAGTGAACTGGAAGAGATTAACGCGGAACTTGCCAACAATGCGGCGGAGATTCAGAGAAAACAGGAAAATATCATTGAGATAGAGAAGACGATCGCGAGCTCTCATACCACACAGGGAGATGTGGAGGAGAAACTGAAGGCGGATGTGACCAGGAAAGAGGAACTGACCGCGAAACAGAAAGGATTCTTTGATGTCAGGGAAGATCTGTCAAAGCGGATGGGAGATCTGGACAAAGAGGTCTACCGTCTGAATGCCCAGCGCGAGAAACTGGAAGGCTCGATGGAAGCACGGATCAATTATATGTGGGATGAGTATGAGATCACATTGTCCGATGCAGCTTCCATGCGCAATGAGGAGTTTCAGGACCTGATCGTGATCCGGCGTGATATCGCGGAGATCAAGGATCAGATCAAACGTCTGGGAGATGTCAATGTCAATGCCATTGAGGATTACAAGAATCTGATGGAGCGGTATACGTTCCTGAAGAATCAGCATGATGATCTGGTGGAGGCGGAGCAGACGCTTCTCGGCATCATCGATGAGCTTGACACGGCAATGCGCAAACAGTTCAGTGAGAAATTCAAGGAGATCGCGAAGGAGTTCGACAAGGTATTCAAAGAACTGTTCGGCGGCGGAAAGGGAACGATCGAACTGATGGAAGATGAGGATATCCTTGAGGCAGGAATCCGCGTCATTGCACAGCCGCCCGGCAAGAAACTGCAGAATATGATGCAGCTGTCAGGCGGGGAGAAGGCGCTCACGGCGATCGCGCTGCTGTTTGCCATCCAGAATCTGAAGCCGTCACCGTTTTGTCTCCTGGACGAGATCGAGGCGGCGCTTGATGAGAGCAATGTCGGGCGCTTTGCAAAGTACTTACATAAGCTGACAAAGAATACGCAGTTTATTGTGATCACTCACAGAAGGGGAACCATGGAGCGGGCAGACCGTCTGTATGGTATTACCATGCAGGAGAAGGGAATTTCCACTCTTGTCAGCGTAAACCTGATCGATGATGACTTGAGCAATTAAAGGAGGATTTCACGTGAGCGGGGAGAAGAAAGGCTTTTTCGGACGTTTAAAAGAAGGACTGACCAAGACGAGAGATAATATCGTGAACGGGATCGATGACCTGTTTCACGGGTACTCGATGATCGATGAGGATTTTTATGAGGAGTTGGAAGAAATCCTGATCATGGGTGATATCGGAGTCAATGCCACGGGAGAGATTCTGGACAGACTGCGAGACCAGGTAAAGGAGCAGCATATCAAAGAGCCTGCGGACTGCAGGCAGCTGCTGATCGACAGTATCAGAGAGCAGATGCGTGTCGGCGAGACAGCTTACGACTTTGAGAAGGAGCAGTCGGTGGTTCTGGTGATCGGTGTCAACGGAGTCGGCAAGACAACGTCTGTGGGCAAGCTGGCGGGCAAGCTCAAGGCGCAGGGCAGGAAAGTGATCCTGGCAGCAGCGGATACCTTCCGGGCGGCTGCGGGAGAACAGCTCACCGAGTGGGCCAACCGCGCCGGTGTGGAGATGATCGGCGGCAAAGAGGGACAGGATCCGGCAGCCGTGATCTACGATGCGGTCAATGCGGCGAAGGCGCGTCATGCGGATGTGCTGTTATGTGACACTGCGGGCCGCCTTCACAATAAGAAGAATCTGATGGAAGAGCTGAAGAAGATCAACCGCATCATCGACAAGGAATTCCCGGAAGCACACCGGGAGAATCTGGTAGTCCTGGACGGTACGACCGGGCAGAATGCGCTGCAGCAGGCCAGAGAGTTTGGCGAGGTGGCAGATCTCACAGGAATCATTCTGACGAAGATGGACGGGACGGCGAAAGGCGGCATCGCTGTGGCAATCCAGTCGGAACTCCATGTGCCGGTCAAATATATCGGCGTCGGCGAGACGGTGGAGGATCTGCAGAAATTTGATTCCGATGAGTTTGTGAATGCATTATTTGATATAAAAGGAGAAAACTAATGGAGAAGAAGATGCTGACGCTGGAAGCCTTTGAGGAGGCGTCCGAGGTTGTCAAGAGGGTAACACTGGAGACAAAACTTGTTTACAGTGATTATCTGAGCAGCCAGACCGGAAACAAGGTGTACCTGAAGCCGGAGAATATGCAGTTCACAGGGGCTTACAAGGTGCGAGGCGCATACTATAAGATGAGCACGCTGACGGATGAGGAGAGGCAGAAGGGACTGATCACTGCCTCGGCGGGCAATCATGCACAGGGCGTGGCGTATGCGGCGAAGTGCTACGGGGCAAAGGCGACGATCGTGATGCCCACGACGACACCTCTCATGAAAGTGACGCGCACCAAGAGTTACGGAGCGCAGGTCGTGCTCCACGGCGATGTGTATGATGAGGCATGCGCCCATGCGTATGAACTTGCGGAGCAGAACGGGTATACATTCATTCATCCTTTTGACGATGAGGCGGTAGCAACCGGACAGGGAACGATCGCCATGGAAATCTTTAAGGAGCTTCCATTGGTTGACATTATACTCGTACCAATCGGCGGAGGCGGACTGGCAACGGGCGTGTCCACTCTGGCAAAACTGTTGAATCCCAAGATCCGGGTGATCGGTGTGGAACCTGCGGGCGCCAACTGTATGCAGGAATCCGTCAGGAAAGGCAAAGTCACGACACTGAAGGGAGTCAATACCATCGCTGACGGTACTGCGGTGAAGACACCGGGGGAGAAGATTTTCCCTTATATCCAGAAGAATCTGGATGACATTATCACCGTGGAAGATAAGGAACTGGTGGTATCGTTCCTCGATATGGTGGAGAACCACAAGATGGTCGTGGAAAATTCCGGTCTGCTCACAGTGGCGGCACTGAAGCATCTGGATGTCAAGAATAAGAAAATCGTGTCAATCTTAAGCGGCGGTAACATGGATATCATCACGATGTCCTCCGTGGTACAGCAGGGACTCATCTTCAGAGACCGTATCTTCACGGTATCAGTGCTGCTGCCGGATAAGCCGGGTGAGCTTTCCAGAGTAGCGGCCGTGATCGCAAAGGAGAGCGGCAATGTGATCAAACTGGAGCACAATCAGTTTGTTTCCACCAACCGCAGCGCCGCGGTGGAACTTCGTATTACGCTGGAAGCATTCGGAACGGAGCATAAGCAGCAGATCATTGCGGCTCTGGAGCAGGAGAAGTATCAGCCGAAGCTGGTTGCGACAAGCATCTGATGGATGGCTCCGGACGGAGGACGGACGCGTTAACTGTGAGGAAATTGTTGTGAAGAATGTGTCAAAGACAGGAATAGCGCGCATCAGGCGGGGAATCAGAAAATACAGTATCATTACCTTGGCGTCAGTCGTCTATGCGGCGGGCGTCAGTCTGTTCTTAGATCCCAACAATCTGGCACCCGGCGGTGTGACGGGGATCTCCATCATTGTGAACCGGCTGACCGGTGTTCCTACAGGAACGATGATCTTTCTCATCAATATTCCGCTGATCCTTCTGGGACTGTGGAAATTCGGATGGAAGTTTATCCTGTCTACAGGATATGCGGTGCTGGCGGTTTCTGTGGCAACGGATCTGATGGCGCCGATAGGCGCGCTGACAGAGGAACCGATGCTTGCGTGCCTGACAGGCGGCACGCTGGTGGCACTGGCGCTTGGGATCATTTTCAGACAGGGTGCCACGACGGGTGGGACGGACATTATCGTCAAGGTGCTGCGGTTATCGTATCCGCATCTGCGGACGGGCGCGCTGTTCTTTTTGACCGATGTGATCATTGTGATGTGCTCCGGTTTGATTTTCCGAAATATCGATGTGGTGCTGTATGCCATGATTGCCGTTATCGTCATGTCGGTTGTCATGGATGTGGTGCTCTACGGCAGGGATGAGGCGAAACTGATCTATATTATCAGCGATAGTCATGAGGAGATTGCGGGGAGATTATTGGAGGAGATAGACATAGGCGTCACCTATCTGCGCGGTGAGGGCGGGTACAGCAGCCGTGACAAGAAGGTGATCATGTGCGTGACAAAAAAACAGCAGGCCCCCAAGATAGAAGAAGTTGTTAAGGAAGAGGACCCGCGTGCTTTTATGATCGTGACAAGCGCAACCGAGATTTTCGGGGAAGGCTATAAGAGTATATTTGCCGACAGACTTTAGCAGAACAGATACACCGTGCCGCACGATTTTCCGTGCGACATACAGGATCTGAGGACCTGCAGGTCGGTATCATCGTAAGGAATCTCATCACCGTCAGAGGTAAACACTCTGGCGGTCATTTTTTTGTCTTTCCAGATAGGCCCCATGAGAAGCCTGGCATAGTTCTGACCGAAATTCCTGCAGGAGATGGACTGCCTCAGTTCTTTCGTGAGCTGTCCGGAATTCATGGAGGGATCAAAGATCAGATAATTCAGTTCTGTGTCATCATCTCTGGTGTGATATTTCTTGAAGATCAGTTCCATAGCATTCCCTCCTTATGCTTCTACTATAACAGGCATTTTAGATCATAAAAATAAGAAATATTGCCATATATATTGCAAAAAGTGCTGTCTTGTGGAATGATAGAAGAAAGGAGAATGCCATGGAAAATTATGAGAAAGCCGGATATCTGAAAGAACCGTTCCGCGTGTTTCATCTGCGCGATAATGTGTCGGGAGAGATGAGCCTTCACTACCATGATTTCGACAAGATCATTGTGTTTTGGGGTGGGAAGGTGAATTACATGATCGAGGGGTGCTACTATGAACTGAAACCGGGAGATATTGTACTCGTCGGACATGGACAGATCCACCGGCCCGTAATCGATAATCAGGTGCCTTATGAGCGTAGCATTCTTTACATCTCTACGGAGTATCTGAGGCGATATCTGACGCAGGAGTATGATCCGTCCCTGTGCTTTGCGAGGGCTGCCTCGGAGAAATCTTATGTTCTGAGACTCCCGGAGGCCGTCCGCGCGGAAGCGGAGCGGACGCTTTTGCGTCTGGAGCGGTGCAGTGCCGGGAAACAATATGGATATGAACTGGAAATGCAGTTGCTATTCCTGACGTTCATGCTTGAGATCAACAGGATCGTCGAGGGCGGTCGGGGATTCAGGGAGATCAGCCCGGAGGCTGTGTTTAATCAGAAGATCGTTGAGATCCTGAATTATATAGGCGAACATCTCACCGGAGAGATCAGTGTGGATGGGCTTGCAGACAGATTTTATGTGAGCAAATATCATCTGATGCGCACCTTCAAGAAGGAGACGGGTTACACGATCCATCGGTATATCACGGAGAAGAGAATGATCCTGGCAAAGGAAAAACTGCTGAGCGGATCTCCTGCGGTGAAGGTCAGTGAGGAGTGCGGGTACAGTGATTATTCCACATTTTTGCGTGCATTCTCACAGAATACCGGCATGACGCCATCGGAGTTTGTGACACAGCGCAGGCCGCTGCTTAAATGAAGTTCATAGTCATCCGTGATAAAGATGGCTTCCGTTTCCGGCAGAGCCTCTATGAGCTCCAGCCCCTTTTCCCGGCCGAGCAGGAAGCACACTGTGCTGAGCGCATCTCCATCGGTGGAGGAGGCGGACAGGATCGTCACGCTGAGCAGATGATTGTTCTCCGGCATGCCGGTGTGTGGGTTCAGCAGATGATGGTAGCGTGTGCCGTTCAAGATAAAATAGCGTTCATAGACACCGGAGGAGACGAGGGAGCGGTCACTTGTCTCGATAGCGGCGATGGAATCGGTGCTGTCCGAAAAAGGGCGCCGGATACCCAACACAAAAGGATCCCCCGAGGGTCTGCCGCCGATTGTGAGCACATTACCGCCGAGGTTTAAGATGGCGCTGGTGACGCCTTCTCCTACAAGATATTCCTTCAGCCGGTCCGCGATATAGCCCTTGGCGATACAGCCGAGGTCGATGGCGGATTCCGGGTCTGACAGCATTACGGTGTTATTTTCCACGATAATATTATGATAATTCACATGAGACAAGGCTTCCCGCATATCATCATCCGAGGGGAGAGAGTGTGTGCCTTCCGGGGTAAAATCCCACAGATCTTTCACCGGAGCGATCGTGATATCGAGCATTCCGTCCGAGAGTCGGCTGTATTCAAGGGCGGTCCGGATGACGGACAGGGTGTCGTCAGATACCTGTACCGGTTTGCCCTCGCTGTGATTGATCCGCCACACGTCGCTGCCCTCTCTGGTACGGCTCAGCAGATTCTCATATGTCTGACAGAGAGCAAAACATTGTTCAAGCAGTTGATCCGCGCGGTCGGGAGTCAGGCTTTCGCCATCCTCGAGCGTGATGGTGACGACGGTGTCGAAGCAGAACTGTGTCCCGCTCACGGGCAGGCTGTGAGCGCCGGACGGCCGGTGGGCGGCAAACAGACAGCAGCCGACGGCCAGACACAGAAGCGCCAGACACAGGATGAGCCGGTGTATTAGGGATGATCTATGCGATGTTTGCTCCGTCATAAAAAGCGTTCCTTTCGTGTGGGAAATGTGGTATCATATATCATAAATTGAAAGTTCAAGTTATATGATACCACATTTTTTGATCAGAGGCAGGAAAATGCGTTTATCGGATGATTTTGATGACAAAAATTCAGGGCTTCCCATGATTTATATGGCGGTCGGTGTTGTGTTGTTTGTGGTTACCGTGTTCGGAGCGGTCATTCTCGCCAATCGGAAACCGTCGAACCGGCAGAATGCGCAGGCGGTAGCGCAGGAGACGGAAAGCATATCAGAGACGGAAAAACCGCATGACCCGCTGATCTCCGGAAGTACACTGACGAGTGATGATCTGGATTTCTGGCATATGTATGATGAGGAGAACCGGCCGGAGTCCGAGACGGAAGCCGGGGAAACGGAAGAGACGGAGGCCGAACCGGATCCTTCGACAGACGGAAAGCACACGAAGCTTGTCGCGGAGGACGGAACGGAGGAGTGGGTCAGCATCAACCCGTACCTGACAAAGAATACATATGATCTCTCGGGACTCGTTTACCAGTATCCGATCATGAAGTATTATGAGGACAGCGAGAAGGTATCGAGTGTCGGTGTGCGTGTCAGCGCGGATGACGGTGATATCAATTTTAAGAAGCTCAAGAAAGCCGGTGTGGACTTCGCCATGATCCGTCTGGGATCCAGAGGGTATGGAAGCGGTAATGTGATGGCGGATGAGATGTTCTATGAGAATGTGAATAAGGCGACCGAGGCCGGGATGGATATCGGCGTTACCTTTTTTTCACAGGCGGTGACCGAGGACGAAGCGAGAGAGGAAGCGTACCGCGTTATCGAAGGGCTTCAGGGATTCTCCATCGTTTATCCGGTCGTGTTTGACATGGAGTATGTCAAGAACGATACGGCGCGCGTGCAGGGGCTGTCAAAGGATGATAAGACGAAGGTGGCAACGGCTTTCCTTGAGGAGATCAAGGCGGCAGGCTTCAAGACGATGATCTATGGGGACAAGGAGTGGATGATCCGCAAACTCGATCTGTCCAGACTGATCGGATATGATGTGTGGCTGTCACAGGAGGCGGATACGCCGGATTATCCTTACAAGTTTACGATGTGGGAATACACAAAGAGCGCAAAGATGGACGGCATGGAAGAGCCGGCGGCGCTCAGCATCTGTTTTATAGACTATAAGGCGAAATAGGAGGAACGGACGATGGAACAACGGATTGGAACAGTGGAGAGGAAAACAAAGGAGACGGACATTTCCGTCACATTGAATCTGGACGGAAAGGGAAATTATGATGTGCACACAGGCATCGGTTTCTTCGATCATATGCTGGAAGGGTTTGCGAGACACGGTCTGTTTGACCTGAAACTGACGTGCAAGGGCGATATCCGGGTGGATTCCCATCATACGATAGAGGATGTCGGTATTGCGCTCGGTGAGGCGATCCGCAAAGCGCTTGGAGATAAGCAGGGGATCAAACGCTACGGCAGTATGATGCTTCCGATGGATGAGACACTGGTGTTGTGTGCGATCGACCTGTCAGGCAGACCGTATCTGAATTTTGACTGTGCGTATACCGTGCCGAAAATCGGGGAGATGGATACGGAGATGTTCCGAGAGTTCTTTTATGCGATTTCTTACAATGCGGGGATGAATCTGCATATCAAGAAGCTTGACGGGCTGAACAATCATCATATTGCGGAGGCGAGCTTCAAGGCCTTTGCGAAGGCGCTTGATCAGGCAACGCAGTATGAGACAAGGATCGACGGCGTGTGGTCCACAAAGGGCGTGCTGTAAACTGAGGTTATGCGCGATGCGCCGTTTGGGTCATTCGGCATGATCTGCCGGTTCTTCGTACGACAGGATCGTATCGGAGATTGTCAGGGAATTATAGATGTCGGCGTAGAGAGCGGGCGACAGGTTCTCAATATAATTGGGAACATACTGCTTCTTTACGCCGGCTTTTTTGAGGATATCGATAGCCTTGTTGTAGGCAATTGCCGCATGGATCTCCGATTCGTATCTGCCGATCAGAAGGGTGCTGCGCACGTGGATCCTTGCCTGAAAGGTTTCCTTGTGCTTGTGCCGGATGCGGCTGACACCGTGATAGCGGTTGAGAATTTCGATATTTTCGTACCGGTAATCATTGGGATCCCCGTTGACGAAGCGGTAGTCCCTGCCTTCGACACCGTAATTCTTGATGCCGTAGCGGGAGGCGACATTGACCTGCATCCCGTAATCTGCTACGAACAGATGACCGCCCCGTTTCATGATCTTGTGCGAGGAATAGAAAAACAGATCATCCAGATCGAATTTGAGGATGTGATCCGGCGAGAGATAATACTCGAAAAACTTCTTGTAAATGTAGATGGGAGTGGCAATGTAGATGCCGTTGTCACGGAAATTGAGCAGACTGACCCATTTGGAAAAAGCGAGTGCGGATGTGCCGTCGTAGGAATGAATTGTGACACATGTGTCATGCAATATCCGGCATCCGTCCAGGTATGCCTCGTGAGCCTTTGACTCCGAATCAAAGCTTCCCAGACTGATATGCCGGGAACGGTATGTAAGGGAAGCACGATAATAGAGGCTTCCGTCTTTTTTGGTGGCGCAAAAAACGCCCGGAAGTGTAGTTTTCATAATGACAGTATAGCATAAGGAACTCTTTTTTTGCATATTTTTGAGCCAAGCTGTATAGAATTATTATTGCGAGGAAAAAGGTATGTATAAAAAATATGCTATGCTGTTACTGCTCTGTAATCTGGTTTTTGTCACCGGTCTTTGCTGCATCAGGGTGGCACAGAGGAGCAGGTATGCATCGACACCGGCGTTCCGGATGATGATCATGGATGAAATGGCGGGGGTCGAGGAGACGAGCTGCCAGGAACGGATGAAGACATCATCTTCGGGGCGGCGTGTGATTCATTATCAGGTGATGGAGCGCAAAGCGCGGTATGATGCTACGGATGAGGAGCGTGAGATCCTGTGCCGGATCGTGGAGGCAGAGGCGGGCGGAGAAGACTTAAACGGCAAAATGCTGGTCGCAGGAGTCGTATTGAATCGCGTGGAGAATGATAAATTCCCGGACACCATAAAGGAGGTTGTGTTCCAGACAGACCACGGCATCTGCCAGTTTTCTCCCGTGAGAGACGGAAGATATCGCAAGGTGAAGATAACAGAGGAAACAGTAGAGGCGGTTGACAGGGCGTTGATGGGAGAGGATGATTCCGGAGGTGCTCTCTATTTTGTGTCAAGAAAGTCAGCGAATCCTGAGAAAATGAAATGGTTTGACCGACACCGGAATCGGCTGTTTAAGTACGGCGGACATGAGTTCTTTTCCTGATATGCGCTGTCATTGCAGGGGCGCAGAGTTTATGATATAATGAATACCGTGCGAATAAGGAAGCAAAAGACTTCCCGATGTGCACTGCGAATGCGTATGAAAGGGGAAAACCAATGGAGATTCGATACAAAAGCACAAGAAGCAACAGTCAGCCGATCACGGCAAGTCAGGCGATTCTGAAAGGACTTGCGGAGGATGGCGGACTTTTTGTCCCGGAGCAGATCCCGGCGCTTGATAAGACGATGGAAGAACTGGCAGACATGACCTACCGGGAGACGGCATACGAGGTGATGAAGCTGTTCCTTACGGACTTTACGGAGGAGGAATTAAAGACCTGTATCACACGGGCATACGATTCCAAGTTTGATACGGAAGAGATCGCACCGCTTGCGGAGGCACAGGGTACATATTATCTGGAACTGTTTCACGGAGCGACCATCGCTTTTAAAGATATGGCGCTGTCTATTCTGCCTCATCTGATGACGACTGCGGCGAAGAAGAACCATGTCAAAAACGAGATCGTCATTTTGACGGCTACCTCCGGAGATACCGGCAAGGCTGCGCTGGCAGGTTTCGCGGGTGTAGAGGGGACAAAGATCATCGTATTTTATCCGAAGAACGGTGTGAGCCCGATTCAGGAGAAACAGATGGTCACCCAGAAGGGAGACAATACTTTCGTGGTGGGAATCCACGGAAACTTTGATGATGCCCAGACGGGCGTGAAGCGTATCTTTGCGGACAGGGAACTGGCAGAGAAGCTGGACCGGGCGGGATTCCAGTTCTCATCGGCCAATTCGATCAATATCGGACGTCTTGTCCCGCAGGTTGTTTACTATGTATATGCATATGCAAAGCTTCTGAAGGAAGGAAAGGTCGCTTCCGGCGAGAAGATCAATGTGACCGTTCCAACCGGTAACTTCGGAAACATTCTCGCGGCATATTTTGCAAAGCAGATGGGCGTTCCCATCGCAAAGCTGATCTGCGCTTCCAATGAGAATAAGGTGTTGTTCGACTTCTTCCGGACAGGAACCTATGATAAGAACCGTGAGTTTGTGTTGACCAGTTCCCCTTCGATGGATATCCTGATCTCCAGTAATCTGGAACGTCTGATCTATCTGATCGCGGGAGAGGATGCACAGAAGAATGCGAAGCTGATGGAGTCCCTGAACGGTTCGGGAAGCTACGTGATCACGGAGGAGATGAAGCAGGCGCTGGGAGATTTCTACGGAGGTTACAGCACAGAGGCGGAAACCTTTGACAAGATCAGGACGCTTTATGAAGAGACAGGCTATGTGATCGACACCCATACAGCGGTCGCATCGGCTGTCTATGATAAATATAAGGAAGAGACGAAGGACCGGACAAAGACGGTGATCGCATCCACGGCGAGCCCCTTTAAGTTCACAAGAAGCGTGATGAAGGCGATCGATGAGAAGTATGATGCGATGGACGATTTTGCACTCGTTGACGAACTGTCCCGCATCGGAAATGTCGAGGTGCCGAATGCGATAGAGGAGATCCGCACCGCGCCGGTGATCCATAAGAATGAGTGTGATAAAGATAAAATGGCGGACATGGTCTGCGCATTCTTACACGTATAGGAGAAAGAGAAGGAGAACAGTTTTATGGAAATGGGATTGATGCTGGATGCGTTTATCGCCATCATGGGCGGATATTTTATTTATAAGGCAGTGGAAATGAAACGGACGGGAAGTCTCGCCAAGGGGATCATGGTGAGCAAGGACTTTGATCTCTCCAAAGCCAGGGACGTGGAGGGCTTCATTCGGTTTATGTTCCCTAAGACTGTCGTTGTGGGCGCCTGTGCGGTAATCTGCGGCATTGTCGGGATCATCAATGATCTGTACGGTGGACTTGCGATGGTGCAGCTTGCACTGACGGGAGTTTTCTTTGCCGTTGTCGTGGTATTCGGCTACCTGGCTGTGAAGGCCCAGAAGAAATTCCTGGAGTGAGAGAAAACAGAGGACAAGACTGGTCGTTTATGACTCCGAAAGAAATGTTTGCCGGAAATATACAAAATAGACAGAAAGAATCGTTAAAATCGAACAATTAGAATAAAAATGATAATTGTTTCTAATTTTACAATGACGAGAAATGTAAAAAATGCGAAAAAAGAAACGCATTTTTGGGAGATTGTATTGCAAATTAAACAAAACGGTGCTATGATGGTTTTAGTTGGAAATTGTTCATAGTCGCCATGGAGAAAAGAGTAAGGCATTTAACAACGGTAATAGTTGGTGTAATTTGCTTGCTCTTTTTTTGATTCAAGATGATAGCGGAAAGGCACATGTTATGAGGCGGACATTCAGAGAAATATTGGAGGACACCCCCATTGTTGCGGCAATCAAGGATATGGAGGGGCTGGAACAGTGCCTGAAGTCGGATATACAGGTTGTTTTCATTCTTTTCGGAGATATTTGCGGCATTAAGGATATCGTGAAACGGATCAAGGATTCCGGGAAGGTCGCCATGGTACATATCGATCTGATCGCAGGGCTCAGCGGCAAGGAGATCGCGCTTGATTATATCAAGGAGTTTACCGAGGCAGATGGGATTATAACAACGAAGAGTACGCTGATCCGGCATGCCAGGGAGCTTGGACTGTACACGGTACTCAGATATTTCGTGATCGATTCCATGGCACTTGTGAATATCGAGAAGCAGAACGGCAGCGTGCTTCCGGATGTCATTGAGATCCTGCCCGGTGTGATGCCCAAGATTATCCGCAAGGTGAACGGCATCAGCAAGGTTCCGGTGGTGGCCGGCGGATTGATCTCCGACAGGGAAGATGTGATGCTGGCGCTGGACAACGGGGCGGTGGCGATCTCATCCACAAGTAAAAAAGTATGGTTCATGTAAGCAGCAGAAGATATGCAGGTAATGAATCGGTGTGGATAAGCATATAGTTAGATGAACACAATTGAAATCAACATATATAAGGAGGTGCAGTAAAATTGAAGAAGTTTATTAACGGAACTGATCAGGTGGAAGACCAGATGATCCAAGGTATGGTGAAAGCTTATCCCCAGTATCTTCGCAAACTTGACAGCGGCAATGTGGTTGTCAGGGCGAACAAGAAAGAGGGAAAAGTAGCACTGATCAGCGGAGGCGGAAGCGGACATGAGCCGGCACATGGCGGCTATGTTGGCGAAGGTATGCTGGATGCTGCGGTTGCGGGAGCTGTATTTACCTCTCCTACACCGGATCAGGTGTACGAAGGAATCAAGGCGATTGCCACTGATGCCGGAGTACTCATGGTCATCAAGAACTATACCGGTGACGTCATGAACTTTGAGATGGCAGGTGAGATGGCTGAGGCAGACGGCATCAAAGTGAAACAGGTGGTTGTCAATGACGATGTTGCCGTAAAAGACAGTCTCTACACCGTAGGAAGAAGAGGCGTGGCAGGTACGGTATTCGTACACAAGATCGCCGGAGCAAAGGCTGAGACGGGTGCTTCTCTTGACGAAGTTCAGGCAGTGGCACAGAAGGTTATTGATAATGTCCGTACGATGGGTGCGGCGATCAGACCTTGTACGGTACCGGCGGCAGGAAAACCCGGATTTGAGCTGGCTGAGGATGAGATGGAGATCGGTATCGGTATCCATGGAGAGCCCGGCACATACCGCGATAAGATCAAGACAGCGGATGAGATCACCACACTTCTGATGGATAAGATCCTCGCTGATATCGATTATACCGGAAGTGAAGTTGCAGTCATGGTGAACGGATCAGGCGCAACACCGCTTATGGAGCTGTTTATCATCAATAATAAGGTGGCTGATATTCTGGCAGAGAAAGGCATCAAAGTGTACAAGACTCTGGTGGGCGAGTACATGACCTCCATCGAGATGGAAGGATTCTCAATCTCCGTACTGCGTCTTGACGATGAGCTGAAGACACTGTTGGATGCAAAGGCAGATACGCCTGCATTTAAGGCGTAAACCATACGGCAGTCGAACCGATATTGCCGGAAATAAGAAAATGACATAGGAGCGAGAGGACATGAATACAGTAAAAATAGTTGAGGTGTTAAAAAAGATTGCGGCGAAGATTGAGGAGGAGAAAGAGTTTCTCACAGAGCTGGACAGCCCGATCGGTGACAGTGATCATGGAATCAATATGGCGAGAGGATTTGCCATGGTGAGCCAGAAGCTGGATGCAGTGAATACAGAGGACACCGGCGATATTCTCCGCAATACCGGAATGGCACTGGTTTCTACTGTAGGAGGTTCTTCGGGTCCTCTGTACGGTACCGCTTTTATGAAGATGGGCATGGCACTGAAAGGCAAGGCGGAGGTTTCTGTACCGGAGTTTTTACAGGCATTTGAGGCAGGAATTGAAGGGATCAAGGCCCGCGGTAAATCAACCACAGGCGAGAAGACAATGCTCGATGCAATGGTGCCCGCGCTGGATGCGATGAAGGCAGAGTGGGAGAATTCCGGAGATAAAGGAAAAACCTTTGCGGCAGGCGTTAAGGCAGCGCAGAAGGGTGTGGAATACACCAAGACGATCATTGCGACAAAAGGCCGTGCAAGTTATGTGGGTGAGAGAAGCATCGGACATCAGGATCCGGGAGCAACCTCTTTCACGATGATGCTTGAGGTGCTTGCAGAAGAGGTGTAGTATGGTTGGGTTTGTTTTTGTGTCACACTGTGAACACCTGGCAGAGAGCGTGGTTGAGCTTGCCGGTATGATGGCGCCCGAGACACCGATGGCAGCCGCTGGGGGATTAGAGGACGGCAGCTTTGGCACCAGCTATGATAAGATCAGAAATGCAGTGGAAAAGGTATACAGTGAGGACGGTGTACTGGTTCTGATGGATATGGGGAGTTCGGTGATGACGACAGAGATGGTTCTGGAGGATATGCCGGACAAAAAAGTTAAGATGGTAGATTGTCCTATCGTGGAAGGCGCAGTCACAGGAACCATGGATGCAAAGGTGGGGTTATCCATGGAGGAGATCATCAGTGATCTGGAGCAGGTAGGAACGATCAAAAAGCTGTAAATCGGGGGATGGTTCCCTTGATGATAGAGAAGGAGGGTATATAATGGCAAAATACGTAATGGCATTGGATGCCGGAACAACAAGTAACAGATGTATCCTGTTCAACGAGCGCGGAGAGATGTGCAGTGTAGCTCAGAAGGAATTTACACAGTACTTCCCGAAGCCCGGCTGGGTTGAGCACGATGCCAATGAGATCTGGTCCACACAGTTAGGGGTAGCTGTGGAGGCTATGTCCAAGATTGGCGCAACAGCAGCAGACATCGCT